>CAYJAF010000004.1:0-75659 GCA_964368195.1 uncultured Thermodesulfobacteriota bacterium
ATTTATGCTTAAAAACTAACGCACCCTAAGCGAACCGAAGGGGGTCGGTCGACCCAAATATCCTTTAAACTCCGCCTTGCAAGCGAAACGAAGGCGTTAAGCCGAAGTGAAGCGAAGCCGAAGGCGTTTGAAGGATATTTGGGTTGACCGATCCCCGGAGGTGAGCATCGAAATTTATCCCCATAGTCCCTCGAGAAAATCAAATTTCCCAGTTGACAAAAATCTCTCCTTAGTCTAATATTAATAGTCTTTCGGTTGAGACAAAATTCACCGGCGCCGCTAGCTCAATTAGGCAGAGCAAATGACTCTTAATCATTAGGTTATAGGTTCGATTCCTATGCGGCGCACCAATAATTTCAAGGGGTTACGTTAAACACGTGGCCCCTTATTTTTTTAAAAAGCCGTTTTATACAACCATAGTACAACCTTTTCCATTTCTATTTTTAAAGCGGCGGTTTTAGCCTTCGCAAGTTTCAAGTTTGAAAATGCCACTTTTTGAGCAAAAAAAATCCCACCGCACGGCAGGAATAAAATAATTGTTTCTTTAACCTTGAGGATATAAAAAGAATACGTTACTATAAAAAAATAGTCTAGCAAATGTGATTTACACTCAAACGTTATAAAATTTTATATGGTGACGCTATGGGGAAAAACTTATTAAAAGGTTTTTTTAAAGTAGGCCGGAAAGCTAGCCGTCAAATAGGACGTGAGTTTAAGCAAATTGAGCGTCAAGCGAAGCAGGCTGAACGTGAAAAGATGCAACAACAACGGGCTCGGGCTAAACAATTGAAGCAGCTTGAAGCTTCTGAAAGAATGCTAGAAAAGCAATTAGCCAGCGAAAAGAAACAAGCAGAAAAAGACTTTCTCCAAGCTGGTTTAAAGGCTTTAGAGGTGAGGTCTCAAAATAGGCAAGAAATGGTGCAAGGCATATTAAGGACAACTTATTCTTAAGGGAGGTCGGTTATGAATACTTTCTGGGGTATTGTGTCGCTAATTGTTTTAGTTGTGTTAATCAATCACGGTGCAATTTTTGCAGTTCGCAAGATTCAGAAAAAGAAAATCACTCCCTTTAAAGAGCGAGTCAAAGCTTTGCAAGAAGAATATGATAAGCTTGACAATGAGACAAAGGCCTTGCAAGAATTAAAAAAGAAAAGACGGGCTCTTATTAAAGCTGTAAAAGAAAAAGAGGCTGAACTCGAAACTATTTGGGATAAAATAGAGTCGTTAGACGCAAAAAATGCCGAAGCCGATGTTCAAATCAATAAAATTAAGTCTAAGGTCGATTTATACTCGAGAATTGAAGATTTTGTCGGCTATGGGCATTTTGAGATGCCCGACTATTTATTTGAGACATCAGAACGGTTTGCCGTTGAAATAAAGTCAGTGCGTGAAAAACAAAAAGAGCTGATAAAATCAGATAATGTATTAAAACTTTCAATGAAAAGCTCTGCTGTCAATATTGATTTATCTTTCATAGACAAGTTGTATTCTTCGCAAAAAAAGTTAATTATTCGCACATTTAATATAGAATGTGATTTTTTGATTGGTAAAATAGGCCCTGCCAACCTAGAGCGGACACTTAAGCAAATAGCCAGCTTAGCAGGTGACCTTGAAAAAGCAAGTGCAGATTTGCGCTATGGCTTTAGCAAAGAATATTTAAACCTAAAACTTGAAGAATGCCGCTTACAGTTCCAATTTAAACTTAAGAAAAAGGAAGAACAAGACGAACAGCGTCTTATAAAAGAACAAATTCGTGAAGAAGAAAAAGCAACTCGTGAGTATGAGCAAGCTTTAAAGAAAGCAGAGCAAGAAGAAAAAGTTTATGCGGAAATGCTCGTTAAGGCTCGGGCTGAATTTGAGCAGTTGAATGAACAAGAAAAACAAAAAGCTCAAGAACACATTGAAAAACTAGAAAGAGAATTACAAGAAGCCCACGAAAAAGCTCAACGCACTAAAAGCATGGCAGAGCAAACAAAACGTGGGCATATTTACGTAATTAGTAATATAGGTTCATTTGGTGAAGATGTTTATAAAATAGGCATGACTCGCCGCCTTGACCCTATGGAGCGTGTTAAAGAACTTGGGGACGCTTCTGTTCCTTTTAGCTTTGACGTCCATGCTATTATTTTTACGGAAGATGCCCCGAAGCTTGAAAACGAGTTACACAAGATTTTTCATAACAACCGCATGAACGCTGTTAATTTGCGGAAAGAATTTTTTAGAGTTCCTCTAGAAGATATTCGTAAAAATGTAGAACTTGTGACTGGAAACGAAGCAGAGTTCACAACAACTATACTTGCCGAAGAATACTACCAAACTAAACGCCTACGGAATGAACAAGCATAGGATTAAACTAGATACTAAAAATTAGCCTATTAGTAAGTAACTATAAAAAAGCCTCCCCAAAACCTTTTTGAAAGTGGGGAGGCGGCGGCGGCCCTCTTGCTCTTAGCCTTTGCTCGGGTCGTGCTATTCTGGATAGCTTCACACTGGCTTTGCTGTAGCGTTTGGCGGCCTGATAATTATAATAACAAGAAACAGCGGCTTTTGCAAGGGTGAAAATTGGTGTGTTTTCAAATCACACCGTTTGCCGGGCAAATAATATCAAGTATAGCGTCAATATCTTTGAGGTCAGCACCTGAAAGCACTTTTTTGAAAGAAGCTCCTTGACTGTGAAGCCTCGCAAGGTCACTAACAGTGCCTTCAATGTGGGAACCATCGGGCATTTCAATCAAGATTGTTAGGCTAGCAGGAATTTTGCCCTCAAGTTTTTTTAAGCGGTGTTGAAAGTTGTTCATTGTTTGCCTCCTCACTTTCCAGCTGGTCGGAATCTGGCCCGAAAATGGCCCGGCCTAAATCGTCGTAAGTGCCAAAGCCTTCTTCGATAATCCCCCCGGCTCTTTCTAATCGCCAACTACACAACACAGGCTCAAAGGGTGGCGGTTCAAGTTTTTTTAGACGGCGTTTAAGGTCACTCATTGTCTGCCTCCAAAGCTGAAATGCGGCTTTCTAATTCGTGAAGCTCTAAAGCCTTCGCATGACTGCCCACAAGTGCGGAAATTGCGGCGGCTTGGCTCGGTAAAAGTTCGCCTCCTGCTAGGCTTTCAAGTAGCTTTTGAGACAACTTCGGAAGGTCGCTCGCCTTGCCCACGCTGGGCAAATTCAAAGACGGTAAAGGCATTTCCCGGCAAGGTGGAACTAACCTTTCTAAACAAAGCCTCAAGGCTGTTGTGTCGCCTGTTAAAGCCATCTCAACGGCCTTACGGGTTAGGGCCTCGGATTCGTTTTCAAGCAAGCTTAGAGCGGCCATTGTGGCCTTATGCTTGGTTCCTTTAGGCTTGCCTCGGGGATTACCAGAAACACCCTTTGCAAAGCGGCCTTGTGGCGTCCGGGCCTCATTTGCGCCTAAATTTTCAGGTTTCTTAGTTGCCATTGCTTGCCCTCGTTTTTCTACCAACGCTGAAAAGGTCGCTTCCATTCCACGAAACAAAAAGGCGGTATTTTCTCCGCTCAAGGGTTCGGGCTGGGCTTGCTGTTCCTTCGGAGGGATTGACGATATAACATTGAAAGTTCTCAACGGTATCTAGTCGACGGCTTATTTCAAAGCCACTTATAATATAAACGGCCACGGCAAGAAATGCAATAATCACGCCATACGGTAAAAGCTGTTTAATATTCATGATTTAGCCTCCAAGTTGGCTTTCAGTGCGGTTAAAAGAAGCTGGCTAGTTTTAAAGGCGGCCTTGTTCATCTTTTCAACGGTCGCTTTTAGTTGGCTTTCGGTTGGTGGAATCACTCCGGGGTATTTTTCCAAAACTGCCAAAGCCTCACCGACAAAACTTTCACGCTCGGTGTTATCGCTCATTTTTTTACCTCCAAATGTTTTTTAAGGGTTTCAAAAGTTCTTTGTTGGTGGATTAAGAATTTCTCCAAAAGTGAATAGCAAATATACTCGGCCCCCTCTCTGGTGCCGCAAAAATGGACGTGTAAGCCGTATTTGACGCTAAAGCTTGCCAGACTTTGAATTAAGGCTTTTGGGCTCATTTTAGAGCGGTAATTGTGTTGGCGGACGTCCTCAAGTGAAGCCTCAACTACAAGCCCGAAATATTGAAGACCTCGGCCCCGGTCGCACTCACGAGAAAACCTGTCTCGGCCCGTGGTGAGGGTGCCGGTTAAATCAGCCAAAGACTTTCTTTCAATTCCTATAAGGCTTTCAAATCCGGCAAGAGAATAATCACCGGTGGCCAATGTGCCCACTTCAACCGTTGCGGCTTCATATGCTGGCCCGGTGAAGGTGTAAGGGCACTGTTCCCTTGAATCAACAATAATCTTCATAATTACCTGTTTTTATTATGTTTTGAGCTTGGCGTGCTTCTTGCTTAAGGGCAAGCTTTAAAGCTGTGTGGCCCCATGTTTGGATAATACCGACTCCTCCATGCTTTGCGGCCAGTTCGGTTAGGTCTTTGGCCTCGGGGGTGGCTATTCTCTGGCAGAAGGGAAAAACTTTCTTCCACTCCTGCCAAGCGGTATCACCTGCTGTGTCACTGTCTGGGCAAGCAACCACAAGGGCGGCTTCATCGACAAAAGTCCGGGTTAAATCATCAAGGTTTTTTGTGCTTCCCATGAAGGCCACGGCGGCGGCTTGGCCTTGCATTTCCTGCCACAATAGAGCGGCGTCTAAAGCCGATTCGAACAAAAATACCGGGGCGGCCTTGCGGCCATAAACAATAGGCAAGTTTGCGCTTCCAGCAGTTTGCCAATACTTGGGGCGGCCTTCTGGGCGGCCGTCAGGGGTGCGAATGGTCAAGGCCATGATTCCGGCACGGCGGCGGTTTGGAATTACAAGGCCACGGGGAAGCAAGGTTTTTAAGCGGCCCTCTATCGGCGGCAAGCCTAAACTTTCCCGGGTTGGGTAAAGGTCGGAGGGATTCCAGCCAAGGCCAAAACGAAGGGCGGTTTCAGGGCTGATAAAGCGGCTTTTAAGCGTTGCTTGGGCTTCTGGGTGGGTTAAATGCTTTTGGCACGTCAAAACGAATTTGGCGGCGGCCTGTTGCCATTTTGAGCACGGCAAAGGAGAAACTTTCGGCTCTGTTGGCCTTGGCGGTTGAACCAAGCGCAAGCGGTCTGGCGTTTCTCCAAGAGCGGCGCAAGCCTCGGCAAAGCTCATTTGGTGGAACCCTCGCAAGAACTGAATGCCATCGCCCTTAACTCCACAACCACGGCACCTAAAGCGGCCCCCTCGGCCCTCGCTGGGCCAAATAACAAAACGGTCATCGCCGCCGCATTTTGGACACGGCCCGGCGTATTCGTTGGGAGTTTTCTTTTTCAGGGCAGGAAGATAATTTAAAATGCTCATGGTCTCACCGCTTCGCTTCTCGGACTTCGGACACCGGACACACCTAAAGGTGTGTGTCCGTGTCCGTCCGGATTTGTCAAGCGGACATGTCCGGGTTTTGTCCGGGTTTGTCCGTTGTCCGGATTGTTATAAAAGTGAGTAATAATCATTATTTACACTCGCAAGGCCTAAAGACACAAGGTCTCGGCGGCCTCGGTCGAAAGCTGTTCGCTTGCTGTCCTGCTTGTCCGCTGTATGTCCGGTAAAAAAAACAGGCTTCCAGTCGTCTAAGTGGACGCTTTCGGAACACTGATTCATTAGGGCAGTGCGCAAGCTTTCAAGTGCGTATTGCTGGCTTGGGGTAAGTTTTTCTTTCTGCCGGGCGCCTTCGGCTGGGACGGCTACGCAAGACGTTATCATGTCGCCGTCTGCGTCTTCACCCAAGTGAACCAGTTCTAATGCGAAATTGTGCTCTTGATTGTCTGCGCCGTCTTTAGATTTTACAACTTTCCAAGACCTGCTTTCACCATTACGCTTAACCTCAAAGCAGGAATCCCAAGCGGGAATCTGAACCGAAGAACCTCTTGGCCCATTCGTTGTGTTTTTCCCACAATGTGCAATGAGAAGTGAGAATCCTTCAATGGCACGGGCAATTGTTTTAGCGGCTTCCACCACTGCGCCCATATCACGTGCGGAATTTTCGTCTATAAAAGGTGCGCTAGCGTTTTGAGTATCAATTATCACTAAGGCCCCTTTGGGTATTGCTTCGGCAAGTCTTACGGCGTCGGTTAAAATCGAAAAAGGCTCTATGATAAATTTGAGGTCGGGCGGCATTGACCGCTTGTGCCAACTTTCATAAGCCTGAATACGCATTTTGAAGCCTTCGGAACCTTCCAAGCAAAGGTAGATAACAGGGCTTTGCTTAACTCGGTAGCCAAACCAAGCTTTTCCTTCTGCAATGTGGGCGGCTAAATCCAGTGCAAGGAATGATTTACCGCTCATGCTTGGCCCGTAAATCTGCCCAACACCAAGCCAAGGTATAAGGCCTTTAAGCTTCCACTCCATCGGGCCTTGACTTGCAATTTCTGCGGCACTCAAAAGCGTAAAGCGGGGTTTTTCTGGCGGCGGCGGCTCCGGCGGCGGTGCTGGCTGTGGCGGCTGTGTTCGCTTTGCTTCAAATTCATCAA
The DNA here is from genome assembly GCA_964368195.1 of uncultured Thermodesulfobacteriota bacterium. Classification (GTDB taxonomy): domain Bacteria; phylum Desulfobacterota; class Desulfarculia; order Adiutricales; family Adiutricaceae; genus Adiutrix. The sequence continues at coordinate 6,523 of CAYJAF010000004.1, forward strand.
AGAAAAAGTTTGATTCCTGCTCCATCTGCTGGCGTAATTCCTCTTGAAAATCTGGGCTGGGCAGGGTATAATTATTTCCGTAAACACTTCTATTGTGTGCCCCGTTGGCTGTGTCGGTTGACGGGGTTCTTTTTTGGTCAACCATCAGGCGGCCCCGGCTTTGCCTTCGGCAACGAAAGCCATTAGCCACTTGACGGCCTCAAGCCTTGGGTAAACAATTTTTTTACCGGCTTGTTTTTTGCCGGGAATGCCTCGTTTTTGGCTGTCACGGTTGGCAATGGTGCCGACGGCTACAAGGTTTGATTGCTGGGCAATCTGGTAGCGTGTGCAAAGAGGGGGTAAGTTCTCGTAAAGGTCACGCCATTCAGTGGGTAAACATTCGCTTGTTAAAACTTGTGACATTGGGTCACCTCCTGTTAAAGTTCTTACCTATAAGCAAAAACTACCCTTTACTTGCCCTTATTTATCAATAAAAAAAGCCCTCGCACGAATGCAAGAGCTTGTTATTATTACATGAAAAAATATTAAAAAAAGTTTTTATGTTATCCTTTTATTGCCCCTTAATCAAAGTAACTTCCGCTTAAATTTTCCATGTCGTGCCCGGTTTCCGGCCTCTCAACTCTTCGGCCTGCGGTGCGTGCCCTTGAAAAGCTTCTGTCGCCCTTGTATTGATTGCCAAACATCAAAGCTTGTGTTCTGTCACCTCTGCCGGGGTAATTTGGCGGCGTGTGCTTTCCACGCTCCCAATTTTTTATAGTTCCTACGCTTACCTTGCAATATTGCGCCATCTCGTCTTGTTTGACAGCTTGCCTTTTAATGGGTTGCCTCTTGAGGTCGGCTGGGTGCATTGTCGGTTCAATGGCAAGGTTTTGGGCGGCCAACCGTTCTGCTTTCATATTTGCTTTTATATTGTGGTAAAACTCCTCGTTTATGCCAAGTTTGTTTTCCTTGAAGATTACATTGCTTCTAATCATAGCACGAACAAAAAGTTCCTTGTTTACGGTTAGTGAGTAAAAAATCAAGGCTCCTTTCAAGTGTGCCGCAATAAATAGAGCATTTCGCCTTTGGCCTGTTTTGACGTAACGGCTGAAATCATGCGTCCACATATGAAGCTTTCGCCTCTTCTCTGCCTCGTCCTCTTCGTAAGCGGCTAACTCTGCAAGGCGGGATATTGTGTCTTTTGTGTCGCCGGTTGCTAACGCTTGGTCAACCTCTTCTTCAACGCTCTTCCAAATGTTGTTTGTATAGTCTGAAAGCATTTCGGTCGTTTGTTCTTGCGTCCAGAATTTGCTTCCCTCACGCCAATAAATATGCCGGGCGTCAGCTTCTATTGCCGCCTTAGCTATTGCGTTGTGGTCGCTAATGTGGAAAGATTTTAACACATTCATCAGGTTCATTCGAATTAACATAATATCCCCCGTATTTGGGTTTTTTTTAGCCTACCTTTTGCTTAAACTGCAAAATCCCGGTCGGCTTGGGTGTGTCGTCAATTAGCATTGCATTTAACCGCTGGCCCTCTGGCGAAAGGTGCGCATACCGTTGGGTCATTATCGTTGTCTTGTGGCCCATAAGCCCGGCAAGACTGTGTAAGGAAACGCCTTTTTGAGCAAGCCAGCTGGCGAAAGTATGGCGTAAAGAGTGAAAAACAATCTTGTCTCGCTTGTCTGTTATGCCGTCGTTTAAGCCAAGTTCCTCAACTATTTTGCCAAAAATATTATTTACCCATTGAGGGCGGCGGCCGTCTCTGGTCGGGAAAACATATTCATGCCCGGCTTGGCCGGTGAAACGGCCTTCAAGCATAGCCTTAACACGTGGAGTAAGCCAAGCGGTGCCGCTCTCTTTGTTTTTACGGTCTCGGACGTGGATAAAACCTTCTTGAAAATTGACCTCGGCCCATTGAAGTTTAAATACTTCTCCTGCCCGGAGGCCACAAAACAGCGAAAGTAAGGCTATATCGTGGGTAGCCTCGGAACGCTTTTTCAAGCTCGCAAGTAACAATTCGGCTTCATCTCTGGTTAGAAAGCGGGTGCGCCTGTTGTCAATAGTGGGAATTTTAATACGCTTGGCAGGATAGGGAATTTCAGTTATCCCCCGGCTTAAGGCATAATTCCAAATCTGGCGAACAGTGGCCACGATGTAGCGAATGGTGGAGGGTGCGAAGGGCTTTTTGGTGCGTTCGGAATTCCGTTGCATGAGGAATTGTAAAAACTCGTCCATTTTGCTGGGGGTTATCTCACGCAAAGGAGTATTGACAAAAAAAGGCTCAATGTGGTATTTCATTAAATGCTTTTCAGATTTAATAGAATGTTCCGTTTTCGTTATTTGTGCGGCCAGATAGGGGCCTTCAAAAATGGCTTTTAGCGTTAAAGATTCTTCATATTCTTTTTGTTCTTTGGCGGCGGTGGTTGCTTCCTGTTGGTTTCGGCACATTTCCGCATAACTTTGCGGTGAAACACCCGCTTTGCGGTTTTCTCGCAAGGTAGCGTTTATTTTTTCGCACTCGGTTTGGGTTATGCCGTCGCTAGCCCAACCGACACCTTCCGTAATAACTTGGCCCTTAAACTTGTAATAAAGGGTGTAATATCTATCAGGTCGTTTCCCGTGCTTACGACTGGGGTGTTCCTTAAACCTGATTCCTCTACCTGCTGACGTCCAAACCTTAGCCATTTTTACCTCAATTCTGTACAACCATAGTACAACCTTTTCCGGTGAAAAAGGGTTTTTCACTGTGAAAGCCTGTTTAAGATTATAAGGATAAGTATCTGAAAGGTCAAGGGAAAGATTAAAGTGTGTGAAAGTGTGTTTTAGTTAAAAACTCGCCTCTTAATCATTAGGTTATAGGTTCGATTCCTATGCGGCGCACCAATAATTTCAAGGGGTTACGTTAAACACGTTGCCCCTTGTTTTTTTGAAAAAACCGCCTTTAAAACCAGAGAAAACAAATATGCCGTGGCAAAAGCTACTTTTAAAGCGTGAAAACGGAGAGACCATAAAGGCCCAAGCACCCGAAATCATCTCGGCCAGCCGCCGCACAGATGTCCCGGCTTTTTACAGCCAATGGTTCTTTCACCGTTTAAATAAAGGTTATTGCGCCTGGCTCAATCCCTTTAGCGGTCAGCGAAATTACGTTTCCTTCAACAACTTGCGGCTAATTGTTTTCTGGTCAAAAAACCCTCGGCCCCTTTTGGCCCACCTCGACACATTAAAGCAAAAAAACATCCACACCTATATCCAATTCACCTTAAATGATTACGAAAAAGAAAAGTTAGAGCCCAACCTGCCCCCTTACCGAGAACGTCTCGACACATTCAAACGCCTGGTGGATGCTTTAGGCCCCGGGCGCGTAATCTGGCGCTTTGACCCGCTTCTACTCACCGAAAACCTCACAATGGAGGAACTAGCCAACCGCATAGCCAAAATTGGCAAAGACTTACAAGGCTACACCGAGAGCTTGGTTTTTTCCTTTATTGAAATAGAGGGTTACGCAAAAGTCAGGCGGAATTTGAAAAATTTTCGACCAGCTTTACGTGAATTCACAAACGACGAAAAACTCTCCTTTGCCGCATCACTAGTCAAGATGAACGGCCAGTGGAATTACAAACTGGCCAACTGCTGTGAAACATTAGATTTTACCAGTTTAGGCATCCGACCTAACAAGTGTATCGATGGCGAATTGATCTACAGGCTTTTTGGCCAAGACGAGGTTTTAAAAAAATTTTTAGGCGTTAAAGTTACCGACCTTCCCCTGCTGGGTGAAAAGAAAATCGAATTAACTCGCCAGCTTAAAGACACAGGCCAGCGCGCCGGTTGCTCTTGCCTTAAAAGTAAAGATATTGGCGAATATGAAACCTGCACCCACGATTGCCTTTATTGCTATGCGACCAGATCGCCTCAGGCGGCCAAGGGAAACAAGCTCGCCCACCAGCCGAGCTCTGAGACTATATTGACTAAATAGCCTTTACTGCTTTACTTTCAAAACAGGTGGAGCAAGCTTTTGCCTAACAATTTCGCTCCCTGATTTTTCAATAAAATTAAGGCACTTACTCAACTCATCACCACTCACTCCAAAAGGCTCAGCAGACAAAAAAGCGCAAAAATAAGCTGCCGAAACATCACTTTTAGCCAACCTATTTTTCGTGCGCCAAAGAGTTTTGCGAACCCGCCCCAAATCAACCGAGCCGGAAAGTAAACCCAAAATAGCGACCTTCTGCCCCTCTAAATTCTGAAAGCCCTCAGACAAAGGAGTAAAAGCACCCTCTCGCAAATGAAAAATAAGCACCACTAAATCAGCTTTGGCCGAACCAAGATCACAATCGGCACGCATTTCCACTTCAACATCAGAGCTGGCAAATGCAGCCAGCTTTTGGGCTAAAGCCTTGAGTTGAGGCTCATTTTCCTGCTTAAGATAGGCTAGGATAATTTTTGCACTCATACTCGGCACCCACTTTTGCACTTGATTCCTAATAACAAAACCCCCTCCTTTGTCAGAGATAGTAAAAATCAACTTCGCCACTCAAGGGCCAACGCATCCAAAGCTCCCTCACATCTCTTGCCAAGCATTTGCTATAACGCAACCAGCACCGCTTCCCTTAGAAAATCAGGCGACGGAGGAGAACTTTGCAGAAAATTGGTCGGTAAAATTTTAACCCTGCCTGTGAGCGCAAGCGAACTTTAGGGATTAAAATACCGACCTATTTGCGGCAAAGTTGCTCCGTAGGAGCCTAGAAAATTCTTAAATTAGATTGATGTGTTCCCCCCGAAAAGAACTCTTGCCAATTATAACATAATTCTATATAATATTAGTAAGATTTTAGCTTATTAAGGAAACGCTGATTAATTAGCGTTTCCTTGCAAAGTAGGCGAATTTGCCTACTTTGCCGCCGCCGAAATGAGAGGGAAACCCATGGTTTTCCGTCCCGTAGGGCTCATGTGAGGCGGCGAGCGTTAGCTGATTTATTCTGCAAGCAGAATAAATCAGCGTTTCCCTAAGTTTAGGCGAAAGGCGGTGACAACATGACCGACATCAAACGCTTGGCCAAACCACGAGAACTCTTTGAAGAAAACAGAGAAGCTTTCAACAAAGCTGTTTCGGCCGGAAAAACTTTTGACTTCAGCGGCCAAAATTTATGTGATTTGGATTTGCGGGGGTTTAATTTAAAAAACGCCAACCTTTCCCATTGCTATCTAAGAGGGGCTAATCTCAACGGCTTAGACCTTTCGGAAGCTAATTTAAACGGCGCCAGCATGAAGCAGGCCAAAGTCAGTGGTTGTTTATTTCCGGCCGACCTTACTGCCGAAGAAATTCGCCTCTCAATTGATATGGGAACTCGCGTCCGTTGTTGCCAGGCGGGGAAGCATTAACTTAACCGGGGCTCACATTAGTCAAATTGGGAGTTCGGCTCTCGTGGCGTGCATTGCGAGGTAGACTGTTGACTCAATGAAGCCTGCTCTTTTGAGCTTTGCTTGTGTGATGAGTTGGCCTCGCTTAACTTTAAACTAAAGGAAGCGCTGATTAATTCTGCTTGCAGAACTAATCAGCAAGGCACGCCGCCTTACATGAGCCCTTGCGGGACGGAAAACGATCGGGTTTTCCTCACATTTCGGCAGCGACCAAGTAGGCAAATTTGCCTACTTTATAAGGAAGCGCTAATAAATCAGCGTCTCCTAAAGTTTCGATTTTGCGTAAGAAGCATAGAGCTAACCCTTGCGCCTTGGGCTAAGTTTTTTAATAGCCTCGGTGCTTTTTATATACACCGGTCTTGGGCGACTTTACAATATAAATAGCAGCTCTGCATTTTGTCGGGATTTGCGCTATTATGGGCTACCTAATTTATTCTAAAGCATAATAAATTAGCGAAGACACCGTGCCTTGCCTGAATTTTCAGGGTTGCAGTTTTTAAGTTTTAAACATTTTTAGAGCTTTGCTTTGCGAAAAAGTGAGTTTGAGCTCCACGCAAAGCCTTTCAGTTTATAGGGTTTCAACAAACCCTATAAATAGGGTCGTTTTTTGCTTGACCCCCAAGGGGTAGTTGTGTTAAAAAACGTCCTACTATAGGCATCCCATTAGGGGTGTTATCCGGTCTTGGTTCACTCGAAGGATTGAGCTAAAGTTCCGGTGCGGTTTTGGTCAAATTTCTGAAGAGCAAAAATCCCGGCATCATTTATAGATAAAGCCTCTATGATGCTTGGGGAAAGCGCATCAGACATTTGGCCTAAGAGAGTTTAGAATACTCTCTGTTGTTTCTGCCGCCCCGGTTCGTCAACCTTCGGCCCAAAAGAAGAAGTGGGCCAGTATAGACTGAAAATGGGTAAAGGGAGGCATATGAGAGGAATTGACAGGCCAGATTGAATTAGGACTTTGGGTGGCTCAAGTCCAGAAAACCTTCGGTAGCCACAAAGCGTTAAAAGGGGTGGACTTGGAAGTCCGCAAGGGTGAATTTTTCACTCTCTTAGGCCCCTCTGGTTGTGGGAAAACCACATTACTACGCCTTATTGCCGGGCTTGAGTTGCCAGACTCCGGGCGTCTATTTTTAGGCGGCCAAGAGATAACTCATCTTCCTGCAGCAAAACGACAGGTTAACACGGTCTTTCAGAGCTACGCTCTGTTTCCGCACCTGAACATCTATGAAAACGTAGCCTTCGGCTTGAAAGCTCGCCAATTTCCCAAAACGGAAATTAAAAAGCGAGTTGAAGAAAAGTTGGAAATGCTGAGTTTAGATGATTTGGGAAAACGCTATCCTCATCAACTTTCCGGTGGACAAAAACAACGTGTGGCCTTGGCCCGCGCCTTGGTGAACGAGCCGGACATCCTTCTGTTAGACGAACCCATGAGCGCCCTGGACGCCCATTTGCGCACCCAAGTGCAAGAGGAACTTCGGCGCCTGCAACGGGAATTGAAACAAACTTTCATTCTCGTAACCCACGATCAAGACGAAGCCATGGTGGTCTCTGACCGCATTGCCGTTATGCGCGATGGCTTAGTTGAGCAAGTGGGTGAACCGCGTGAAATTTATAGTAAACCACGAAACCAATTTGTGGCGGAATTTTTAGGAGCAGCCAACATCATTCAAGCCAAACGCGATGGCGGCCGAGTGATGACCTCTTTTGGCTCTTTGGATTTATCTTCACTCCCCCAGTGGGACGAAGGTAACGTGGCCATTCGCCCCGAGCGCATTCTTTTAGGGAACGCCAGCAAAGAGGAGCCCAACTGGGTTCCGGCGCAAGTTCAAGAGGCCATTTACCGTGGCCAAAGCTTGGATTTGTGGCTCAGTGCTCCCGGAGTTATGGCCGGGACATCGATGGGCTGTGCGGCAGATGATTCTCGCTTAAGAGTTCGCACCCACGCCAAAGAAAATATCCGTCCCGGCGACCAAGTTAGCATCTTTTTGCCGCCGGAAGACTTGGTAGCCCTTGATCGGGCCTAGAAAACCGCAAATATTCAAATTGCAAATAAAATCGTCGTCTTTTAAAATTACGACTAAATGTTTTATAGCAACAGAATAACCCATCTTCAAATTGGTATATCGGCCAACAAACCGACTCTTCCTCAAGCCTTGAGGCAAGAGTCGGTTTCTTCGTGGGAGCTAGTTTTTCACCTATGAATGATTCACACCACTTAGATAGTGACCGCAAGGGCACCGGGGCGCCTTTAATGCGCCCTCACCCCGAAGAAGAAAGACCTCAGCTCATCTCTTGGTATGGGGCCCTGCATAACGTGCGCAATTTGCGTCTGCGCGGGCTCAGCCTCCTAACCCCTGGGCTCATTTGGCTTTTCATTTTTCTGGCCTTACCGGCCACCGGCCTTATTTTGCTCTCTTTTGCCCAAAGAGGAGATTTTGGCGATGTTCAATGGGTTTGGAATCTTGATAACTACCGCCGTTTAGCCGGCTTTGGCCTCTTTGGTTGGAGCCCCAACTATCTGATCATCTTTGGCCGCAGTTTGGTCGTGGGCTTATTGACGACTTTTTTCTGCCTCTTATTAGCCTATCCCCTCACCTTTTACATTGCCACCCGCGCCCCAAAAGTGCGCACTTGGCTTTTGTTTTTGCTCATGGTGCCCTTTTGGACAAACGTGGTAGTGCGCACTTATGCCTGGCAGCTCCTTTTAAGCCCCCAACTCTTTCCGGCTCAACTGGCCGCCTTTTTTGGCTTTATACCGGAAGGAGCCCCGCTTTTCCCCGGAGTTTTAGCCACTTACCTGGGGCTGGTTTCCACTTTCCTTCCCTTTATGGCCCTCCCCTTATATTCCAGCGTAGAACGCCTAAACTGGGAGCTTCTGGAGGCCGCCCGAGATTTATACGCCAGCCGCTGGCAAGTCTTCACCCACGCCATTTTGCCCCAAACAAAGCCGGGCCTCACGGTGGGAGTCATTGTCACTTTCATTCCGGCCATGGTGATGTTTGTGGTCACCGACCTTTTGGGCGGCTCAAAATATATGCTCATCGGCAATTTGATTCAAAACCAATTTGGCCAAAGCCGCGACTGGCCCTTTGGGGCAGCCCTCTGTTTGAGCTTGATTTTTCTGACCATGTGCGGCCTCATGGCCTACCGTCGCTGGGGCGGGAACGCCGCCGATGACCAAGGGAGACACTGATGAAGGGCAAATATCCCATTGTGAGCTCCATTGCCATTTTCAGCTTAATTTTCCTTTATTTACCCAGCTTAGCCGTGGCTGTTTTCTCTGTAAACGATGCCAAATATGGCCTTGTATGGAAAGGCTTTACCTGGAAGTGGTATGAGCAACTTATCGCCAATGACCTCGTTTTAAACGCTGCCCTAAACAGCCTCATCGTGGCCCTCATCTCCACAGCCATAGCCACCCTCCTCGGCACTGCCCTGGCTCTGGGACTAGACCGCTTCCCCTGGCCGCGCCGCTCAGGCAAAGCCATGGATTTACTCGTCCATTTGCCGGTTGTCACCCCGGATATTATTCTGGCCGCAGCTTTGGTTTTAACTTTCAGTTTCTTACGCAAAATATCAGCTGCCTTTGAAATGGGCATGGTGACCTTGATTTTGGGGCACATCACCTTTCAAATCTCTTTTGTCACCTTAGTTGTGCGAAGCCGTTTGGCCTCTTTAGGCAAAGATGTGGATGAAGCAGCCCGCGACCTTTACGCCAGTAGCTCCTACCTCTTTTTCCACGTCACCTTGCCTCTATTAATGCCCGGAATCTTAGCCGGAGCCATGCTCGCCTTCACCCTTTCGTTAGATGATTTTATCATCAGCTTTTTCACCCACGGGCCTGATTCAGTTACTTTGCCGCTCTATATATACTCCTCAGTTCGCCGCGGCATAAGCCCTGAAATCCACGCCCTTTCCACCGTAGTTTTGCTATTTACAGTTATTTTAGTGGTTTTGGCCGAACGAATCAGCCGTCTGCGCTCAGAGAGATAAACACCATCAATAAGGACAAAAAAGTGAACTTCAAGATATTGTCAGCACAAAAGCGCGGGATTTTTGTTTTACTAATTGGCTCAACAAGCTATTTGCTGGCCATGTTCCAAATTCTTTCACCCCCGGTCATTGCGCTAGAAGTTAAAAACGACCTTGGTCTCGCCCCCGATTCTTTGGGCATGATGTTTGCCAGCACCATGCTATTTTACGGCCTTGTCCAACCCTTTGCCGGCTTTTGCGCCGACCGCTTCGGCCCCAAACGGTGCTTGTTGGGTTCGGCAGTAACAATGGCTTTGGGACTAATTTTATTTAGCCAAGCCCAAGGTTTTGCCTTAGGGATTTTTTCCCGCATGATAATTGGCCTGGCCGCCGGGGTCGTTTTCATTCCTTGCATGAAGCTGGCCGAATCTTGGTTCAACCCCCAACACCTCGGCATCATCAGCTCGGCCATTGTCTCCTTCAGTGCGCTGGCTTGGGTGCTCACCGGCTCTCCCTTGGCTTGGGCAACCGAGGCTTTCGGCTGGCGCCTGAGCTTAATGGGCGTGGGGATATTCAGCTTCCTGTGGGCCGTGGCTCTGTTTTTTTTAGTGGAAGATTCCCCGCAAAAAAGGGAGGTGAAAACAAAAGAAAACGCACCAAATTTTTTCACTGCAATCAAAGAGTCCGTGAAAATGCCCATCTTTTGGATTTTGGGCTTTTTGTATTTAGGCATTGACTTAATATATTGTGTTTTCAACTCTTTATGGATAGGCCCCTATTTCATGGAAGCCTACGGCCAAACGGAAACAGCCGTGGGGAGCATGATCACCTTAGCCGCCGTGAGCTATTTCCTCGGCCCGACTCTTTTGGCCATTTGGGGTAGCGTTTGGGGCTATTTTAAAGTAGTGCTGGTGGTTGCCGTGGTGAACGCCATCTTGGGAACTTTCTTGGCCCTTAGCCCGGAAATCCCCGGGGTTTGGGTGCTTTATGTGCTCAGTTTCTTTTCCTCAGTGGGGGGACAAATTACAGCGGTGATTATGTTCATGGGACAAAAATTGGTGCCTCCCAATATTGGCGGCACGGCAATGGGCATTCTCAACCTCTTTCCTTTAGTGGGTGCCGCCGCCATGCAGCAAATCATCGGGAGCCTACTCACCGTTGATGAAAAAAGCACTGCCCTCCCCCGAGAGCTTTACTCCACGGCTTTCATGCCTATGTATATTTGCATTCTCATTACGGTTTTTCTGACTTATTACATGATGAAAAATTTTCATAAATTTGAATATAAAGAGTAGTTTAGCTACTGCTACAAAATCAAACTTGGAACTTAAGGAAACGCTGATTTATTCTGCTTGCAGAGTAAATCAGCAAGGCACGCCGCATTTCATGAGCCCTCCGGGACGAAAAAACGTGGTTTTTCCTCTCATTTCGGCGCGGCGAAGTTGGCAATTTTGCCAACTTCGCAAGGAAACGCTAATTAATCAGCGTTTCCTTAACACGTCAATCTAATTTGATAGAACATCGTGAATTATGTGGCGACGTAGGAGAACTTTTCAGAACTTGACTGCAAAAAATTAAGTCCACTGTTTGAGCGCAAGCGAGTTATGGACTTAAATTGCAGGCAAGAGATGAAAAGTTACTCCGTAGGAGCCCGAAAACTAATAGATTAGATTAACGTGCAGGTTCCATAGGCCCGAAAGTTTTTACAAAAAACATCTTGCATTTTCAAAAAAACCTTGCTATAGTATCTAAAATTTCAAAAAGGATTCTTTTAATGTTTTTTAACGCCTATTTTTATTATTACGGAAACTCAAAGGACTTGCACGAATAGGCGTGACGGGATATGTTTTCTATACATCAAAATCGCTATTCGTGGGAATAGCGATTTTTTTTTAACCACTTTCCCCCTAGATAGTGCCAACATAAAAACTCAACTTTATCTACACTGTCTAATTTGGGAGGCTCCTCATGTCGCTGGAAGTAATAGCCATTTGGCTGGTTTACATTTTACTTTTCTTCTTCCTTGTCCGCTTGGGCAAAAATTCTGACAAAACCCTGTCGGGCAGTGTCGGCTTTGTCGTGCAATCGCTCGCTTATGTCGCCACTTATATTTCAGCGGTAGCCCTCATTGGCTTTGGTGGTTTGGCTTATAAATATGGCTTACAAATGATGTTGGTGGCCTTGGGCAACGTCGTTTTAGGCACTTGGTTGGTTTACAAACTCTTTGCCTGGCGCACTCGCAAAGTCCAAACAAGATTGGGAGCCCGCACCCCGGCTCAGCTCCTTTCTTTGGGCCATAAAACCCCGAGCTTGCGAGTTTTCCTTGGTTTTATTTTCGCTATTTTCCTTTCTGTTTACGCTTCCGCCGTCATCAAAGGCGCCGCTTTCATGCTCCAAGGGGTGGTGAATATCCCCTTGGAAGCCGCTGTGGTGGCCATTGCCGGTCTCATTGGCTTTGCTGTGTGGTGGGGCGGCTTACGGGGCGTGTTATTCACTGAAGCCATGCAAGGGGCGGTGATGTTGGTGGGCATTTGTATTTTGGGCTACAGCGTTCTGAGCCGGGTGGGCGGCTTTGTCGGCGGCTATGAAGCTCTGGCGGCTTTGCCTCCCACGGAGCTGGCCAACAACGGTTTCACCTCCCTGTCCTCCGGTAGCCAAGCTTACTTCATCATCTCGCTGGTAGTTGTAACCTCCATTGCGGTGTGGGCCCAACCTCAGATGATTCAGCGTCACTTTGCCATTGCCACCCCGCGGGAAATCAAGAAATCCATCTGGCTGGCCACTATTTCCATCTTAATTCTTTTGGGCGGAATGTATTACATCTCGGCTCTTTCAGTGCTCATTTTGCCGGAAATAGCTGTCTCTGACCGCGTTGTGCCCACTTTAGTCAACCTTTACTTGCCGGAAATCGGTCAGCATCTCTTTGTCTTGGCCATTGTTTCAGCTTCCCTTTCAACTTGCACAGGGCTGTTTCACATCGCCGCCTCTTCATTAACTGAAGATATTGGCTTGAAAAAACGCTGGAAACAATCTTGGACGTGGGCTATCATCTTTTGCGTGTGCATCAGCGCCGGAACTGCCCTCTTAAAAGGCCAACTCATCGCCATCATCCACACCACCAGCTGGAGCGTCATCGGAGCCAGTGCCCTTGTCCCTTACCTGACTCTCATTTTCCTGCGTCATGAAGGTGGCCGGGCGGCCTTGGCCTCGAGCCTGGCCGGTTTCGCCTCTTGCTTGGCCTTTTACCTCATCTTCACTCCCCACACTTCGGTTTTACCGGAAAGTGTTGTAGTTCCGGCCATTCTGCGCCAGTTCCCGCCCTTTTTAGTGGGTCTGACTTTCTCGGCTTTAACTTACTTTGGTGTGTTAGCCTTACAAAAAACATCTAATACCAATTTCAAAAGTGTGGCGACAATTAACTAACACATTAAAAGAACCTAAACCGCAAAAAGCTTTGCACTCCGAAAGGATTGCAAAGCTTTTCATTAAATGATGAAACTAAATTATGTCTGACTGGTTTCCCTTTCTAATCTATATAACTGTGGCGGCCATAACCCCGGGGCCCAACAATATTTTGGCCCTCTCGCAATCGGGACGCTTAGGGATTGCCAAGACTCTGCCCTTTAATTGGGGAGTCTTGGTGGGGGCCTTGGCCATTAGCTATATTTGTCTCTTTCTGATTTTCTTTATGCGAGACTTTGTCCCCATAATCCTCAAGCCTTTGGTGATCATCGGGGCGGCCTATATCATCTATTTGGCCTGGAAAGTCTTCACCAGCCCGGCCAAACTGCAAGACAGCAAAGTAGTCGCAGGCTTTCGCACCGGGGTTTTATTACAATTCGTCAACCCCAAGGCCTATATCTTTGCCTTCCTTTCCTTTGAAGGCTATATTTTACCAATGTATGGCCAAGATGTTTTCATGCTATCTCTAGCTGCCCTTTGCTTTGCCTTCTCTGGGCTCGTCGGGACTCTTTTGTGGTCTGTTTTCGGGGCGACTTTTAAAGCACTCTTTACAAAATTTGCCAAAATTACCAATACAATAATGGCCCTTTTACTTCTATATTGTGCGGTGAGCTTATTCTTTTAAAGTAATTTTGGGAAACTAGCTGCGGAATAGGCACGAAAATAAAAACTTAGCCTTTAAACTTCTTGTCCAATTCGGCCATTTGTTTTCTTATCTGTTCATGATCAACTTTTTGCGCTTGAGATTCAGGGCTGTTTTCACACCAAAGCTTCAATTCGCGAGCGGCCCGCCAAGCTGTGCGGTTGATTAGAGAGGTGAGGATGCGACTTTGCACATAAGTCGGCCAACTGCTGGCCTCCGGAGGTAAATAGAGCGGATCGCTGAAGGCGATTAGAAGTTTGGCTCCCGGTTTAGGAATTTGGAGCCTATACCAGGCCCGCCGAGAGACATAGGCAGAACTGCTCACCGTGGCCCCCGCCACAATGGGACGCCCTGATTTCGCCGCCATCCACACTGTGCCCGGCTTGGCCACCAAGCTGGGCCCTCGCGGCCCGTCCGCCGGAAAAACCACGTTGTGCCCAGCCTGTAATTCGGCGAGCAAAGTCCGCAGAGCATTGGCTCCGCCGCTTGAGGAAGAGCCGCGAATAGGTTTAAAGCCCAAAACTTCCATGGCCCGAGCCGTGATTTCGCCATCACGGGAAGGGCTTACTAAAACACGGGGGTTATAGGCGCCAAAAAGGGAAAGAAGCGCTATATCATCTTGGTGCCAATGGGCAAAAACCAAGGGGAAATCGTTTTCAACATTGGGGAAATTCAAGCACCTAATTTGTAAAAGTTTAGAATAGACTTTTAAGCACCTTGCCATTTGCGCTGGCCAATTAAGAAAAAAGGTTCTCATAGTTTATCCTAAAGTAGTCGCCGCTGAAAAACACAATAACAGCTGGCAATAATTGACAAAATAGCTATCAACAACTTGAAATGAGGCGGCTTTGAAACTTCTTGGCCAGTTCCAAAGCCCCGGAAAATAAATCTTCATATTCCTCTTGGCTCAAGCCGGCCCCGAGGCCCACCATGTGTTGCCAAAAAGGAGTCAAATAGTCACCCGGAGCATGGCCGTCGGAGTTTATCACCAGCTTTGTGCCAAAACGACGGGCTAAATTGACAATCCTGCCATTTAGCAAACAGTGGCCTTTGCGGGCACTGAGTTCCACAAAGACGTCCCTTTCAGCGGCCAAGGCCATTTCTTCTTCGGTAATAAATCCGGGATGAGCTAAAATGTCAGCTCCACCCATAATCGCCGCCATATTTGTGCCCGGAGCCACGGGCTCAGTTATCGTCTCACCGTGGACAACAACGTGGCTGGCCCCAAGGTCGCGTGCCCGCTTAACACCGTCGGCAATCAGACTTGGCGGCACGTGGGTGAGCTCAACACCTGGCAAAATTACCATCTCCCCGAAATGGCCGTTCAAAGAAAAGGCCGAGGTTCGAGCTTGGGTGATGATGGTCTCCATGGTGCCGTGGTCGGCATGATCGGCAAAACCCAAAAACAAATAGCCCGCCACCTCGGCCCTTCGGCCAAGCTCCGCCGGGCAAAGAGCCCCATCGGAAAGAAGGGTGTGGGTGTGAAAATCTATGACGTGCTCTATATCCATAATTAAATCTTCTATAAGAAAACCTTATTGCTTGGCCAAGTAATCGGCCACCCGCAAAACAGTATTGACGTAAATGCCGCTACGGTTATATTTCATAATGACATCCCGCCGGTTGGCCAAGGGCATGGAAGTCATTTTCTGACCCTGCCAACCGTGACCTTTCAGATAATTGCCAATGCTGTGAATAGCATCGACTTTATTGAAGAGATCGACCCGGCCGTCACCATTTCCGTCCACCCCAAACTTACTGACGTTAGAAGGCATAAACTGCCCCCAGCCAATGGCCCCATAGATGGAACCGGGAAAGGTGGTGGCATCGTGGTTATTTTCAATAGAATATTTCAAAAGAGCCGCCAACTCATCTAAAGCCCAAGCCCCCCTCTTGACGGAAGTCTCCTTTAAAAAGGCGGTGCTTTCAGCATCTTGCGGTAAAGTCTGGACGGAATCTTTCACTAAGCTGTAATCAGCGGCCACAGCAGCCATTGAAGCCAACATAGAGGCAGCCTTTTGTTTGCCGAAATATTGACCATAGCCGGTTTCCACCCACATGATGGCTGCCACCACTTCCCCGGGGACATTATAGCGACTGGCCATGCGTTGGAACTCTGCTTTATCAGCATTGTAATAAGCCTTAATTTTCGCCAGGGCCGAATCTTTGGTGAAAGTGCGGTAGGTAGTCACCTGGTTTGGTTTGGGCGGCGGCGGAGCCTGATAAGAACTCAAAGGACGCAAACTTTTCCCTTGCATGGCTTTTTGCGTTTCAGCCAAAGTGGTTTTATCGGCCAAACCCGTTTCTTTCAACTTGCGGTCAGCTTGGAATTTCTTAATGACCGATTTAGTCTCTGAGCCATTTTGCCCATCTAAGCGCAAATCATAGCCAAGCTGATAAAGGTTTTGCTGAATGGCCTTTGTCTGCTCTGAACGGAAATAAATTGGGTAGAGCTCCTTGAGTTTCATGCTCATGGGAGCGCTGGAATATTTGAGATTGGACGATTGAAATAAGGCTTCCAATTGCTTTTGGTTAAAGCCCCGCTTGGCCAATTGACCGGCCGGGCCTTTCCAAGGGTCGGGAATTTTAGACAGATCAACAGCCACAGCAATCGGAGCTGAGGTCATTTGGCTGGCTACTTTTGTCGAGGTGGTGGTCGTTGTGCAGGCACTAGCCCACACAATAACAAGTAAGACCGCCAAAAGGCGAAAGTTAAGGAACCGCTGATTTAAAAGCGGTTCCTTAGAAAGTTGGCAATTTGCCAACTTTGTCGCCGCCGCAATGAGAGGAAAAACCATGTTTTTCCATCCCAAAGGGCTCATGAAAGGCGGCGTGCCTTGTTGATTTATTCTGCAAGCAGAATGAATCAGCGTTTCCTTAAGTTTCAACATAATTTATATATAATCCTAAAATTTACGGTAAGACAACCGTCTTTTTTATGGCTTTGACAATGTCGTCGGGGTCATCTAAAACAGTGAGCAAATCTAGATCCTCAGGGCTGATGAAGCCACCTTTGAGGACAGTTCCGCGCACCCAATCCAAAAGCCCGTTCCAATGGCTGGAGCCCATCAAAAAGGCCGGGAAAGGACGAATTCTCTTAGTTTGCAACAAAGTGAGAGATTCAAACAACTCATCTAAAGTGCCAAAGCCCCCGGGCAAAACCACGTAAGCTTGGCTATATTTAACAAACACTACCTTGCGAATGAAAAAATAGTGGAAATCCAGTTGCAAATTGGCATAAGGGTTTGGTTGTTGTTCGTGGGGCAACTCGATATTGAGACCAATGGAGAGCCCGCCGGCCTCACTGGCCCCTTTGTTGGCTGCCTCCATAACCCCGCCGCCGCCGCCGGAAATGACGCCGTAACCTTCTTTGGCCAGTTTATAGGCCAACTGCTCAGCCATTTGGCACTCTTGACTATTGGGAGCCGAACGGGCCGAGCCGAAAATGCTAACGCAAGGGCCGGCTTCACTCATTTCCGTAAAGGCTTGGACAAACTCAGATAAAATGGAAAATATTCGCCAAGATTCACCGGCGCCTAAAGCATCTATGGGATAAGGGTCTTTATTTGAACGAGATGGACGTTTAATCATTATGGCCTCCAAGGGAGTTGACAATTACTGACTCTAATTTTTATCACACCAATAAGACTACTATTTATCTAAACAGATATTTCAAGCAGATATTTCTAATATACCACAAGGCTCAAGAGCTTGACCACCACAAAATATACCACTACCAGGTCAAGGAACCACAGCTAACACATAAGAAAAATTTTAACACCACAATATCTGGTAAAGCCCCGCCAAACAAGCCCTTCAGATTTCGCTCCATTCTCTTTACCAAATTTTTACAAATCAATGCTTTTAAAATTTACATTACTCCTTTAAGGTGTCTTTTATAGATTAAAACGAACCTCATAAACGGGCTCAACTTTTCAAGTTGTTTTCCTTGGTTCTTGTCAAACATTACTACATTAAATGGAGCAAACGATGAAAACTTTTAACTTTATGATGCTGATGGCCGCAGCCGTTGCCGCCTTGATCTTTGGCAGCAGCCAAATGACCCTTGCCAACGAAATGGGAGACGAGATTACAGTCGTTAGCCGCGAAGCCGGTTCCGGCACCCGGGGCGCCTTTACCGAGCTCGTTGGTCTGGTCGGCGAAGATGGTGCCGACCTCACCACCGTGGAAGCCGTGATTTACGACGGCACTGGCCAAGTGATGACCGACGTTCAGAAAAACCTCCAAGCTGTGGGCTACATTTCTTTGGGCTCTTTAAATGATTCGGTTAAAGCCGTGGCCGTTGACGGCGTGGCCCCTTCCATCGAAAACATCAAAAGCGGCTCTTATAAAATTGCCCGCCCTTTCATCATCACTTACGCCAAAGATGAAAAAAATCCTTTACTCGATGACTTTGTGGCCTATATCTTGAGCTCTAACGGTCAAGCCTTAGCTCAAAAAACCGGCTTCATCGCCGTTTCGGAAAACCCCAGCTTCAAAAGCGCTCAACCCGAAGGCACCCTCATCATCGGCGGTTCCACCTCTGTTTCTCCTTTGATGGAAAAATTGGTTGAAGATTACAAAACCAACAACCCCGAAGCCGAAATCAGCATTGAATCTGTGGGCTCCACCGCCGGCATCAAAGGCAGCATCAACGGCACTTTCGACATCGGTATGTCCAGCCGTAGCCTTAAAGATGTTGAAAAGAAAGCTGTTCAACACCAAGAAATCGCCGCCGACGGCATCGTGATTATCGTCAACCCCAAAAATCCTTTAAGCAACCTCACCAGCCAAGAGATTTTGGGAATTTATAACGGCACTATCACTAAGTTCAGCAACTTAAGCGATATGAAAAAGTAATCATCAGAGGGTAAAGTAACTTATACTTTCCCCCCCGGGTCAAGGGAATCACTCCCTTGACCCTTCAGAGTTTAAAGTTACCATTTAAAATTGTTTGTAATGTTTTGTCTTGTTTAGAAAAAAGGGAAATTAGTGTGTCTTGGAAAGAAAAAATATTTGAAAAAATATTCTTACTATTTGCCTGCGTATCTATTTTAGCGGTTTTAACTATTTGCGTCTTTTTATTTGCTCGCGGCTTTCCGGCCATGCACGAAATTGGGGTCTTCAATTTCTTATTCGGCACCGCCTGGCGACCGGAAGTTGAAACTTTCGGCATTTTCCCCATGATTGTGGGGAGCATCTACATCACGGGGCTGGCTGTTTTTATGGGCGTTCCCGTGAGCGTTTTAACTGCTATTTATTTAGTCTTTTTCTGCCCGGCCCGCTATTACCGTATGCTGAAGGCCAGCATCGACTTACTTGCCGGGATCCCCTCCATCATTTACGGCTTTTTCGGCCTGGTGGTTTTAGTGCCCTTTATTCGGGAGCATTTCTGGGGAGCCGGTAACAGCATTCTGGCTGCCTCGATTTTGCTAGCAATCATGATTATGCCCACCGTCATTGCCATCAGCGAGGCTTCCATCAGGGCTGTGCCTCGCTATTATTACGAAAATTCGCGAGCTTTGGGGGCCACCCACGAATGGAGTGTCTTTAAAGTGGTGTTGCCGGCGGCTAAATCCGGGGTGTTGGCCTCCATTGTTTTGGCCATTGGCCGGGCCATTGGCGAAACCATGGCCGTTATCATGGTGGCCGGTAACCAACCAAGGCTCACCGCCGACATCTTCGACGGCATCAGAACCATGACTGCCAATGTGGTTTTGGAAATGAAATATGCCTTTGGTCTGCATGAGGAATCGCTCATTGCCACCGGAGTTGTGCTCTTTGTTTTCATTTTATTGATAAATCTTTCCTTTTCGGTTATCACCAGTAACCGCCTTAAATTTCGGAGGGAAAAATGAATCAATACACCGCTTCCAACATTTTGCGAACCCTTGTCAAAATGGCAGCTTATTTGTCGTTGGCCATCATCGTTTGCCTCATTGGCTATATTTTAGTCAAAGGCATACCGGCTTTAGGGGTAGAGTTCTCAAAATTTTTCGCCGGGGAACCATCTCTATTTTCCTACCCCTACAATTCCAAAAACGTCTCTTTGGTGCCGGCTGTGATCAACACCTTAATAGTAACCGGCATTGGCATCAGCTTGGCTGTGCTCTTTGGAATTTTCACCAGCATTTATTTAGTGGAATACTCCAACCCCAAAAGCTTACTGCCTCAGGCAGTGCGCATAACGGCCGATACTCTCTCGGGGATCCCGTCAATTATTTACGGGCTCTTCGGCAGTATTTTCTTTGTTTATTTTTTGGGCTTGGGCATGTCTTTGCTCGCCGGGGCTTTAACAGTTTCCATCATGGTTTTGCCCTTAATTATTCGGGCGACCCAAGAGGCGCTCATGTCGGTGCCGCAAACTTTCCGCGAAGCCAGCTTCGCACTGGGGGCCGGTAAACTACGCACAATTTTCCAAATTGTGCTCCCCGTGGCCGCCGCCGGAATCTTGGCCGGAATAATTTTAGGCATCGGCCGCATTGTGGGTGAGACTGCCGCCCTCTTATATACCTCCGGCACGTTTTCTAGCATTGGAGGCTTGGCCAGCACCGGCCGCACCCTCTCTATTCATATGTATATGCTCAGTTCCGAAGGGCTTCACATTCAGCAGGCCTACGCCACCGCTGCTGTTTTGCTCCTTTTAGTTCTCAGCCTCAACATTGTCGCCGCATACATTGCCAGAAGGATTATTCATGGAAAAGGCCACGAAGTTTGAAATTAAAAACGCCAACCTCTATTACGGGGAACACCACGCACTTAAAAATGTTCACCTAACCATTAAAGAGCGGGAGATAACTTCCTTTATCGGGCCTTCCGGTTGCGGGAAATCCACTTTGATAAAGAGCTTAAACCGCCTTAATGACTTAGTTGACGGCTGCAAAATCACCGGTGATTTTCTTTTAGACGGTATGGATATTTACGGCAATATCGACCTTAACCTCTTGCGCAAACGAGTGGGCATGGTCTTTCAAAAACCCAACCCCTTTGCCATGAGCATTTACGATAACATTGCCTATGGCCCCAGAACTCACGGCTTGAAAAATAAAACTCAACTTGACGAAATTGTTGAGAAAAGTTTAAAACAAGCCGCCATTTGGGAAGAAACTTGCGAGCGCCTGCGGGCCCCGGCTTTGAGTTTATCCGGCGGCCAGCAACAACGCCTCTGCATTGCCAGGGCCCTGGCCGTTTCCCCGGAAGTCCTTTTAATGGACGAACCGACCTCGGCTTTGGATCCTATCTCAACTGCGAAAATAGAGCAACTGGTCACCGAGTTAAAAAAAGAGTATACTATAGTGATGGTCACTCACAGTATGCAGCAAGCTGTGCGTATATCTGATTATACCGCCTTCTTTTTACACGGCGAAATAGTCGAGGCCCGGCCGACCGCCGATATGTTCTCCATGCCCCACGATAAACGCACTGAAGATTACATCACAGGGAGATTTGGCTAATGAAAAGTATGATTGATAACGAATTGGTGATTTTACACCAAAGCCTTTTGCAAATGGGGGCTCTCTGCGAGAAAGCTTTGTCTAACGTCATTAAACTGGTTTTAGATTGCGAATTGTCTTGCGCAGAAACGGCCCTTGAAATTGAGTTTGAAATTCGCAATAAAGAGCGCGGCATTGAAGATTTATGCCTAAAAATTCTCATGCGTCATCAACCGGTGGCCCAAGATTTACGCAAAATCTCCTCTGCTTTGAAGATGATCACCGACATGAATCGCATCGGCCGCCAAGCCCGCGACATTGCCGACATCTTCACCATGACCGATATGAATCTCTGCCAAGGGAACCCTCATTTGCGGGCCATGGTGGAGGCGGTTAGTAAAATGCTCACCGACAGCTTCGATGCTTATGTCAATAGCGATCTTAAAGCCTGTCAAGCGGTGAAAGAATATGATAATATAGTTGATGAGTTCTTCAACCGCATCAAAGAACACATTGTCACCAGCGTGACCAATGATCGCGCGCAGATCGAAAATGGTATGTATCTTTTGATGATGGCTAAATATTTTGAAAAAATTGGCGACCACGCCGCAAACATTGCCCGCTGGGTTATGTTTTCCATTACCGGCCGCCACTCTTTAAACTTAAAAGTAACAGCGGAGAGACGCGCTTGATTTTTTGCCTAGAAGATGACGACAACATCAGAGAGCTAATTCTCTATACACTTCGGGGTAGCGGCCTTGATGCCGAAGGCGCCGCCACCCCAGAAGAGTTTTTTGCCTACCTTTCTCACACCAAACCAGAGCTCATTGTCTTAGACATTATGTTGCCCCGTCAAGATGGTTTAAGCATTTTAGCCGAGTTAAAAAAATCGCCGCAAAATAAAGATATTCCGGTAATTTTATTAACAGCCCGCAACAGTGAGTTCGATAAAGTTCAAGGGCTCGATTTAGGAGCCGATGACTATATCACCAAGCCCTTTGGTCTTATGGAAATGCTCTCGCGAGTGCGAGCCGTCTTGAGGCGATGTGCTCCGAAAGAGGCGCAAAACGAGCTCCGTTGGGAAAACATTGTGTTATGGCGCGCCGAGCGCAAAGTTTTTCTGGGCGATGAGAAAATAGCTCTTTCTTTCAAAGAGTTTGAGCTTTTAAAGTTTTTACTGGAAAATCCCGAGCGAGTTTTTTCCCGCGATCAGCTTCTGAATGCCGTCTGGGGCTATGAATACAACGAAAGCAGAACTGTTGACGTTCACATTCGCACGCTAAGGCAAAAACTGGGCCCGGCCGCTACCGCAATTCAAACCATTCGCAGTGTCGGCTATAAATTAGGACGATAAAGGGTCTCCCGATAAACGGGTTCTATGGAAAAACGAATTTTTCACAGCATAATCGCCACCAGTCTCATTTCTGTTTTTCTATTGGCTTTTTTCCTCACCTCTTTCATTCACGAGCACCTTTTCCAAAAAGCCCAAAGCGAGCTCAAAATCACAGCCAACCGCCTGCGGCTTGCCTTAAATGACAAGCCTTCTCTTGATCTTGATTTGCTCCTTTTAAACAACAGAATAAGCATCATCGAAGCAGATGGCACCTTAAGTTTTGACAGTGCCCAAACAAAACCTATCTTGCCAAACTACTCTGGCTACCCGGAGATCAAAGCCCTCATTTCCGAGCCATATGGCGAGAGCATCAGGTATTCAGAGACTTTGGGCGAGCAAACTTATTACTATGCCCTTAAGTTAAATGATGGACGTTTTTTGCGTTTATCTTTACAAATTAAAAGTGATTATAAAATCTTAATGGAGATGTGGCCTTGGCTTCTCTTAAGCTTTCTGGTCATTGTGATTATTGCGGTTTTTATTTCTCGCCACTTAGCCCGCAGAATCATCACCCCTCTTTACAAGCCAGACTCTTCCTCTGGCGCTGAACCCTATAGCGAATTGCGGGCTTTTTACCGAAAGATTAAGAGCCAAAAAAACTTCATTGAGTTGCTACAAAAGAAGCTCGCCAAAAAAGAACAAGAATTTGCCGCCATCACTGAAAATGTGGCTGACGGCCTTATGGTTCTGAATACTGACGGCGATATTCTCTCGATTAACCGCAAAGCCAGTTTAATTTTTGGCCGGGCCAAGATTGACTACAAATCAAAAAACATTATTGAGCTCAACCGCTCACTTGAGCTGAGCAAATCTGTCAAAAAAGCACTGGCCGGAGATAATGAAGAGTTACGCCTGAGCATCTCCGCCCGTCACTACCAGCTTCACATCTCGCCCATCAAAGATGAATCTGCGGTGATTGGGGCCGTTGTTTTAGTGGTCGATGCCACCAAGCGAGTTGAGCTTGAGAAGATCAGGCAGGAGTTTTCGGCCAACGTCTCCCACGAGCTCAAAACTCCCCTCACCTCGATTTCCGGCTATGCTGAACTCATCAAATCGGGCCTGGCCCAAGGCGGAGACATCCCGCAGTTTGCAGAGAAAATCTATAATGAAGTTCAAAACTTAATTAGCTTGATTGAAGACATCATCAAGCTTTCCCATTTGGACGAACAAGGGGAGAACAGCATAAACTCAGATCTCTTAGCTTCCAAGGTTAGTGTTGACTTAAAAAATCTCATTGAAAACGTAACATTACGTTTGGGCTCGTTGGCCCAAAGGCAAGAGATAACTTTCGAATTAAACCTGAAACCACTCACCACCCAAGGTGCCCCCTCTCTTTTGGAGGAAACTTTTTTCAACGTCATTGAAAATGCCATTAAATATAACCACCCAGGCGGCAAAGTGACTATTGAGCTTTTCCAAAAAGACAAATGGGCCACCACCCAAATTCACAATAGCGGCCCCACTATCCCCCCCGAATCCTTACCCCGAGTGTTTGAACGCTTCTATCGTGCCGACACCAGCCACTCCAAAGAGGTTCCCGGAACCGGCCTTGGTCTGGCCATCGTCAAACATGCTGTAAACCTCCACGGCGGCACAGTAAGCATCGACAGTCGCCCCAACGACGGCACTTTAGTGGAAATAAAGCTAGAAAATTTAGACCTTATACCGACGTAAACTTGTAATCACGTTAGTATAACTTATTATTTTCCAGCCTCCTGCAGGGCAGTGCCCTGCACCCATTGCCGACGGACGCTAGCGCTTACTTTGAAGAGAATAAGTGATATTTGTTTCCGAGTAATAACTAAACTCACCCCTCTTGCCCATCTCCAAAGCTACTGGAAATAAAAGTAACTTGTTTGCTTTGATGTTTATAAAGAATTGCCTCTCTCCAACTTAATAGAGCTTTTAGGGGGGCTTTTAGGGGGACTCGATTATTCACCCCAGCCCAAAATACTCCGAAAAACAAAAAAACAATGCCGCAACCTAAACGCTTATCATTGCCAGCAAAGTCAGACCGGTCATGGGGCTGCCTTCTTGGCTTCGCCGGTTATAGGCAGTGGAGTTTATGTTTCACAAATAAAGCAAGCTTTTTTATATGCCATAGCCCAAGGACATAAGGACATAGTGAAAAGAGCAATTTTTGGAATTTATTTTCAACAAATTTGTGGAAAACAAGCAATCAATTATTTTGGAAGATAAAAAACTGAGTGAAACTGAAAGCAAAAGTGCATAAATTTACTTGCCAGTTTCCTCTTAACTAGATATAGTAGCTAATATGTATTTTGCTACAATATAGTCTATTTTCATCTTTTTCTAGGCAAATCAGATGATTTAGTAATAAAAGCATTTAATATTATGGCTGTGAGAAATGAACATGCAAACAAGGAACGCTCTTGGGTTTTTAATTCATCAATATAAACACATTTTACATAAATGCCGCTATAAAAATGCGCTGAGCCGCTTGGTGCCCACCATAGGTTTGGCCAGTGTTATTGCTTTGGGCGGGGCCGGGGCTACAACGGCTCAAGGTGCGGATATAACAGTTAATGGTGACACAGCAATCACCAACACATTTGGAGGGACTGACGACATCACCACGGGTGCTGGCATCACAGCGGACTTAACAATTAATTACGATGCCACCACCACCGGCACAGTCACCATTGACAATGGAAGCAACATTACCCTTAAAGCCGGAACCGCCGACACCCTCACCACAGGCACGCTCACAATTGACGAGGGCTCAACATTTACCGTTTTTTCCGGTACCGTTGTTGATCCCGGCGTTAAGCGGTACACGGTAAACGGTGACACCATCATTACAGACAACGGCGGCACAGCTGATTTAGCGAATACCACGGTGACCGGTAATATTGATGCCACAAAAAATTCCAGCGGAAATGCCGCTAATTTTTACAGCACCATCACCCTTAAAGGCTCAACAATTGACGGCAGTGTTTTGCAAGGTGGTAATAGTGCGACTGCTGACGGCCTAGCCTCTTCACTTACTTCCTCCCACACTGCGCCAAGCACCATTGGCAAAAATGCCCTGACGGAAGTTTTTCGTGCCGCATCAGGCAGTACGCTCCAAATTGGCGGCGACCTTACCGTGAAGAAGATGTTTACAAACGCCCCAACAAATATAACGGAGGTTGGCAATGCCGTAATTGTCGATGGTGCTACCTTGGATGTGGGCGGCAACGCCACCATTGAAAGGTCACTGACTTTCAATCTACACTCCAACTTAATAGTTGGTGGCACGCTCAAAGTAGAGGGTACTGGGTATAAAAATGAAAGCGGCACTTTAACCAGCTATTCTCTCGACGTCAAAGACCGCATCAATTTTACCCAAGAGGGCATCGACGTATATGTCGGCACCTTTGATAACACAGCTGGCTACCTTACACAAACCGGGGAAAACAGCAGATTCCGTTTCGGTAGCCTCACAGGCACCGAAAACCTCATAATAGGGTCGGGCACTGAATTTGAAATTGGCACTTACACCGGGTATACTTTTGAAGGTAACGATTTCACTGTGAATGAGACCCTTGCTTTAAGCAGCGGCACCGAAGGGAATACAACATCACTAGCTACGGGAGATTTAAGCGCCGAAACCATTGTTGCCGACTTTTGGAGCGAGATTAACGCGCACAACCTTTCTTTTGGGAGCACAGCAAATAATAATGACATAAGCTATTTTGGCGGTAATGTAGTTCTAAGTGAAAACTTGGTGGTTGAAAAAGGAAATGTCTTTATAACCCGTGCCCAAAAAATTCCAGGCTACGCCTTTATGACGGTGGCGGGCGAGGCCCAGTTTAACAGAAGTTCCGGGCTTATTGTTGGCCCCGATTTTCCTACAAACACCCCCACCCAAGTAGCTTGGAATGCGTTAAATGCGAACACCTTAGATGCTCACCTTGCCGTAGGGCAAAACGCCCAACTGTCGATAGGAACAGCTGACCCCACTGGTTTAGCCAATGTTGTTACTAACCTTGCGACAACGGGCTATAACGTCACTAACTCAACCGCTTACAAGCCGTTAACATGGGGTGAAGACATCACCGCCGCCCTTTATTTGGACAATGCAAACGGCGGTAACCACACTGTCGCTTCTAATGGCACGCTCTTTGTTAATGGCAACGTAAAGGGAATTGAAACTCAAAATCGGGCCAGCGGCGACATAAATGATGACATAACCACATTTACTGATGCTTATATTAATGGTTCAGCAATACACGAAGTTGACAACAGTGACCCCACAACCCTCGGCAATGCTAACTTTGCCGCGAAGTCACTTTTAGTGGTCACTGACGCAGCCAAACTTAACAGCGCAGATAACTTTGCCCTCAGCGGCAACGACAAGGGCACAACTGGCCATATCACAGTCGCCGAAGGCGCCCGCCTCCACGTGCTTGGCGCGGCGGCTAACCAAGATATTTACATTGCTGATTTTGGAAGCGGAACTTTTACCGGCTGGAATGAAGCCAAAAATGAAGTCACCGCCGACAGCGCCTTGTTAATGGCGGCGCTGGTTGAGCGCAATCCGGACGAAGGCACCTATATCATTCGCTTTAATCAGCAGTCGGCCAATGAAATTGCCGAGTGTTTGGACGAAAGCACCAGCAATTTCATTGACGAAGTCATCGCCAATTACGGCACTAAAACCGACTCGGGCACCGCAGGTTTTGATTTCATCAACCAAAGCTTTAGTAAGGATTACGTCTTTGATGGAAATAACCCCAACCTCTCCGGAGCTTACATCGAAAACGCCGCCTCGCTGGCGGCCGGCCTTGGGGTGAATAAAAACCTTTTGGATATTTCGGCGGCCCAGCGAAAAGAGATAAAAAAGCAATCGGCGGCAGGTGCTAAATCCGGCGACTCGAGCACCGGGCGGCTCTTCCTTTCGACTATATATCACAGCACCAACGTTGACCCCAGCTGCTTGGGCTGTTATGAATCGGGTTACGAAAGTGATTTCTACGGCCTGACCATGGGCGGTATCGTAGACGTTGGCGACAGCACATTCGGCGGCACTTTAGTTATGGGGCGTGGCGACACCGACACCACCGGCGATTACAATAACATGGCCAACAACAACGATTTCTCAACCACCGGCGTCACCATCTTTGCCTCGCATCAAATTAATAATCTGACCTTATCGGTGGATGGGGGCTACATCCAAAGCCAAAACGACATCAGCCAGAATTTGGTCGATGCCGGTTACACGCTGGGGGCCAGCAAAAACAAAGCCGAAGTCGATGCCCAAGCGTGGACAGCCGCGTTCCGCGCCGCCTATAAAATCCCAATCTCCGAATGGGCCAACCTTACCCCTTATGGCGAAGTGGAATATGCCAACGTTAAAACCGACGGCTATAAAGTAACCAATAACGGCCAGACGATTTTTAACGTGGCTTCCGACAGCCAAGACCTTGGCTTCTTCACCGGGGGCACGGTCATAGATTTCAATTACTTACTCGCCAACGGCTGGGTTCTCAAACCATCTCTTGATCTGGCCTATACTTTCGTCTCCGGTGACCGCGAGGCCAACTCGAAGGCCACCATGCCGGGAGTAAACACCCAAACCGATTTGCGCTATACCAATATGGACGAATCGTACTTCCAAGGCGGGGTCGGTTTTGATATCAGCGGCAACGGGCTCACCTTCTCAGTCGATTACGATTACGCCAAGTCAAAAAAACAAGAAGACCAAGAGATCCGCGCCGCAATTGATTTCCGCTGGTAAGTCCGCTTTTCTAGCAGGATAATTTTCACAATAGATAAGAGCTCATTAATCTCTTGGAGTTGATGTCTGTTTTGCAAAATAACCCGCAGCTCTTAAGCGCGCCCGAAAATCGGGCAGATGCGAAGCATCTGTGGGTGCAGGGCGAAGCCCTGCCGGTCGGCTTCCTACGGAGCAACTTTTCCGTAATTGAGCCTTAAAGCCCTACAACTCGCTGGCGCTCAAACAGTAGGGCTTACGGCTTCAATTCCTGCAAAGTTCTCCTACGTCAGGCGGCAGGGCCGCCAGCCAACGCCGACGTCGCTTCGCTTACTTCGACTAAAACAAGTAATATTAGTTGCCGAGCAGTAACTAAACTCACCCATCTTGCCCTGCCCAAAGCTACTACTCGGAAACAAAAGCAATTTGTTTACGACATTGTAAGCGTTAGCGGCATCGGGCAGATGCGAAGCATCTGTGGGTGCAGGGCGAATGGGCGGCAGGGCCGCCTGCCAACGCCGACGTCGCTATCGCTTACTTTGAGGAGAACAAGTGACATTAGTTGCCGAGCAGTAACTAAACTCACCCATCTTGCCCCTGCCCAAAGCTACTACTCGGAAATAAAGTTACTTGTTTAAAACGAAGTGAGCTTGGCCCATCGGGCCAAGCTCCATCGGGCAGATGCGTTAGCATCTGTGGGTGCAGGGCGAACGCCCTGCTTGCCCCTGCCCAAAGCTACTACTCGGAAATAAAGATACTTGTTTAAAACGAGGTGAGCTTGGCCCAACGGGCCAAGCTCCATCGGCGTAGGCCGCCGGCCCTGCCGGCCTAGAATTCCCAGGAGACGTGCATGGTTCCGGCTACGCCTTGACGGGCACCGAAGTTGCCTTCCACGTCAACGCCGTAAGTGAAGGAGCTTTTGGGGTTCGGTTTGAAATCGAGCCCAACTTCAACTATGCCCGTAGAGCCCGAGAGCACATCGGAATCGAAGTTGAAAACGTTGAAGTGACCCGAGCTCTCACCGTCGGATTCATATTCGTAAATAGCCCCGATGTAAGGGGTGACTTCCATGCCGCCGGAGGTCACGATTTCGTGAGAATAGCGGCCGCCAACTTGCCAGCGATGGGAATCCATGGCGTCGAATTTCACGTCTTCCCCGGTGCTGAGGCGGACGGAAGCATCGTTGACGTGGGCCCAGATGTATTTGCCATAAATGTCCATGGTGCCTTGTTGGCTGGTGGCCCATTTGTAGCCGAGGGCAGCGTGAGCGCCGTAGTAGGTGCTGGTCACGTCGTAGCCGGAACGAACGCCAACGGCGTCGGTGATGTCGCTGATGAAATCGTCACTAATGCGGCCAAAGCGGAAAGTGGCTTCGGCATATAAGCCGCTGTTGAAATCGAAACGACCCAAAAGACCGCCGCCGAAGTAATCGACGTCGCCTGTGCCAAAAGCAGAGGCGCTGTTTTGGTGCCACCTGGTGTCGTAGCTACCGTCGCCGCCTTCAAGGTAGGCGCCGAAAGTGAGGTCGCCGCCGTTGCGTTCCCAATTGCCAACCGCACCACCAAGGAAGTTGACCGCGCCGATTTGCAAATCGTTGCCATAATCAAGCTTGGCCCCACCAAAGGTGAAGAAAGGCTTGAAGATTGTGCTGGAATCACCGGTGGAAGGGTGCTCGTTTCCGTTTTGGTTAATGGCGATTTCAAGGGCTTGTGTGCCGTCGGTGCCGCCAGAATTTAAAATGGCCAAAAGACCGGCGTGCCCAAGGCTTAAAGTTACTTCTTCGCCGGTGGTTTCAACTCCACGCAAACGGGTTCTAACTGTGCCTGCGGAACCGTCACCAACGGCCTCGCCCTCAAAAGTTTGTTCCAAATCCCATTCATAAGTAATAAAAGCGCCGCTGGTGCCGGTGACCACGTCGCTTGTGCCGGTGGTTTCGTAAGAGGCGATTTCGCCGTGCATGAAATCGGCGTCAATCAAAGTCAGCTCTAAACCCGGCTCAAGCACTTTTCCGCCTTCTGAATTAATGCTCTGGATTTGTGAGGCCATGTAGCCATCTTCGCCTTTTTCCAAACCGTTAGTGAAGTAGACGTTTCCCCCGAGTGTATCGTTTTCATTAAATTTTGCAACTTTTAAAATGGTGTCACCGTTTTCAACGGTGTCGGCATTTACAGTGAAGTTATAATTTTGAACGTTGCCCATTTCACGCAAAACGTGCCCGGTTGCTTTATCATCGGCGTCTAGCGTAGCCGCCCGATTTAAATTGACATTTAACGTGTTGCCTTCAAAAGAGTATCGGCTGGTATCTTTGATATAGGTAAAAACTGCTTGGCCATCCATACCTTTAGTAACAACAGAGCCACCAAACAATGCAACACCTTGCTCAAAACCAGAAACGCCATTGCCGGAAAGGTTTATGGTGTTGTTTATAGCCTGAAGTGCTTCGTAATTGCCGCCTGATGATGATGTGTTGGCATAACCACCAATGACAGTTGCATAGCTATTGGTTTCGTCACCAAAATTTACAAATGTAACATCTTTTAAAGTCACGCTGTTTTCATTTGCCTTAACTATAGCAGAAACGTCTTCAGGAACACCATTGGTAGCGTGGCCGCCCAGAAGCAAGATTGCTTGGGAGTCATTTTCATTTTTTAGTGTAACATTTTCGAAAGATAGAGAGCTTTCTTTAGCCACGACTGAAAGTGGAGCGCCCTTTTCAGCTTCCGCGAACCCACCGGAAATAACTCCCTCTCTTTGACTTTCAAAAGTAGCATTTGAAACATTCACATGACCAATGGCCGTGGCAGTTCCATCGACCGTTATTGCTTTCGCACCGGAAAAATCATCAAGTACAATCGTAGTTCCATTGTTCACAGGATTTATATTGATAGTTCCGGTGGCGGTGGCGGTTTTACTGTTAGCATAGGCCCCGTAGAAATCACTCGCATTAACGCTCACACTACCACTTTCAGGATTTATATTGATAGTTCCGGTGGCTTCGGCGGTGGCGGTATCACTGGAGGCATAGGCCCCGTAGAAATCACTCGCATCAACGCTCACACTGCCGCTTTCAGGATTTATATTGACAAAACCGTTGGCGGTGGCGGCGGTGTCACCATCAGCCTGAACCCCGTAAATCCCTTCTACATCAATGCTCAAAGCTTCGTTATCAGGTTCTATGTTGACAGTGCCTGTGGCAGTGGCGATGGCACCGGAAACTCTTGCTCCGTAAATACCTCTATTAGAGCTCACATTTTTGTGCACATAAACTTGGCCATAAGCTGTATGATTCCCGAACGAAGGTACTTCACTGTAATCTGTTGCAAAACTGCCATAAATATAAAGACCAACATCTTTTTTATTAATTTCCGAGTCTACAACGACGACGTTTTGAGTCTTTTCTTCCCCGGCAATTGTTATGCCGTTTTCTGAGGTGGCAGCTGCATAACCACCTATAATTGTACTAGAGGATTTTAAAGCATCAAGATTTACATTACTTATATTAACTTGATTGCCTGAAGCATTAGCTGTGCCGCTTTCAGTTTCGGCCGAACCACCGCGAATAAATGCACCATTATTTGAATTCAAAGTGGCTTTTACAGTTTCCCCTCCAAGATTCAAAGTGTTGCCAATGGCAGTGGCATTGTTGGTTCCGTCAGTTTTGGCAAAAGCACCGATAATATATAACGGACTACCATCATGACCATAAACGGTTGCATCTGCCAAAGCTCCGCTTGCGTCTTTGGCACCACCAACATTTAAGATGTTATTTCGAGAGGAGGCATCTCCAATGGCACCAGTTGTGTTATCACCACCACCATAAAGGTTCGCATTGTTAGAATCTGCAGCTAGATCGGGGTCACCTCTATCACCGGTGAAATTTACGGTATTATTGGAATTATAAATTTTTCCACCAATGCCATCGGCATCATCACCGGGATAATAAGAGCCAACGCCATCACTAGCCAGATACGGGTCATAGTCAACCGGATTTTCACTATTTGAATCTATGTAAGTAATAATGGGTTGCGCTGCCGCTTGCGCGCTTGGCATGGCCGTTAAAGCCAAAAGAACTGCCACCGGTAAAAATTTTAAATTGCCCATAAACCCTCCATTGTTGCCAAGCTGGCTAATATTTTTCTTTTGCGAGCGTTCAGCCGCTTTATTTCGAAATAAACTTTACAAATTTAGCTTTAAAGAAACGCTGATTAATCTGCGTTTCCTTAAAAACCGATATTCTAATGATGTTATTTCAACATCAACTAAATTCAATTTCACATAATTTATGTTAATTACGCTTATATTTTCATAATTCAAGCCAAATAAAACTAACAATATCTATACTTTACCAGATATAGCCCCCACATTGCAAGCCAAATTTTAGAAACTCCACGTCAATCTAATTTATTATTTTCGGGCTCCTACGTCGCCAAAAAGTTCATGACATTGTAACAAATGGTTGACGTTGGGAAAATACTTTTCCTTATCATAAAAATACATTATAATAATTCTGTGGGGCAGTCTTCCTGAGAAGGGAGGTTGCACATGGAGCAGTTCCTTATGGATATTCTGGCTAGCACGCTGGCTGGGATATTGGTAATTATCATTGAAAGCCGCTGGCGTAAATAACGCTGGCATTTAAATGAAAATTACCCCTATGGGAATTGGTTCTTCCCATAGGGGCATAGCTTCTGTTTTTATTCTATAAATTCAGGGGGACTTGCCCCAAATGACCGGGAGGGTGTTAGAGCACCCTTTCGGTCTTTTTAATATAAAAAACTTAAAACGCTTTGTCAACTTAAATTCTTGGCATATCCAGGGCCACACCCCCCACACCGCCCGCAAGCGCCACCAGGCGGGCAAGCCGGAGTGAGGACACCACCTGCCGATCGCTCCATTTCCCGCTGTAGAAACTCAAGCCCAGCACCGGGGTTCACAACTCGCCAGGGCTTCGCCTGCCCCTTTGGCCAAGGCCGATGAATGGGGTGCTCGGGAGTGTAGCCAATGGCCGCCAAAGCGGGCTTCAAACGCCCTTCATTTTGCCACATGGACGCAACAAGGCGGCTACTCTCGGGGCCACCGCGGGCCAAAATGCCTTGCACAATCGACCACCGTGGGGGGTCGAGCTGAACGCTGAGCCGCGGCACTTTCTTCAAAGCATTGGCCACCAAACGACCTTTGCGTTTGAATTCCGCCTCGGTGGCCATGGGCGCTTCCTCAAAGGGAGTGTGGGCTTTGGGGGTGAAGTTGGCCAAGGACAAAACGAGTTCCGGCTTGGCTTTGCCCCTTTGAGCAACAGCCCGGATTTTTTCCGCCAACGAAACGAGCTCACGCAAATCTTCGTCAGTCTCCCCCGGGAGCCCAATCATGAAGTAAAGCTTGATTTTGCGTAAATGAGCTTCGGTCAAATAAGCCACACCGTTTAAGATGACCTCTTCGGTCAAATCCTTATTAATAATGTTGCGCAAAGCCTGGCTGCCGCCTTCGGGGGCCACGGCCACGCCGTAAAGTTTTCCGGCAGCCAACATCTCAGCCAGCTTCGGAGTTAATTTCGAAAGCCGCAAAGACGACAGAGTCACAACTTTCTGCCAACTAAACAATGTTTCTAAAAGCTCGGGCAATTCGGGGTGGTCTCCGGCCGCCGGGCTCACCAAGCCTATTTTCGTCGGGCCGTCAACCCCACCAATGGCCTTGAGAATGCGCGCCATCGGCCAAGGACGATGGGGACGGTATAAGACCCCGGCCAAACAAAAACGACAGCCATAAGGACAGCCGCGGCTTATCTCCACCAACAAAGTGTCGGCGAATTCGGCATTCGGGCTCAAAATGGGCGAGACAGGGGGGAGCATATCAGAAGGGGGCGGCCACTTTAAAGCACTAGGACTCACCGGCAAAGATAAACTATCTGAAATTACTTGAGGATTATTCGCTGAAAAATTAGCACGGAACTCCTCGTTAGGGGAAACGAGGAGTTCCGTGATAGGCCCGGGGAGGAGGGTTCCCGGAGTTTCCCGACATAGGAATGAGAGGTGCTGTTCTTTGGGGAGGGGGGAGGAACAACACGCCTTCCAAGCGGAAATCAATAAAGGCCATTGGCCTTCAGCTTCACCGGTCAAGACCAGATCAGCAAAATCAAACAGGGGCCAAGGGTTAGCCCAAACACCAACACCACCAACTAAAACAGGCGGATCATAAGCTTCTCTTTTGTCGCGCCAAGGCTCTAAGCCTCCAGCGGCCAACATGGCCGGTAAGCGCCAAAAATCATTCTCCACCGACAACGAAGCGGCAATGAGATCAAACTCAGCCAGAGGCCGCCCGCTCTCCAAGGAAAGCAGCGGACTATTACTCCGCTCGTAACTCAGGGCCAATTGGGAATCAGGCCAGAAGAAACGTTCCGCTAAAACATCATCACGCCCGTTTAAAAGCGCATAAATTGACAAGTAACCCAAAGCCGACATACCTGTGCGGTAAGTGTCCGGCCAAAGGAGAGCGACTTTGAGGCGTCCTCCGGGGTCTTTTGCTGAAAACTCACCGTGCGGCCAAAGAGTTTCCCCGGCAATGAGCTCCTTTAGTTGGGCTAAAATATTCCAAACTGCAGGCAAAACTCACCCCTTAACAAATCAATGATTTGAGCAAAAATAATTTATTATTATGGAAATTCTTCGGGAATCATTGATTCCCCGACCACTTCTAGCCCTAAACACAATTTGTTAAGGCCAATGGAAATTCTTTAGCCGGGGGAGTTGTTACACTCCCCCACCCCACTTTGCATACTAAACTGCCAACACCCCATGACGCTTAATAAGCGATGTATTAGCGGAGTTGTTACAACTTCCCCACCCCACTTTGCATACTAAACTGCCAACACCCCATGACGCTTAATAAGCGATGTATTAGCGGAGTTGTTACAACTCCCCCGCCCCACTTTAGCCGCTCAGCTAAAGTCAAGGTGAACACAGGTCGTCAAGTAAGCAAACGGAGCTATACACTCACACAAGCCGCTAAATTTTAGTCGGCACTGTGACGCAAATACGTGGGTATATCAAAGTTGTCTCCATCGAGATGGATGGATTCATAACGTTTGGCCAAACGATTACGACGGGCAGTGCCGCTGAGGGCCCGAGCCCGAGGCACACCGCGGTCGGACATCGGTTCCGCCGAACGGGGTTCGTAAGTGGAAATAGGAGCCACGGGTTCAGTGATAGGTGCCGCAATGGGAGCCGCAACTAAACTCGGTTGGCTAAGCGCCGCCTGATGACGAGCAGCTTCTTCGGCAGCCAATTTGGCTTCCATCTCAGCCCGCACAGCAGCCTCAACTTCTAATTTGGCCTTGGCCTCCAATTCCGCCCGGAAGGCAGCTTCGGCTTCCAATTTGGCTTTGGCCTCTGTTTCGGCGCGAGCTTCAGCTTCGGCCTGAGCTTGAGCTTGAGCTTCCACGGCAGCGCGGGCCTCGGCTTCTAACTTGGCCAATGCTTCGGCTTTGGCAGCCTCTTCTTTTTCGCGAGCCTCTTCGGCTTTAATGCGTTCACGCTCAGAACGTTCACCCAAACCGGTGGCAATGACCGTAACTTTCAACAGGCCTTCCTCTTCCAAAGAATCGTCAAAAGTGACGCCGTGGAAAATTTCGGCATCGGGGTGAGCTTCTTTGGTGATGAGGGTACAGACAGCACTAACCTCTTCAAGGCCGAGGTTACTGGGGCCGGTGATGTTAATCAACACACCTTGGGCGCCATCGATGGTCAAATCATCTAACAAGGGGCTGGCCACAGCTTGTTGGGCGGCCTTCAAAGCCCGGTCTTCACCACTGGCTTGGCCCACACCCATAATGGAAGGCCCGCGTTTAGTCATGACGGTTTTCAAATCTTGGAAGTCAACGTTGACCAGGCCCTTACCGGTGATGAGGTCGGTAATCCCTTGCACGGCTTTGAGAAGCACGGTGTCGGCTTCGTGGAAAGCATCTTGCAGAGAGCAACCCTTGGGCATGGTGGCCATCAACTTTTCGTTAGGCACAACTAAAATACAATCGGAGTGTTTGGTCAATTCGTCAATGGCTGCCACAGCTTGCTTTAAACGGCGAGGCCCCTCAAAGGAAAAGGGCTTAGTGACCACACTGACGACTAAAGGAGGATCATTGAGCTTGGAAAGAGCTTCGGCTACAACGGGAGCCCCCCCGGAGCCTGTGCCGCCGCCCATCCCGGCAGTGATAAAAACCATGTCGGAATCAGCCAGCATATCTTGAATGCGGTCAAGATCTTCTTGAGCGGCTGCTCGACCAACTTCGGCTTTGCCCCCACAGCCGAGACCTTTGGTGAGTTCGGTGCCCACTTGAATTTTATGGGGAGCCAGGTTTCTTTCCAGATCTTGCAAATCGGAATTGGCCGCCACGAATAAGGGGCCGGTGATACCTGCTTGAATCATGTTGTTGATGGCGTTATTGCCGCCGCCACCGATACCGAAAACTTTAATTTTATGCAAGACTTTCGTGTCTTGATAAGTAAACTCCATCATCTTTTTCCCTCCAAATGATGCTGTTATTTGCTAAGTGCCTATTTGGCACGCCCTTAAATATCACACTCGCTTTTAATTCAAACTAAACTCCCCTATTTTGGTTTAGCTTGAGGCGATTTTGGCATTTTTGGGCGTCCGGCCGCCAACCTTGCGGACTTAACGGCACATATAGCCTCTTTTATTATACTATCACATTGCCCGGCGAAATACAACTAAAATATCATTTACTTCGCCAAAATAATTAACATTATACTATTTCTTTAAACCAATTCTTCATCCGGCTCAAAACTTGCCCAAAACCACTTCCGCCCCGACGGCGAAATTCTTTTTCAGCTCGATTTTCTTCCTTTTTCAAGCCGTAGAGAACTAAACCAACAGCAGTGGCGTATTTAGGATCGTTAATGACATCAGTCAAACCACCGATGTTGTAAGGATAGCCCCGACGCACGGGCAAATCGAAAACTTGCTCGGCCAATTCCGGAACGCCCGGCAACAAAGTTGCCCCGCCGGTGATAACCACGCCGCTGTTTAGTTGATCGTCAAAGCCGCTCTTCATGAGTTCACGATTAATGAGCATCATAATCTCTTCCACTCTGAGCTCTAAGATGTCGGCCAAAACCATGCGGCTAACCATGCGCGGTTGGCGCCCGCCCACCGAAGGCACTTCGATGAGTTGGTCGCTTTCAATCATGGAAGTCAAACAGCAACCGTGCATTTTCTTAATTTCTTCAGCGGCACTGGTGGGAGTCCGGAGCCCCACGGCCACGTCGTTAGTCAAATGGGTGCCGCCGAGAGCTAAGACGGAAGTGTGCTTGATGCTGTTTTGGGAGAAAATGGCCAAATCGACTGTGCCGCCGCCAAAATCCAAAAGTGCAACTCCAAGCTCTTTTTCTTCCGGAGTCAAAACCGCATCAGCTGACGCCACCGATTCCAAAACAATGTCGCAAACGTCGAGATCGGCTTGGTGGGCGCAACGAATCAAGTTTTGCGCCGAAGTGGCCGCCCCGGTGACGATGTGAACTTTGGCCTCCAAACGAACGCCGCTCATGCCCACGGGGTCTTGAATGCCGCCTTGACGGTCGACGATAAACTCTTGGGGTATGGTGTGAATGACTTCGCGATCCATGGGAATGGCCACGGCCCGGGCCGCTTCCAAAACCCTTTCAACATCTTGCTGGGTAACTTCCCGGCTTTTGATGCCAATGACGCCATCAGAATTACGACCCTCAATATGCCCCCCGGCAATCCCCACGTAAACTTCGGTAATTTCGCAACCGGCCATCAATTCGGCCTCTTCCACGGCGCGCTTGATGGATTCCACCGTGCGTTCGATATTAACAACTGCACCTTTCCGCAGGCCCTGAGAGGGGTGGCTACCGATGCCGATAATATCAACGCCGCCCTCATCGTTAGGTTCACCCACCACGCAACAAATTTTAGTGGTGCCAATATCAAGACCGAAAATCAAATTGTTTGAAGCCATAAAAATTCTCCCCCAATAAATTATAAAGTTATGCGATCGTTTTTTAAAAAGCGCTAATAAATCTCTAGCGTTTCTCTAAGTGATGTCGACTAATCAAGCTTGTGCCTCCAACAACAAGCTCTTTCCTCTCCAGATGTAAGAAGCGGAACTGACCCGATCGCCATAGCGCACGATAACTCGCGGGCTGGCCTCTAAATTGAGATAAACCAACCTGTCATATTTACCCTCGACTTTAAGGTGAGCCAAAACTCTCCCCAAACGACGGAACTTTTCAGCATAAGAACCAAGGCCCACTTTAACTTCCAGACCTTTATTTTTGGTGAACAGAGTCAGCCCCCTCACCATATCGTAATTTATTTCCGAGATATTAGCTAAACGAAATTCATCGTTACGTTTGCTTAAAACCTCAACCAAAGTGAAGATTTCACCAATAGCTGTGCGCATGCTGGGGCTGGGCGAAAGAAGCTCATCGGTGCCAAAGCCGCTCACGATAGGAAGTTTCGGGTTTTCACCGGGAGCGAGCTCTTTAAAGGGTTCGCCACTTTCGTTCAAATAGTAAAGACGCCCTAAGCTGATCAGCAGACGAGGTTGGTGCTCGGTGACTTTAATGGTCACGGTATCGGGCATTTGCCTATCAACTTCCACGGTGTCGAGCCAGGCGATGGCCCTTAAATTCTCTTCAGCTTTTTCCGGCTCAAAAGACCAAATGCGCACCAGAGCATCTTCAGCCAGTCCTGCGGCCTTTAAGATCTCCTGACGGCTAACTTGGTTAATGCCGGAGATGACAATTTTTTTAACCGTAAAGAAGTCAGATTTGGAAAGGGCCATATAAGCGACTAAAACACCGGCTCCCAAAAGACTAACAGCGGCCAAGGTGGTTAAAATGGCTAAAAACA
The DNA here is from genome assembly GCA_964368195.1 of uncultured Thermodesulfobacteriota bacterium. GTDB lineage: Bacteria > Desulfobacterota > Desulfarculia > Adiutricales > Adiutricaceae > Adiutrix. The sequence goes on from CAYJAF010000004.1 coordinate 45,429, forward strand.
CTTTCATTGAACGCCGCAGAAAGCCGCCTGCATTCTCAGCCAGTTTAGCAACACCAAGACCTTTAGCAGTCTCTTTATTACTTTTTTTGTTAGGGTCACGGGCAAATCTCAAATTGCGTTCTGACTCGTTCCGACTTCTTTTCATATCTTTACCACTCTTGCGGGGCAACTTTTTGCCCGAACTTGTCAATGACTAAAACTTCAGCTTCCAACTCAATTCCATAAGCTTCAAACACGCTTGTGCGCACTTTAGCCATCAAAGTTCTAATATCGGTGGAGGTGGCTTGGCCATTTGAATTGACAATGAAGTTGCCGTGAGCCGAGCTCACTTGAGCTCCACCAATACTTAAACCCTTAAGACCGCAGGAATCAATCACTTGCCCGGCCACATAGCCGCGGGGGTTTTTGAAAACGCTCCCGGCTGAACGGACGCCCTGAGGCTGGCGGGATGCTTTTTGGGCCAAAAGGTTTTTTACCCTATTGCGCACTAAACTTTTTTCTTCCCGAATGAGGTTAAATTCCACCCCCAAGATAACCGAGCCTTGGGGCAAACCGGTTTGGCAACGGTAGGCAAAGCCCAAGGCGGCTCCGGAGACGCGAGTATATTCACCTTCTTGAGTCAAATAAGTGAGCGAGTGAACCATGCGGCCAACTTCACGGTCGCCACTTCCGGCATTCATGAAAACAGCGCCGCCAATGCTCCCCGGAACTCCGGCCAGGCCGTCTAAGCCGCCGAGCCCCAAGTCGCTTGCGTAATCAACCACTTGAGTCGAGATTGCCCCGGCCCCGGCGTGGAGGTTGATGCCGCCTTGATATTCAATTCGCTTAAATCCGCTGCCCAATTTTATCACGGCCCCGGCAAACCCCTCGTCACTGAACAAAAGGTTAGAACCTCCGCCAACGACGAAATAAGGCAAGTTTTCTTTTGCGCAAATGGCCAAAACCACTTTCAATTCCGAGATGGAATCAACCCGAGCCATAAGCTCAGCCGGCCCCCCCACCTTTAAGGTGGAATAGTTGGCCAAGGGCACCCCAAAGAGCAAGCGATCGCCCATTTCTTCGGAAAGTTTATGCCAAGCTTTGGGCACAGTCATTATCTTTTTCCCTAACTTTTAACAAGTGCAAGGTTTCTTCGCCAACGTTATAAATGCTTCCGGCCCCCATGGTCATCACCACGTCTCCGGGGGTCAAAGATTTAGCCAGCATACTGCCCAAAGAGGATAAATCACTGTGGAATGTAACTTCACGGTGACCATAGCTGCGAATGGCCTCGACTAATTTTTGGCCGCTGATACCCTCGATGGCTTCTTCCCCGGCGCCATAAATTTCCGTAATCACAAGCCAATCAGCCTCGTTAAAAGCAGACAAAAAGTCATCGAACAAACTTTCGGTGCGCGAATAGCGATGTGGTTGGAAAACAACAACTTTGCGTTGTTTGGGATAACAATCGCTCAAAGCAGACAAAGTCGCTTTAATTTCCGTGGGGTGATGGCCATAGTCGTCCAAGACGGTGATCCCGAAAGCTTCACCCTTCTTTTCAAAGCGACGCCCCACTCCCTTCATGGTGGCCACGCCCTCAATGATGGTGGCAACATCTAAGCCCAATTCCAGCCCCACGGCGATAGCGGCCAAGGTGTTTAAGACGTTATGCCGACCGGGCAAATTCACGCTAACCCGGCCCAGTTCTTTCCCCAAACGCTTCAAGTCAAAAGAGTAACCCCAAGGGCCACAAGCCAGGTTCTGGGCCGAAATTTCAGCTTGAGCTGAAAAACCATAAGTAATATAACGTTTTTTTATCCCGGGGAGCAAGCTCTGGACATTGGGATCATCGAGACATAAAACTGCAAAACCGTAAAAAGGCACTTTGTTGATAAAAGTGAGGAAATTACTTTTCAGCTCCTCGAGGCCCCCGCGGTAGAAGTTCATGTGTTCGTAGTCAATATTAGTAACCACCGCAACAGTCGGAGTCAATAGGAGAAATGAACCATCGGATTCATCGGCTTCAGCCACCAAGTAATCTCCTTGCCCCAAGCGAGCATTAACGCCTAAATGGTTTAACTGACCACCAATTACCATGGTGGGGTCTAGCCCGGCTTTATCTAAAATGGTTCCGGCCAAAGAAGTGGTTGTTGTTTTGCCGTGGCTCCCGGCCACTACAACCGAAGATTTGAGGCGCATGAGCTCAGCCAGCATTTCCGCCCGCGGGATAACCGGGATAAAATCTTGATGGGCCGCCACAACTTCGGGATTATTTTCACTCACCGCCGAAGAAATGACCACGACCTCAGCTCCTTTGACATTGAGGCCGGAATGACCGATGGTAATTGTGGCCCCCAAAGAGAGCAACCGAGCAACCGAAGCACTTTCCTTCAAGTCAGAGCCGCTAACTTTGTGACCCAAATTGATCAGAACTTCAGCAATGCCGCTCATGCCGATTCCGCCAATGCCCACAAAATGGATATGTCGTTGTTTCCGATACATATATTAACCTCTAAACTCCTGGTGTTCTCTTTTTAGACCTGACCGAATGTTCGGGCGAAGCCGGGGACACTTTAACAAGTTGAACTTCGATTTTAGCTCCGCCTGTGAGCGTATGCGAACTTTAGGAGCTAAAATGAAGTCAACTTGTGAAAGTCGTCTCCGGCGAAGCCCCACTTCGCCATGTAACAAGAGCTAACTAAGCCTCAATTATTTCCAAACACAACTCAGCCATTTTGTTGGCCACCCCCAAAGGGGCTTGCCTGCGGGCCGCCTCACCCATGGATTCCAAACAGGCGGGGTTTTGCACGAGGCGAGCCAATGACGCCGCCAAATCTTCGGCGTTTAAATCAGCCTCCGGCCACAAAAGAGCGGCCCCGGCCCGTTCCAAACTGCGGGCATTGTCGGCCTGGTGATTATCGGCGGCCGTTGGGAGAGGCACTAAAATCGAAGGGAGCCCGGCGGCGGCCAATTCGGCAATGGTCAAAGCTCCGGCCCGAGCAATAAGAAAAGTGCCTTGGGCGTAAAAGTCGGCCATTTCCGGGAAGAAGCTTTCCACCTGGGCCTCTATACCGGCGGCTTGGTATTTTTGTCGCACGGTCTCTAAATCGTGACTACCGGCTTGATGAATAATGCGCACGTTAATATGAAGCTCTTTTTTTAAGCGAATTAAACCGGCCACCACTTTTTCATTCAAACCGCGAGCCCCTTGACTGCCACCGGTAACTAAAATCGTGGGAGGAATCTTTTTAAAATCGATACTCCGTTCAGATAATGCTTCGATTTCAGGCCTGATTGGGTTTCCGGTAAAGACAACTTTAGACAGTGGAAAATAAGTTCGAGCATCATCAAAGCCTAAGAAAATTTTCCGAGCCACCCGACTCAACACTCGATTACTGAGCCCGGGACGAGAATTTTGCTCATGGAGAACTAATGGAACTCCGGCTAATTTCGCGGCCAAACCAACCGGCACGGTGACGTAACCCCCGGCAGCAAAACAGAGGTCGGGCTTAAACTCGGCAATTAACTTACGGGCTTCCCCAATGCCGCATAGACACTGGCCAACTGCTTTTACCTTTTGGAAAACACCCCCACCTTTAAAGCCACTTGATTTTAAAATCACTCGGGGGAAATGTGTGGGCCCTAAAATCTTTTCTTCAATGGGCCGGCCGGTGCCGACAAAGAGAAATTCAGAGTTCGGATTCTTTTCTTCTATGGCTCTGGCCAAAGAAAGGGCCGGCCACAAATGCCCCCCGGTGCCTCCGGCGGCGATGATAACTTTACTCATTTACGCCGCCCCTTGCGCCACTTTCTTCACTTTTTCCCGGAAAGCCCGGTGGTGTTCTCTAAAACTATTATATTCCTGTTCGAGCCTTTGGTCGCTACTGCGGCTGGAAATATTGAGTAAAATTCCAATGGCCACGAAAGAAATCATCAAGTTAGTCCCGCCATAGCTGAAAAACGGCAACGGTAACCCTTTGGTGGGGAGGAGAGCCGTGACCACGGCCATGTTAAAAAAAGCTGGGATACCAATAAGTAACGTGCAACCCAATGCCAAATAGACACCCGGCAAATCACGGGCCGAGCGCGAAATCTTAAGGCCGTGACGAATTAGAATCAAAAAGAGAATCGCCACTAAAAACACTCCACCCAAGCCCACTTCTTCGGCCATTACCGAAAAAATAAAGTCAGTGTGAGCTTCCGGGAGGAAAAAGAGCTTTTGCTGGCTCCCGCCGGGGCCTTGGCCCCAGAGCCCGCCGGAGGCAAAGGCGTAAAAGGAGTGGATAATGTGGTAACCGGCGCCGGACGGATCTTGCCAGGGGTCTAAAAAGGCCGTCATGCGACGCATACGAAAGCCGTAGCTGTAAATTTGGTAATAAACCAGCCAAGCTCCGGCCAAACCCAACAGAATCAGGTGCCAAATTTTAGTTCCGGCCACAAACATAATGCTGATGGCAATGACGCCCACGCAAAGAGCAGTTCCCAAATCAGGCTCAAGCACAATTAGCCCCATGAGACACCCGGTAACGCCCAAATGGGGGACTAAAGCATACCAAAAACTGTCGCTAATTTCATTTTTACGGCTCAAAGAATAGGCTAAATAGACAACAATTGCTAATTTAGCAGCTTCCGAAGGTTGGAAAGAAAACCCGGGCAAACGTAACCAACGAGTAGCCCCGCCCACTTCATAGCCAATGCCGGGAATGAGCACTAATATTAGCATAATTATGCTTACAAATAAAATAGGATAAGCTAAACGCACCCAAAAATTATAATTAATTTGCGAGACAATGAGCATCAAGACAATGCCTAAAATCATGTTACGCACTTGGGGCAAAAAGAAATAGAGGGGATCTCCGAAACGCTCTTCAGCCACAATGGCACTGGCGGAATAAAGCATGACCAAACCGAGCCCGGAGAGGCAAAAGACTAAAATCAGGGTCAACCAATCAATGGAGAGTGTTCTTTGGGCTTGCATTATTTATCTCCAAATGTGTTGGAATTTTTAACTTCACGAGCAAAGGCGTCGCCGCGATCTTTATAATCACGGAACATATCAAAAGAAGCGCAAGCCGGAGATAAAAGCACCACCGAACCCCGTGGGGCCACAGCACGCGCTTTAGTAACAGCCTCGGCCATGGTTTCGGCGTGGCTAATGGGGGCGGCCCCGGAAAGTGCGGCCCCGATAAGTTCCCTATCTTGACCGATGAGCACTAACTCTTTCACTTTTTCCGAAACAGCTTTGTAAAGAAAACGGAAATCTTGTCCCTTGGCTTGTCCGCCGGCGATTAAGACAATGGGCTCTTGAAAGCTGGCCAAAGCCATGGCCACGGCCCCAACGTTAGTGCCTTTGGAATCATCGTAATATTTTACGGCGTCAAACTCACCAACTAATTCAAGGCGGTGTTTTTCGGCCACAAAGGTGGTGGCGGCGGCTAAAGAATCGGCGGGCGATAATTTCAAGCTCAGGGCCAAGCCGGTGGCAGCCATGACATTTTCTTGATTGTGGACACCTTCCAGAGCAAAATCGCTCCACGGGCGCGAGACGAGCTTTGCCGAATCATCGGCCACACAGATAGAGCCGTCTTCCACCCAAGCGCCAAAAGAAAGCCTTCTTTGGCGAGAAAAGCCAAAACGGCGAGCAAGGGTATTTTTAACCCGCAAAAGAGGGTCGTCTTCGTTTAAGACGGCCAAATCTGAGGCGATTTGATTTTTGAAGATATTGGTTTTGGCCCGGAAATATTCGGCCATGTCAGGGTAGCGATCAAGATGGTCGGGGCTGATGTTTAAAATGGCGGCCCCTTGGGCGTGGAAAACCCGAGCGGTCTCCAACTGATAGCTGGAGAGCTCCAAGACGGCGGCCTCAGCACTTTTGCCCTCTAAGAGAAACTGGCTCAAGGGCTTGCCGAAATTACCGCCCACAAAAACCTCACAACCGTTTTGTTGGCAGATGTGGCCTAAAAGTCCCGTGGTTGTGGTTTTACCATTGGAGCCGGTGATGCCCAAAATAGGCACCGTGGTGAGGGAGGCGGCCAATTCCGTTTCGCCGGTAACCGGAACTCGACCCATTGCGGCGCGCAAGCCGGGGAATGTCCAAGGGACTCCCGGGCTCAAGACAACTAATTCGGTATTTTTGAAGCCGTCGGCGGCTTTGGCACCTAAAAACCATTTCACCGGGCGCCCTTTAAAGCGTTCCATAACACTTTCAAGTTCGTCGGCCGATTTTTGGTCGGCTAAGCTGACCTCCGCTCCCAAGCTCAAAAGAAGCTCAGCGGCCCATTGACCTGACGCACCCAAACCCACGACGAGGCATTTACCATAAACTTTTCTCTTCATTGGTTCCCTCCCTATGAAACCAACCTGTTTCAACCAATTTTCCTTATTCGCTACAATCCCCTAAAAAGTAGCAGAGACAGTTTACTAAGGAAACGTTGATTAATTAGAATTTTTGTTCTCTGACGAGGAAGACGAGATTTGTGAAGGCCTTGTAGTATTTAACATACACAAGGTTTTCATAAAGCGAGTCTGACAAAGTCAGAGGGCAAAAAGGCAATTAATCAGTGTTTCCTCAACGTATCTTTAATGTGGCGAGTCCAATCAAAGCCAAAATAGCAGCCACAATCCAAAAGCGCACAATAACCTTGGGCTCAGCCCAACCTTTGAGCTCAAAATGGTGATGCAAAGGAGCCATGCGGAAAATTCGCCGCCCACCGGTCAATTTGAAGTAAAACACTTGCAAAATAACGCTCAGAGCTTCCATCACGAAGATGCCGCCAATGACGATTAAAATCAATTCCTGCTTACAAATCAAAGCTACCAAGCCCAAAATGGCACCCAGAGAAAGGGAGCCCACATCCCCCATGAAAATCTGAGCTGGGTAGGTGTTATACCAAAGGAAACCCAAAGCGGCCCCGACAATGCCGGCCAATAAGACTGTTACTTCGGCGGCTCCGGGCACAAATTGAATTTGCAAATAGTCAGATAGCATGGAGTTTCCCGAGCAATAGACTAAGACCATATAGGCCATGGCTGAAATGGCGATTGGGCCAATGGCCAAACCATCTAAGCCGTCGGTTAAGTTTACGGCGTTAGATGAACCGCAGATAACCAAGATGACGAAAGGAATGTAAAAATAAGAGAGATTGACGCTCACATCTTTCAAAATCGGCAAATAAACCGAAGTGTTAAAGTTAGGCGATTGCCACAAATAGTAGCCAACCACTCCAGAAATTACAATTTGGCCTAAAAATTTTTGTTTGGCCGTGAGCCCCTGATTCGATTTATTTTTAATTTTCGTAAAATCATCGTGGAAACCCAAAGCACCGAAAAAGGCTCCGCAAATAACGACCAGCCAAATGACGTCTTGGGTGAGGTCACACCACAAAAGGGTGGCCACAAAGGCAGCAAAGAGAATCAAGACTCCGCCCATGGTGGGGGTGCCGCTTTTACTCTGATGGCTTTTGGGGCCTTCTTCGCGAATGTATTGTTGAATTTGATAATTCTTAATAAGAGCAATGAACTTCTCTCCCCAAATAAACCAAATCCCCATGGAGGTAAAAGCCGCCAATAAACTTCTAACCGTCAGATATTTAAAGACGTTGAAGAAGGAGATGTTTTCAACTAATGAGGAAAAAAGATGGTAAAGCATTTAACTACCTTCGAAAAAATTAAGGGCTTCTTCTATTTTGGAAGAGCGTGAACCCTTTAATAAAACAACAGTCCCAGGCGCCCAAGAAGCTGCGGCCCACTTGGCGGCATCGGACGCCAAATCAAAATGACGAAGCTTATCGTCGCTCATCCCGAAAGCCCGAGCTCCTTTGTAAGTGTGCTCCGAACGAGGCCCCACGAGAGCTAAACAGTTTACCAATTCAGCGGCCAAGCGACCAATTTCTTGGTGGTGAGCGGCCTCGTCTTTGCCAAGCTCCAGCATATCGCCCAAAATAGCACCCTTTGGCAATTCACTGTCTAAGGATGCTAAAAACCTTAAAGCCGCCGCCACCGAAGTGGGGTTCCCGTTATAGGTGTCGTCGAGCACTTTAAAGTTTTTAGTCTCAACTAAATTCAAGCGTCCCTTTGGTGCTTCGGCGTCTTCAAGGCCACAAATAATCTGGGCCCAAGTGGCCCCGGCGGCCAAAGCGGCACTTGCTGCGGCAACGGCGTTCAGGGCATTGTGCGCCCCAAGGAAACGCAAAACTATCTTTCGGGGAGCGCAAAGGCCCGGGCCGGTGACAATTATTTCTTGCCCGTCAAGTCCTAAGCTCTTGGTTTCCAATAAGCGCACTTGGGCATTGTCGCTCTGGCCAAAGTAGAGCTTGTGCCCTTTAAAGACTTGGGCGGCCTCAACCAAGAGAGGTTCATCGGCGTTTACAACAGCCGTCCCCCCGTGTTGCAACGAAGCGTAAATTTCGCCTTTGGCCCGAGCAACTTCTTTAACGCTTTCAAAGTGTTCCAAATGAGCAGCTCCCACTGAAGTGATGAGAGCCACATTGGGCTCGGCGATTTCCCCTAAAGAGGCAATTTCCCCAAAGTGATTTGTACCCATTTCCAAAACGGCCAAACTAGCCTCAGAGTCGACTTTAAAAATGGTGAGCGGCAAGCCAACTTGATTATTAAAATTACCGGACGTGGCCAACAGCTTGGGATCTTTTCGCCTTAAGATGCTGGCAAGCATTTCTTTAGTGGTAGTTTTACCATTGGAACCCGTGAGGGCCACAACTTTAAGGTCTTGCTTTTTCCTTATGGCATTTGCCATTTTTCCCAAAGCAAGTAAAGAATCAGAAACCACCACGCATTTTTCAGCATCAATATTGGGAATGGACTTTTCTACCACAACAGCCAAAGCACCGGCCTTTAAAGCGGCTTCGACATAATCGTGACCATCAAAATTTTCCCCGGTCAAAGCCACAAAGATTTCTCCGGCGGCTAAAGTCCGACTGTCAACGGAGATACCAGCTACTTTCGCATTTAAAATTTCAGCTTCTAAAGGCGCACCCGTAACTAAATCACCTAAAGCTTCAACTAAGCAACCGAAGGTCAGGCCCAAATCTCTCATATTGCCTTCCCCTCTTTTTTGGCAGCTAAATAAACTTCACGGCGGTCATCGAAGGGGCGTTTTTCTCGCCCGATAATTTGGTAATCTTCATGGCCTTTCCCGGCCACAAGCAATAAATCTCCAGGTTCCATTAGGCGCATTGCTTCCAAAATGGCCGCTTTCCGATCAACCATAGAGACGTAAGCACGACCAACTTGCCAATCAGAGACCAACTCGCCGGGGGCAAATTTTGGCAAACCCAAATCGGCCAAAGCCTTTTCAATTTCCATGATAATGCCCCAAGGCTCTTCGGTGCGGGGGTTATCGGAAGTGACGATAACTAAGTCAGCACTTTCGCCTGCCGCTTTACCCATGGGGTAGCGTTTACTGTTATCACGGTCACCACCGCAACCAAAAACAACCAAAAGACGTTTGGGTTCAAGGTCACGAGCGGCGCACAAAGCCTTAGTTAAAGCATCAGGGGTGTGAGCGTAATCGACTAAGGCCAGATAACCGGGTGCGAGCCCCTCCACCGACTCCAAGCGGCCGGGAGCGCCTTTGGCACTTGTGAGGGTCTTTTCAATTTCTTGGGGCGAAAGGCCCATGCTTAAGGCCAAGGCCACGGCTCCCAAAATATTTTCAGCATTGAATTCAGCAACTAAGGGAGAGTTTTGCTCCCAAGTTTGGCCAAAGGCGCTTATTTTTAAAGCCAGGCCCGTGCGGCTCAATTTCAAATCAAACCCGCGGACTTCCGCCTCTTTACTAAAGCCGAAAGTGAGGGCAGTCTCCGCCCCTAATTCCGAGGCCAAACGGCGGCCGTATTCATTATCGATATTAATGATAGCCCGCTTGGCTCCCTCTTTAAGGTGCTCGGTGAAGAGGCGTTTTTTGGCTTGGTAATAATCTTCCAAGTCACTGTGAAAGTCAAGGTGCTCTGGAGTGAGGTTCGTAAAGAGAGCCCGGTCGAACTTCAAACCCGAAACCCGCCCTAAGGAAAGAGCATGGGAGGAAACTTCCATGATAGCCGCTTTGGAACCGGCCTCTTTCATCTTGGCCAGACTAGCAAACAACAGCGCACCTTCCGGGGTGGTGTTAGAGGCGGCCTCTTGGTGCCCGGGCCAGCGAAAACTGATGGTGCCCAAAACTCCGGGGGCCAATTGAGCCAAGATACTTTCCAGTAAATAGGCAGTGGTAGTTTTGCCATTTGTCCCGGTGATCCCAATAATTTCTAAAGATTCTTGAGGATTCCCATAAACAATCGCGGCGGCTTGAGCCATTTGGGCCCGCAAATTTTCTTCAAATGCCAAAAGACATGGAACAGTCAAATCGGGAACATCAGGCCCAGCTAGCATAACAGCCGCCGCCCCGTTATCAATAGCCTGCTGGATAAAGTCGCGGCCATTTACCACAGAACCCCCGATAGCCACAAAGAGGCTACCCGGGGTGACTTTGCGCGAATCTTCGGTGATGGAAGTTATTTCCACCTCTGAAAGCCGGCAAGATTCCAAATTTAATCTGTGTTGTATGTCGCTTAGTTTAACCATTATTATCCATTATTTTGGCGGATTGAAAGATACGGAGCAAATTTGACCAATGGCCACTTGACTCCCGGCCGGCGGTGTTTGCTCTTTGGCCAGACCACTTCCGGTATATTCTAAATCCATCTCATACTTACTCATAACTTCCAGAACTTGCCGCATGGTCAAACCCGATAAATCAGGCATAACACCCGGCTCGGCGAGCAAACTCAAAGAGACGTCGGCAAAAATAGGCTCCACTTTATTCATATCCATGGCCTCTTGAGGGGTCATGGAAGCAAAGCTAATGGGCCCGCGAGCACCGCGGTCGTTTTTCTTCAATTTAACTCTAATGAAATTCGTGGGTTGGTTAGCTTCCAAGAGCCCCGGTGCTCCCACAGCATTTTTCTGAAGCAAAGGCCAAACGGGGTCGCCCTTCCCTTCGGAGGGAGGCAGATCCAACAAAGGCAGTGAGTTTTCCATAATCTCTTTGAAAGCAGGAGTCGTCACCACGCCGCCATAGTAACCGTTTTGCGGCTCATCTAAAACGACCATAGTCACCAGATGGGGGTCGTGATAAGGAGCAAAACCCAAGAAAGAAGCGACGTATTTACCGGCGGCGTAACCACGCCCGCCCCGCACAACTTTCTGCGCTGTTCCGGTTTTACCGGCCACCGGGTAGCCAACGATGTCGGCCCGGCTGGCAGTGCCGCCCTTTTGCACGGCCATACGGAGCATGGCTCCCATTTGGCGAGCAGTGAGCGGAGAAATAACTTGACGTAAAATTTGGGGGTCATATTCAGCAATGACTTCACCGTCAGCATCTAAGACTTTATCCACCAAATAGGGTTTCATCAAAACGCCGTCGTTAGCTATAGCGCTCATGGCCATGACCATCTGAAGGGCCGTAACGCTCAAGCCCTGACCGAAGGCGATGTTGGCCGCCTCCACCGGACGCCAGGTGCCGGGCTCTTTTAATGTGCCGCCGGCTTCCCCGGCCAAGTGAGCCAGGCCTGTCTTTTCCCCAAAGGAAAAACGAGTCAGGTAGTTGTAGAGATAATCATTACCCAACATGGTTCCCACTTTTAAAGAGCCAATGTTGGAAGAATATTTTACAATTTCACCAATGGTGAGGTCGCCGTGATTTTTAGTGTCGCGAACTCGGTGTTTGCCAACTTGAAAGGAGCCGTTTTCGCAAAAAATAACGGTCTCAGGGTTGACAATGCCCTCCTCTAAAGCTGCGGCCAACACAAACACCTTGAAAGTGGAGCCCGGCTCAAAGGGGTCGGTTAAAATGCGGTTACGACGAAAATCAGTGGGAAACTCTTTATAAGAGTTGGGGTCGAAGGTGGGGTTCACCGCCGCAGCCAACACAGCCCCGGTTTTAGGGTTCATCACCACCGCCATGCCACCTTTGGCCGCATAAGTCTCCACCGCATTGGCCAAAGCTTTTTCAGCCAAATATTGAATGCGGCGGTCAATGGTCAACACAACCGAAGCTCCCCGGCTTTGGGTCAAATCGCCTTCAACGTTATCCACCATAATACGGCCCAAGTTGTCCCGTTTGACTTTGAGCTTTTCTTGCTTGGCACGCAGCGCTTCATCTAAAGCCAACTCCAAACCCTCAAGACCCTGACCTTCAGAGCCCACAAAACCCAAAAGATGGGCGGCCAATTCGCCGTTAGGGTAGGCCCGACGATATTCTTTAGAGAGCTTGACGCTGCGCAAGTTCAAATTTTCAATGGCATCGGCTTCGTCGGTGGAAAGCTGACGTTTGAGCCACATAAATTTGCGACCGGTAGCCAGTTTTTCTTCCAAACTTGCCACATCTAAATCTAAAATCTCACTGAGCTGCGCTGCAACTTTAGGGCGATCTTCAAGGGCTATCAAAGAGGCATCGGCGTAAACCGAAGGCACGGCCAAAGAGGCGGCCAGGCGTTCACCGGTGGCATCTAAAATTTCGCCGCGCACGGCCCCTAAATTCAAATGCCTTTCAAACTCTCGTTTAGCTTTGCGGTTCAGATCTTCACTTTTTATAACCATTAAATCAACGGAACGCCAAAGAATAGCCAGGAAAATAGCCACGAAAACAACACCGATCACCTGGAGGCGTCGTTGAGCTCGTTTCGTATTATCATTGTGATTTTGAGAATTTGTCATCAGTCTAACACCACAATTTGGCCTTGTTTAGGAGTTATCAAGTTTAAATCAACCCGCGCCCGCGTTTCCAATTCATCTAAAGAACTCACCTTTGCTAAATCTGTTTTAAGGCGACGATTTGTTTCCAAAAGCTTCAATTTCATTTGCGTGAGCTCGGAAATTTTATAACTGTGTGCTACTGCTTGGTGGTTGGAACGAACGAGCCCAGCGGTTACGCCCACCAGTAATAAAACAGCCAAAGACAATAGCAAAAACTTCTGTGTTGACAAAAACACCAACGATTCACGATTGACGTTGGGAAGATTGGCAACATTTGTCAGCCCTTCATTTCGAGCTAAACTCTGAGGCGTGCGCTTCATCACCAAGCGCGGGCTATGTCCCTCGCCCCGCACAAAATTTACTCGCTGACCTTTAGTGGGTTCGCTCCACTTTTTTGCGCCCTTTGTCGAAATAAAGCGGTCACTTCTTTGGTAACGACGCTCATTTTTACCAGTTGCCAATAAGCGAGAAGGCTTCATTGGTCACCCCAATCTTATGCTTTCTAAGGTAGTTTATTATGCCCAAACTATCTTAGACGCTCAAAATCACTGATGTGAATAAAATTTACTTTTTAAGGAATGATTTAACTCATTCCATGCCCAGATAAAAAGGAAGGTAACGATTTGGAGTTTTTTAAATCCGCTCGGCGGCCCGCATTTTAGCAGAGCGTGCCCGCGGGTTTTGTGCCAATTCCATCTCCCCTGAAATTAAAGGTTTTTTAAAGCATTCCCGCCACGGGGAATAACCACCTTCTTTATCTTTAAAAGCTCGCTTAACTAAACGATCTTCCAAAGAATGAAAACTAATGATAACCAAGCGGCCGCCGGGAGCCAAAATTTCCGGGGCAAAGCCCAAAAACCGCTTTAAAACCGCCAATTCCTGATTGACCTCAATGCGCAAGGCCATGAAAGTTCGAGTGGCCGGATGAATGCGCGGGGGTGGCCCCGGGCGGTAAAGAGCTTTGACTATGATGCCGCTGAGCTCCCAAGTTGTCTCAATGGGCTTTTTGCCCCGAGCCTCAACTATTTTGCGGGCCAAACGACGGGAGGCCCTCTCCTCCCCGTATTGCCAAATGAGATCGGCCAACTCTTTTTCCGGGTACTTATTCACCACTTCGAAAGCCGAAAGCGGGCCTTCGGGGTTGAGCCGCATATCCAAAGGCTCGTCAATATTCCAGGAAAAACCGCGGCCCACTTGAGCCAATTGACGGCTACTTAAGCCCAAATCGAGTAAAATCCCGTCAACTTTTTCCACTCCCAGCCCCGAGAGAATTTGGTCTAAATCACCGAAATTGCCACCGACCACCGTCAGCTGCTCTTTGCTCTTACCCCACCCCTCTTGAGCCCAAGTGCGAGCGTCGGCGTCTTGATCGAGGGCAATCAGCCGCCCTTTGGGTAATTTTTCCAAAATAAGGCGAGAATGTCCTCCTCCGCCTAAAGTTCCATCAACAAAAATGCCGCCTCTTTCCACACCCAAAAAGTGAACCGCCTCCGGCCCTAAGACCGTTTTGTGCCCGAAAGCTTCAGACCAATCTACATTAGCTTCCATCGCTAATGCCTCGCTGAGGTCGAGGGGGGCCGGGTTTGGTTCTAAAAACACCTCTGAATTTCCAGAAGCATTTTGTAAGTTGGGCTTGACCATTTTTCCTATATCATTTTAAGAGGCCAAGGGCCGAGTTTTTACTAATAATTACACAGGCAAGGCAACATCTTCTAAGATCGAGGCCACAATTTCTTCTTCGGCTTGGCGACAAGCGGCCAAGCGGGCAGTCGACCAAATTTCAATTTTGTTAATGCTACCGATTACTTTAACTTCCCGTTCAAGGGCGGCCGATTCACGGTGCCCGGCGGAAAGAGAAAGGCGACCGGTTTTGTCTAGAGTCAACCTTTCGGAATTGAGACCATATTCCCGAAACAGCGCCTTCCGCACTTTGGGATTTTCCTGAACATCGATGGCTGATTCTATTTTTTGCCACTGTTCCGCCGGGTAGAGGTACAAACAACCATCTTGACTGCTCATATAAGCTACCAATTCATCGGGCTGTTGTGATTTCCGCAGCTCCTCACGGAACTTACCGGGCAGCGCCAAACGTCCTTTGTCGTCCAGATTGTGAGTGGCCTCACCTATGAAACTACAGGTAGTCATTTAACGTTTTTGCCTCGGTTGCTAAGTTTTGTATTTTCTTCTGTTGGAACTAAAGCTAAGAGGCTTGCGCCCCATCTAGCTCCACTTGTCTCCACTATGCCCCACCTAGCCCCACTTGTCAAGTAAAAAAAAGAAAAGACATTCAGATAAATAGTTAAAATGAAAAGCTTTTATGAAGATATTGTGCCTAAAAAAAATTTGCCACTATATCTTGGGTCTTAGCCGGTAAATATTTTTTTTACCCCAAAATAGAGGATTTATTTTTTTCCCAAACCCTAGGACTGGGCAGTATTAAAATAGATTTGAAAAATTACATTTCGCCAAGATCCAGCTAAATCAAAGGCACAATTACTTGTATTTTAAATAAACAGAAACACAATATAATGCAATTATCATCTTTAAGGCATAATTATACTACATTTATACTCTAATAGCTAGCTTTTATTCTAATTAACCTGTGGCCGCCGACCCTACCGACTGAAGCGACATCGGTGTTGGCCGACAAAGAGAACTTTTAGAAGCTGAAGCCCTAAGCCCTACTGTTTCAACCCAAGCGAACCTGCGGGCTTAAGAGCTCAAATTCAGCAAAGTTGCGCCAACAAAAGCCCCCTTACTACCAAGGCAAAGTCCGCCGAAGCGACGAGGACACTTTCTGAAATTGAACGCAATATTTGAGGTCTACTGTTTGAGCGCAAGCGAGTTGTAGGCCTTAAATTGCGGTCGATTTCAGAAAGTCGTCCGAGGTGCGAAAGGCGGAGACAAAGCAACACGTCAATCTAATTTGTCAAAACATCATGAACAGAATGGCGACGGAGGAAAACTTTTCAGAACTTGACTGCAAAATTTAAGCCCTATTGTTTGAGCTTTAGCGAGTTTTAGGGCTTAAATTGTAGGCAAGAGATGAAAAGTTGTTCCGTAGGAGCCCGAAAAATTTCAAATTAGATTGACGTGGACAAAGCAACAGAAAACTTGAACACTTTCACCGAAAAGTGTTACAATTAAGACAATCAAGTCCTAACAAACAGCTAAAACCACAAACTTCCAGGAGCAATTAATGGAAAGTAAAAAATCAGCCCCCCACTCTTCGGCCACCTTGAAGATTGGCTTTTTAGGCTACGGTCGCATGGCCCAAGCCATCAGCCAGGGCTTAGACCGAGATTCCTTCATCCCCTATACAAGCCAGCTGATCTCCGACCCCTACCTTCCCGAAAGCATTTTAGCTGAACGCAAAGTGAGGAAAGCCGCCGGCAACCAAGATTTAATCAAACAATGTCGCCTAATATTTTTAGCCGTGAAACCTCACCAAATAGCTGAGGTTTTGAGGGAAATCAAACCCCAACTCACCTCAGAGCACTTGCTAATCTCTGTGGCCGCTGGGGTGACTTTGGCTTCAATACGGGCTGACGTGCCAACATCAACATCTTTAGTGCGGATAATGCCCAACTTACCGGTTGCCGTGGGCAAGGGGGCAATTTCCTTCTGCGCCGAAGCCGGAGCCGCTCTTGACTTAGTCAGCCAAGCTCGTGAAATACTCGCTCATTTGGGGCTTTACGTGGATTTAGATGAAAAATATTTCGACGCCGCCACCTCTTTAAGCGGTTCCGGCCCGGCCTATTTCTTCAGCGTTTTAGACGCCTTAAGCAGAGGTGGAGTGCGCTTGGGGCTCAGTTGGGAAACGTCCCGTGCTCTGGCTCTGCAAAGTGCTAGCGGCGCAGCTGCGTTGGCCGCCCAAGAGGCAAGCACCACCTTCGCCCAATTGCGCGACGACGTCACCTCACCGGGCGGCAGCACAGCCGAGGCCCTTTACATCTTAGAAAAAGGTGGCCTTACAGCCCTTTTCCAAGAAGCTTTGGAAGCCGCCACTAACAAAAACAAAAAACTAGGGGGAGCATCATGAAAATAAAAGCATTAGGCGCAGTCGGCACAGTTACCGG
Source organism: uncultured Thermodesulfobacteriota bacterium (assembly GCA_964368195.1). Taxonomy (GTDB): domain Bacteria; phylum Desulfobacterota; class Desulfarculia; order Adiutricales; family Adiutricaceae; genus Adiutrix. The sequence goes on from CAYJAF010000004.1 coordinate 62,234, forward strand.
CTCTTGTTTCCGTTTGGAAATGGAAAGTGGAGACAGAGTTTTATTGGATTGCGGCCTCTTCCAAGGTGGGCGGCAAACGGAACTCCGTAACTTCAACACCAAAACCTACGAGCCCGATAACCTGTCGGCGATTGTTCTGACCCACGCTCATATGGATCACACCGGCCTGGTGCCTCGCTTGGTCAAAGCCGGTTACCGCGGGCCCGTTTACGCTACCGACGCCACTTGCGAGCTCTTGCGTGTCCTGTGGCTGGACGCCGCCCACATCCAAGAGCTGGAAGCGGAATGGAAAAGCCGTAAAAATGCCCGCCAAGGAAAAGCAAAGGTAGAGCCCCTTTACACCGAAGACGACGCCCGCCAGGCCATGACTCTTCTCAAACCAATCAAAATGGAAGCTCCCTTTGAAGTTGTCCCTAACTTATTAATCCGCTTTTTCTCCGCCGGTCATATATTAGGCGCAGCCAGCGTCCACTTTACGGCCACTGAAAACGATCAGACAAGGCGGGTGGTCTTCTCCGGCGACATCGGTCGCACCGGGCAACTCCTCATGCCTGATCCCAGCGAAGTTCCCGAAACAGATACCGTCTTTATGGAAACCACCTACGGTAACCGTCTCCACAAAGACCTAGTCCCCTCCATTGATGAATTTGTCGACGTCATCAATGAAGCTTACAAAGACGGAGGCAAGGTTCTAGTTCCGGCCTTTGCCGTGGAACGCACCCAAGAGCTCCTTTTACTTTTAGCCAAAGCGTGGCAAGCCGGGCGCATCCCCCAGGATATGCCCATTTATCTCGATTCGCCGCTGGCGGCCCAAGCCTCGGAAATCTACGCCCGCCACGTCCACCTCTTTGACGCTGAAAGTCAAAGCTTCCTTGCCGACGGCATAACCCACCAGACTCTCCCCACCCTTAAGATCACCAAAGATTCCGGCGAGAGCCAAAAACTCAACGAACTTAAAGGCCCGGCCCTCATCATGGCCGGAAGCGGTATGGCCAACGCCGGGCGCATTTTGCACCACTTCAAACATAATATTTGGCGTTCCAACTGCCATATCATTTTCGTGGGCTTCCAAGCCCAAGGCACAACAGGACGCCGCCTTGTTGAGGGGGCCAAAGTCATCAAACTATTTCGCGAAAGCTTCCAAGTGGAGGCGAAAATCCACACTATTGGCGGTTTTTCCGGCCATGCCGATCAAAAAGAGCTTTTGGCCTGGCTCGGGCGCATTGCTCGCCCCGGTCTGACGGTCAACTTGATCCACGGTGAGGCCACCAGCACTCAAGACTTCTACAAATTAGCCAAAAAGGAATTCCCCGAGCTGAAATTCCACATTCCCACTTGGCTCCACTACACCGCTTTAGCTGACGAAATTCCGCCGACACCCGACAGCCAAGCAGCTGAAATCAGCACAAAAACAGACAAACAACCCGGCAACATCGCCCCGAGTTTGGCCCGCCGCCTAGAGCGCCTCCAAAGCCAAACAAACAGCGCCGACCAGCTGTCACCGGAACAATTAACCCAACTTGAAAGCTTCCTAACCCAAGCCGAAGAGATTTTAGCCCGGCACGAGTGACGTATTTAAGTAAGCACTGCCTTTCATGTCAGCTGCAGCAAAGTAGGCAATTTTGCCTACTTTGCCAAGGAAACGCTAATAAATCAATATTTCCTCAGTAGTGACCCAAGGAAAACTTTTCAAAAACTGTCAAGACGAAAACAAACTTCTCTTTTAAAGCGAAATGTGCTAGATTTTAACGATGGGGCAGTCTTCCGGAAGGGAGGTTGCTTATGGAGCAGTTCCTTGTGGATATTCTAGCCGGAACACTGGCCAGCATATTAGCAGTTATCATTATAGACCGTTGGCGTAAATAACGCTGACCCTTAAATGAAAATTGCCCTTATGGGAATTGCAGTTCCCATAAGGGCTTAACTTTTGTTTTTCAGAAAACAAGGGGGATTGCCCCAGAATGACCGGGAGTGTAACCAGCACTCTCGGTCTTTTTAATATAGGAAACTTAGAACGCTTTGTCAAGGTGCAAAATTACCAGAGCCTACCCGTCTAATTTTTTCGATTATAATTACACTAACCAGCAGGCAAGAGATGAAAAGTTATTCCGTAGGAGCCCGGAAAATTACAAATTAGATTGACGTGAGACAAAGTAATTTACATTTCAGCAGTCTTATAATAAAATAATAAATTACATTATCATATCGAAAAATAGCATTTATTAATCACTGAAAAACAAGTAGAAACATATGGAAATCAAGAAGAAACGCCCGAAACCAGTAACTGAAGAGCCCAACTTGGAACTCGATTTAGCAGGCCCGGCAGCTTGGGGCGAAGCCTCAGCCGATTTAGGCCGCCGCAAAAAACCGGCTCCCAAAAAGCGTCGTCCAAAAACAGAAGAGCCTTCAGACAGCCCTCCCCGCTCTAAAACACCGCGGGCAGTCAAACCACGGCGCAAAAAAAGTCTCTTTGGTGGATTTTGGACTTGGGTCTTCTGGACAGCCATCAGTTTCGGACTCGTTGGCGTTGCGGTGCTCTTTTTAGGCTACCACTATTTCGCCCAAGACCTCCCCTCAGTGGAGGGCTTGAAAGCCGCCTATACTCCCCCGACAGTAACTTACTTTTACTCCGATGACGGGCGAGTCATTGGCGAATATTACCACGAACGCCGCTTTGTGCTCCCCCTCAACATGATTCCTCCCCACGTTCGCAACGCCTTTTTAGCGGTGGAAGATTCCGCCTTTTACGAACACCACGGCATAAATCCCAAAGCCATCTTACGGGCGGCCATTGCCAATTTCACCTCCGGCGGCACAACCCAAGGCGGCTCCACCATAACCCAGCAAATAATCAAAACTTTTCTTCTCACCCCCGAGAGATCATATCGCCGTAAATTCAAAGAAATGATTCTGGCCTGGCGCATTGAAAACTATTTGACTAAAGACGAGATTCTCTATCTCTATCTCAACCAAATTTACTTAGGCCGCGGGGCTTACGGTGTTGAAGCTGCCGCCCGAACTTATTTCGATAAAGGGGCGGCTGATTTAACCATAGCTGAGGCCGCCATGCTGGCCGGCATCACCCAAGCCCCCAGCCACAACCCGGTCTCTAACCCCCAAAGGGCTCGCGACCGCCAAGATCACGGCATTGACCGCTTACTGGAAACGGGCTTCATCACTCCCACCCAAGCGGCCCAAGCGAAAGCTGAAGTGCTCACGGTTATTGATACTTGGCGTAACCCCAACCCGGAAGTGACCCCCTATTTTACGGAACACGTCCGCCGCATGATGGAAGAAAGATTCGGAGCCGAAAGCCTCTATAATGACGGCTGGCGCGTTTATACCACCGTCAATATCGAGGCCCAACACGCAGCCGACCGAGCCGTGGCTCAGGGGCTCTGGGAATATGGACGCCGCCGCGGCTACAAAGGGCCGGTGAAAGAGTTGATTGGGCAAAATCAAATCAACGACTTTTTAGCTAAAATTGAAAAAGAGCTCCCCCCCGAAGGTGTGCTCCCCGATCGCCTCTACCAAGCTGTAGTTTTAAAAGTAGATAATGGCAAACGCACTTTAGATGTCCAAGTCGGCCCCGTGCCCGGCCATATTAGCCGAGCCAATTTAGAATGGGCCCTCAAAGGCGGCAAAAGCATGGCCTCTAGCTTTAAGGCAGGCGATGTCATTTGGGTGCGCTTAGATGAAAACGGTAGCGTGCCGAGTGCCGCTGCCCCTGTTTTGCGGGTGGAAGACCTGGCCGCTCTCATCGCCCAAGAAGTTCCCCAAGTCAAACCAATGATTTTAGAACAACGCACAGATTTGCAATCAGCCCTTCTGAGCTTAGATTTACAAAATGGTGACGTGAAAGCCATGGTCGGTGGGCGCGATTTCAACGAAAGTCAATTTAACCGCGCCACCCAAAGCCAACGCCAACCGGGCTCATCGTTCAAACCCATTCTCTATGCCTCAGCTTTAGACAACGGCTTCACCCCGGGCTCCGTTATGAATGACGCCCCCTTTGTGGTGGATAACCCCGGCGACGGTCGCCGCTGGAAGCCCATGAATTCCGATTTAAAATTCAAAGGCCCCATCAGTTTGTATACGGCCTTAATTGGCTCACGCAACATCATTTCCATCAAGTTACTTGACCGCATTGGCTTTGACGCCTTTTTCCAAACAGTGAAAAACTTGGGCATTGACGCAGAACTCCCCCGGAGCCTGACTCTAGCCCTGGGAGCCTACGGCTTCCCCATGCCCGAACTCCTCACGGCTTATTCGGCCTTCCCCAACATGGGAATGCGGGTGGAACCACGTTACATCACCAAAATTGAAGACCGCTTCGGCAATGTGGTGGCCACCTTTGAGCCCCAGCGCATACCTTCACTTGATCCCGGCACGGCTTGCTCAATCACTTGGATGCTCCAAGGGGCGGTAGCCGAAGGCACAGGCAGATCCGTCAAATCTTTAGGGCGCCCGGTGGCCGGGAAAACCGGCACCACCAACGACTACTCCGACGCCTGGTTCGTGGGCTTCACCCCGGAACTCTTGACTGCCGTTTGGGTGGGCACCGACCAACAAAGGCCGCGGGCCGTGGGTGAAGTTGGTGGGCGCGCAGCAGCTCCCATCTTTTTATACTATATGCAGGAAGCCCTCCAACACGTCCCCCCCAAGGATTTTGTCGTGCCGCCGGAAGCTGAACTCGTGGAGGGCGGAGCTTTGGGCATTTGCTATAAACTTGGCACCGTGGGCACCGGGTTGTCAGAAACAATCGTTAATGAAAACCCTCAAGATGACTTTCTGCAAAGCGATTTTGATGAATTCATCCCGGGTGTTGGGCCGGACGGCCAACCACTCCAAGGGGGGCTCACCCCCCCCGGCTCGCAACCAAGCCAAGCCCCGGGCCGCGGCGGAGCTCCTGAGGGTAGTTTCGATTTTGAGTCATACTACCGAGCTAATTAGTCGATGCTGAAAAACTCCCCTTTGGGCGTTTTTCAGCGAGGCACGCTGGCTTTCGCACCCCTTTTGCGAACGCAAAAGGCCGCCGGAAGTGAATTCCGGCTGGTGCTTCGCCTGCGGGGCGCCTGCCAAGCGGCAGTCGCCTTAGTCGATGCTGAAAAACTCCTTATCGGACGTTTTTCAGCGAGGCACGCTGGCTTTCGCACCCCTTTTGCGAACGCAAAAGGCCGCCGGAAGTGAATTCCGGCTGGTGCTTCGCCTGCGGGGCGCCTGCCAAGCGGCAGTCGCCTTAGTCGATGCTGAAAAACTCCTTATCGGACGTTTTTCAGCGAGGCACGCTGGCTTTCGCACCCCTTTTGCGAACGCAAGTAAGCGAAGCCAAAGGGGGTGCTCCTCCAAAAGATTCCGCAATTTTAACTCTGCCTTATGAGCGAAACGAAGGCGTCCGCCGAAGTGAAGCGAAGCCGAAAGAGTTAAAATAAGGGAGCTTTTGGAGAAGCACCCCCAAGGCAAGCTAAAATTAGGGGCAAAACTTACTAAATTTACCAACAAAAAACCTCTCACCTAAACAAAGGTCAGAGGTTTTTTACTTAAGGAATAATATTACAATCTGTTAAAAACGATTGATTCCACTAAAATCCAAATCATTCAAAGCTTGACTCAAAGCATCGCTCAAAATGGTGGCCCCACCGGTTCCACCCACCAACTTCATACGATTGGAAGTGGCTTTAGCTTGACTCTTGGCCACCGAGGTGGAATCGCGGTAAACTTGAGCGGCCAAATCCACAGTGGCAAAAAGGTCGCCGTCAACTAAATCAATATTCATGTTTTCGATATTAACTTCCACAGTCAAATGAGCAGCGGATTTCTGCTTAGTGGTGACAACGCCTTGAGCTTGGAGCTTGCGGCTGGCCGCTTCATAGACAGCCTCAGTGGCCGAAACATTCGTAACTGTTACGGATTTACCACCGGGCATATTGACTTTTAAGTCAAAATAACCATTGGCCAGCTCAGGGAAGAGCTCTTTTTCTTTAGCCTTAGCCCCAATTAAATCAGGAGTCGAGCGGTGGTCATTGACGACGAGAAAAACAGTGTAATCCTTCAAAGTCGGAGCTGAGGCCACGTTGTAAGTTAACTCCATGGCTTTTGAACTGATGCAGGCGGCCGTAAATAACAACATCAAAGGTAAGATCAGCCAAGAAATACGTTTCATAACAAGTCCTTTCCAAAATTTAAGGCCGCTTCCGGCGCAAGCCTCAAAGAATTTTTAAATATACGCTGATTTATTCTATAGGCAGAATTAGTCAACGTTTCTTAGAGCGTGTTCACACAAGATGAGTTGGCCAGTTTAGTGCGAAAGACTGGCTTGTTTTTAAAGGAGCGATGGTCAGACCTATTAGACTTAAAAAAACAAGTGAGGCCTAACAAAGAGAGAACCGAAAAGTCGTTTGTGTAAACAAGCTCTAATTTTTATGCAAAAACAAATAAAACAAAATACCGGCAACCATAATGGCGTGATTTATTGTGCCGTCTTTCACAAGTTTAGGCAAATCCGTCAAAGGAACCAATTCCAGCTCAATGTCTTCATCGGGGTCAAAATCAGTTGCCCCAACCACGGCGGCACCTTCGGCTAAAAAGAGATGGGCAACATTACCTTGCACGGCTGGATTGGGCAAAAATTGCGCCAGAGATTGCCACTTTTCAGCCCCATAGCCCGTCTCTTCCCGCAGCTCCCTTTGGGCGGCGGCCAACGGAGACTGCCCCTTTTCCACCACACCACCGGGGAGCTCTAAGCTAAACTCGCCGCTACCGTGACGATATTGGCGCACGAGCACAACTTCCGCATTTTCAGTCACGGCCAAAACCTGCACCCAAGGGGGGCAATCTAAATAGACAAAAGGTTTTTCTTGGCCATCTAGAGGCGAAAGGCCGAACCTATGGCACACGTTAAAAACAGGCGTTTTAAGAAGCACTTCCTCTTTAATTATGGGCCACGGTTTCAGAGACATCTTAAACTTTCTCTCATTTAATATAGAGACTATAACATCTTGGAATGTTTGTTCAAACTTGTTAGCAATTACTTCAAAACAACTTTTTTATAACGCTTTTTCCCGGCCCTTAAAGTAACCTGGCCTGAAGCTAACCACGCAGCTCCCGCCAAGTTTTGGCTTTCCACTTCCGCCGCCAAAGGCTCTTCATTGGCGTAAGCCCCTCCTTGGCGAATTAAACGGCGCGCCTCACCTTTGGACGAGGCCAATTCCGCCAACACCAAAAGATCAGCCCAAGTGGAAGCTTCCAACTCCGCCAAAGAGATGGCAACCGTGGGGATTTCCGCCTCGGCATCGGCCATGGTCAGTTTGGCCACTTGGGAGCTCGTCTGAATAGTGCCGTCGGGGTCAGCGGCTCCAAAGGTGCGAATGGAGGCCAAATAGGCACTGGCCGCATCTTCGTGGTTATGGCACAAAGCAGTTACCTCATAGGCGAGGATCTCTTTTAAGCGGTTCACATTTGAAGATGCCAATTCCGCCCAAGATTCAATTTCCGCCAAAGGCAAAAAGGTGAAGAGTTTTAACAAACTCATGACTTGTTCGTCATCAATGTTGCGCCAGAACTGATAAAAGTCAAAAACCGAAGTTTTATTCTTATCCAACCACACAGCCCCGGCATTTGTTTTGCCAAATTTGGCCCCTGTTTTGGAATCGAGGAGCAAAGGGATGGTGAGGCCGTAAGCACTGCCACTTTCAGCCCGGCGAATCAGATCCACACCGGCCACAATATTCCCCCACTGGTCTTGGCCGCCCATTTGAAGCTTGAGGTTGTGGCTGCGATACATGGCTAAAAAATCATAGGCCTGCATAATCATGTAGTTAAACTCCATGAAAGTGAGGCCGTCTTCCAGGCGGCTTTTATAAGATTCAGCAGACAGCATTCTGTTTACGGAAAAATGACGCCCGATGTCTCGTAAAAACTCCAAATAATTAAGCGGCAAAAGCCAATCACTGTTGTCAAGCATCAAAGCTTTTCCACCGGCGTGAAGGCTTATGAATTTGGAGGCTTGAATGCGGATACCCTCCATATTTTTCAAGATGGTTTCCCTCGTCATGAGCTGACGCTGCTCCGAGCGTCCGCTGGGGTCGCCAATCATGCTGGTGCCGCCGCCCATTAGAGTTATGGGCCGATGCCCACAGCGGTCTAACCACGAAAGAGCCATCAGTGGCAACATATGCCCCACGTGGAGCGAATCTGCGGTAATATCAAAACCGACGTAGGCGGTCACTTCCTCATTATCAAAAAGAGAGCACAAGTTATTTTCATCGGTGCATTGGTAAATAAACCCACGCTCGGCTAGAATTTTATAAGCGTTTTGTCTGGTCATGGCCGTAAACCTTTCAATTAAATGCTACGGCAAAGTAGACTATTTGGCCTACTTTGCAAAGAAGACACTAATTAATGAGCGTGTCCTGAACAACACCCATTTTCATCGTCATCATCATTTTCTTCAGACATAATGTAATCACGGTGCCAAGCCAAAACCTGCCAGGGATAAAGCTCTTGGCCGTCTTCCATTTCTTTTGTTTTGCTCACTAATTTGGTTGACGATTCCAAATCAATAGTCTTCCACAACTCACTAAAATCACTTATAGATTCGTCAAGCACTTTTTCATAATCATCAAGCTCGGCCTCAAAACATTTCTCAGACAAAGCCAAAAACTCAGCCCGCTCTTTAAAGACCAAAGAACTTTGGCTCAGCCACTGAAGGAAAGCATAGGCATCTTCATTGCTATTCCATAGCTGGCCACCTAAAAGTTCAGTGAATTGCATATTTTCGCTATAACTAGGAGGCTCGGGGCCATCTTCCCAAAAGATATTGGGCAGCATAAAACCACCACTGAGAGCCATCACAGTGTAAGGAGCCAAAAGACAAGCCCGCCTCAATTCCAACGCCGCTCGAGGGTAATCTTCTTCCACAAAAGCCACGTAGGCCAAACTGTAATAGGCGGTGTGACGTTCTTGGCACTCTGCTTGCAACAATTCTGTCGCCTCTTTTGTGCGCCCGGCCATAATTAAGAGGTCGGCCACCTCACGCCCACAGTTAAAAGTATCTTCGGGGTCAAAAAGTAACAGACGCTGAACAGCTTCCAAAGCCCCTTCATAATCATCTTTTTCCAGAAGGCTTACAAAATAACCAATGCAGCACCTCATAAAGCACTGAACGGTGACAGTTTCCATATCAAGGGGCCCACTGAAGTCTGGGGGCAAAATTGTCATTGCCTTTTCATAGCCCTTTATATAGAGCTCTGCGGCCAATTCTTCGCCATTTTCCCTTTCAGAATCAGCATATAACTCAGCTAAAAGAGCATAACCGCGTAAGAAATAAGGATCTTTGGCAATCATGGCTTCAAGCGCTTTTTCGCCCTTGCGTGGGGAAATGATCCCCTCACCCATGTCAGTAACTATTTTACGGATTTTTTCGATCTGAAGATTGCCCTTGGCCTCATCAGCGGGGGCAAAAAACCCTACTCCTTGCTCGTTAAGCTGAAAAGTTAGCATAAATACCTCGGATTTTTTTGTCATCTTTAAGCTCAAACAACTTAAAGAATCTCAAAATCTTAAGCCCACATCTTGGGGCCGTTTAAAAGCAAACACTACATCTTGTTTCTATCTAGTTAAAATAACACACTTTATCTTCTAAAAACACTTAAACATACCATAATTAAACTTAAATTGCACGAAATTTTATATGATAAGACGATAAAAAATTTTCTCTTATATAACAAAATCTTCAAAGCTTTTTAATTTCTAAAAAAATTCTCTTTTAAGATTTGCGTCAAATAACTTAACGTGGTAATATAAAATAAATTATTTTAAACAAAGATGCCCTTCTCTTAGCGGGCAGACTAAAACATACGAATGCTTGCGGTTACAATATGATTGATGAACTCCTCAGTGAATTTATTTTCGACTCAAGAGACCACCTTGGCACAGCCGGGGCTCAACTTTTAGAGCTGGAAAAAAATCCGACGTCACTAACATCTTTAAATGCCTTGATGGGCACTCTGCACACCATCAAAGGTAACAGTGGCTTTTTGGATTTACAACACCTCTATAAACTGCTACACCACGCCGAAAGCTTATTGCAAACTGTTCGCGACCAAAGAAGTGCCTGCCTTCCCAAAATGGTTGATTTGCTTTTGCAAGTCTTAGACACAGTGGAGGCAATCTTAGACCGATTGGAAGGCGGCGAAAACGACCAAGTAGATTGGTTGGAGCCCTTAACTCTAGCTTTATACGAATTGGAAACCCAGCAAGAGAGCATTTCTAACGCAGAAGGACAAACACCTGAAGTTTTGGAAGAAACTAATGAAATCGACACCGAAATTCCAGCGCAAGACACCATAACCCTCTTTGCTGAAGAGCCAAAAGAAGAGCTTCTTCCCAGCCCTCCGCAAATCGTTATTGACGAGGATTTGAGCGGACAAATTAATTTAATGGAATTAACTGACGGACAGCTAGAAACAGAAGCCAACGAGCTCCCCCCAAAAGTCGAGGCTATGTTTAAAGCCGGTTTAAGTGGGCTGATTATTGACTTGCGCGAACTTGCGACCATTAGTAGCGGCGAGCTGAAAACACTGGTGGCGATAGGCAATAAAAATTCTGCACAAACAGCTGTTTTACTTGATATTGTCACCCAGGCTCCCCTTTATCGAATTTTTCAAATCTTACATTTAGACGCTTACTTACATTTTTTTCAAAACCGTGAAGAAGCCATGGAATATATGGAAAGCAACTGACAATCCAAACAATTAAACTTCCGTTTCTACTCAAACTTAAAAGGCAAATAAGACCATGAGCCATTCTTTTGAACTTGACCTCCGAAACAAATTCGAAACACGCCAAGGGGTCATTGCGGTTGTGGGTTTGGGCTATGTTGGCCTCCCTTTGATTTTGGCTTTTGCCGAAGCCGGTTTTCAAACATTAGGTTTTGACTTAGACCAAACGAAAGTTGATTTACTAAATGCGGGCAAAGGCTACATTGCCCATATTGATGATGAGCGAATCAAAGCAGCCTCATCAACTAAACACTTAAAATGCACCACAGATCTAACCCAAATAAGCCAAGCAGACGCCATCATCATTTGTGTGCCCACCCCTTTGGGCAGTCATCGTGAACCTGATTTAAGTTTTGTTTCCAACACGTTAAATTCCATTTTGCCTCATTTGAGAAAAGGGCAACTCCTTTCTTTAGAAAGCACCACCTACCCCGGCACCACCGAAGAAATTTTAAAACCCCCCTTAGAAAAACAAGGTTTCACCATTGGCTCAGATTTTTTCCTAATCTATTCGCCGGAACGAGAAGACCCCGGGAACCCTGATTTTGGAACGAGGCAAATCCCCAAAGTTTTAGGTGGAACAACAGTTCAATGCGCTCAATTGGGAGTTTTGCTCTACGAAAAAATCATAGACCGTGTAGTTTTGGTCAGCTCAACCCAAGCTGCTGAATTGACTAAACTTTTAGAAAACATCTACCGTTCGGTTAATATAAGTTTAGTAAACGAATTAAAAATGGTGGCCGACCGCATGGGCCTTGATATTTTTGAGGTAATCAACGCAGCCGCCACAAAACCATTTGGCTTCACCCCATTTTACCCCGGCCCCGGCATCGGCGGCCACTGCATCCCCATTGACCCCTTCTACCTCACCTGGAAAGCCCAAGCTTACGGCATTCACACCCGCTTTATTGAATTGGCAGGCGAAGTGAACCAAGCCATGCCTCAATGGGTAGTGGATAAGCTAGCCCTTGCTCTAAATGACCAAGGAAAGCCAATAAAAGGCTCAAACATTTTAGTTTTAGGGGTGGCATATAAGAAAAATGTCGGTGACATGCGGGAATCTGCCGCTATTATGGTGCTGGAAATTTTGCGGGAACGGGGGGCCAAACTCAGCTACAGCGACCCCCATGTGCCGGTTTTTCCTCAAAAATTGAGACGCGGCAGCTTTGAGTTGACAAGTGTGCAGCTTACGGCTGAAACTTTGGCAGAAGCCGATGGTGTTGTTTTAATTACCGACCACGCCGCTTTCGATTACGAACTCATAGCGCGCCACGCACGCCTCATCATCGATACTCGCGGCGTTTTTTCCGTCACAGATCCCAACGTGGTTCGGGCGTGATTTTTTATTTCCACAGAGTTACAAAACTCCAAATCCAATAAATGTATTATGACCACGACTAGCAGTTCCGTCCCTATTTCAACACGATTTGCTCTGGCTCTATTATCGGTAGTCACCCGGCCCTTTTCCATGCTCCCAACTTCTTGGGGTTTGGCCCTGGGGGCTTTTGTGGGCCTAATTGTGTTTCGGGTTTCAGCCCGGCGCAGAAACATTGCCATCAAAAACATTGAGATGGTTAAAGAAGCCGGAGCCCTCCCGGCCGAGCTTGATGCCCAAGCCACTGCCCGAGAATCTTTTTCCAACATGGGCCGAGCCGGCTGGGAGGCCTTACGCCTCTATCATTACGGCCTAAACGCCGGAGAACAAAAACAATTTTTTTTCTCAGGCCAAGAAAATATGAAAGAAGCATTAAAAGCCACCAATAGCAAATGCGGACTCTTTATGGTGACCGGACACATTGGCAATTGGGAACTTTTGGTGCAACAAATATCTGTTGAATGTAACTTTAAAATAAATATAGTTGGTCGCCAAACAGGAAACTCTTTAGTAGACACTTTTATCCACCGCCTCCGCACAAAACATGGCAACAATTTCATTGACCGCAAAGATGGCGCCCGCCGAATATTGGCCTCTTTAAAGCGCGGCGAAAACTTGGGAACTCTCATCGATCAAGCTGATCTTAACGCTACCCCCCTTGTATATATACCTTTTTTAGGGCGGGATACCGTCACAAACTTAGCTCCCATTCGCCTTGCCTTCGCGACTTCCTCACCAATTTTAATGACCCTCTTTTGGCGTGAAGGGCAAAACAATTACTACAAAGCTATGCCGCCCATTTTCACAGCCGACCTTCCGCGCACTGAAGAAAGTTTCTTGAAAGTTGCCACCCAGTTAAATGAAATGTTAAGCAAACACATTCAAGAATTTCCCGACCAATGGATGTGGGGACACCGCCGCTGGAAAACTCCAGGCGGCCTTAAAAAAGACCCAAAATCAATCACCTAGGCAGGGCGCTTGCCCTGCACCCTGCAGGGCATTCGCCCTGCACCCTCAGATGCTTCGCATCTGCCCGATGCCGCTTGGCCCCATGGGCCAAGCTTTCTATTTAGCTAACAATTTACTTTTATCTCCGAGTAGTAACTTTGGGCAGAAGCAAGAAGGGTGAGTTTAGTTACTGCTCGGCAACTTAATATTACTTGTTCTAGTCGAAGTAAGCGAAGCGACGTCGGCGTTGGCAGGCGGCCCTGCCGCCCCGATGCCGCTTGGCCCCATGGGCCAAGCTTTCTATTTAGCTAACAATTTACTT
>CAYJAF010000004.1:75759-83222 GCA_964368195.1 uncultured Thermodesulfobacteriota bacterium
TTATCTCCGAGTAGAAGCTTTGGGCAAGGCAAGAAATTGGGTTATCAACTCAAAGAAGGGCGACGAAGGAAAACTTTGCAGCAAATTAGTCGGTAAAATTTTATCCCCCACTGTTTGAGCGAAGCGAGTTGTGGGGGATAAAATACCGACTTATTTGCGAAAAGTTCTTCCGTAGGAGCCCGGGAAATTACAAATTAAATTGACGTGCCACCCGAATCAGGGCAAGAGCGTCTTATTCAATCTTCCTAGAAACAGTTAAACATCTAATATCATTTTAATATTTTGTGATTATGTGAAATGTGAGGGCGACGGAGGAAAACTTTTCAGAACTTGACTGCAAAATTTAAGCCCTATTGTCTGAGCTTTAGCGAGTTTTAGGGCTTAAACCAGCAGGCAAGAGATGAAAAGTTATTCCGTAGGAGCCGAAAAAATAACTAATTAGATTGACGTGCCGCCCGAATCTAACAGTTTGCTTGTCACCACAAAATATGGTATAATAAAAAGTTGCTAATGCCACGACAGAGGGAGAAGTGTTTCCATGTCCATACCTAGGGCCTTGCGCTCCTTTACAGCTCTATTAGGGTTTTTAAGCTTTTTCCCCGTGGGGCGCACCATCTTTTTAGAAGATGACGATTTCGGCCGCCTCCCGGCTTTTTTTCCGGCAGTTGGTCTTGTTTTCGGCATCTGCCTATTTATTTTGTGGCACTTACTTGTGCTCTTTTTGCCGCCTCAACCGGCCGCCACTTTAGTGGTCACCTTACTAGTTGTCATAAATCGCGGCTTTCACTTAGACGGGCTGGCCGACACCGCCGATGCCCTTTTGTCTCACCGCCCCCGAGAGCGGAAACTGGAAATCCTCAAAGACAGCCGCCAGGGCACTTTCGGGGTTTTATCAATAGTATTATGCATTTTACTAAAAGTCCAACTGGTGGCAATCGTGGCCCCGGTGGCTTCGTGGTGCTTAATTTTATGGCCAATTTGGGGGCGTGCCGCCAGTGCCATTGTGGCTGTTTGCTCAGAATATGTGGGCAAATCAGCTGGGTTTGTCAACTTAATGGTCGAAAAATCATCATTCCGCGAGCTGTTTTTCGCCGCCTCATTTACTTTATTACTCAGCTGTTTTGGCGGCGGAGCGGCCATCATCACAGCGGCGGTTGTCATAGCGTGGTCATTCTTTTTAAACTGGTTGTGGCAAGAATCTTTAGGCGGCATAACCGGCGACCTTTTGGGAGCCAGCATTGAACTCACTGAAATAATGTCGCTTTTTGTTTTTTATTTAGCCTTCAAAGCTTTAAGCATATATACTTAATAACAAAGCATGGCACAATGTGCCATCTTCAAGGAGAATAAAATATGAGCATTATTAGCCTGAATGCCGATGGCCGCTTGGAAGTCCCCACCAGCCCCATCATTCCCATCATTGTCGGCGACGGCATTGGCCCCGATATTTGGGCGGCAACCCGCCCTATTTTAGATTCCGCCGCTGAAAAAAGCGGGTTTGGCCCCATCCAATGGCTGGAAGTTCCGGCCGGGCAAGTGGCCAAAGATACTTGTGGCGATTACTTACCGGCCAGCACTTTAGACGCTTTACGCAAATATCGCATTAGCCTCAAAGGCCCCTTGGGCACTCCCGTTGGCGGCGGCATCCGCAGCCTTAATGTGGCCATTCGTAAAGAGCTCGATTTATACGCCTGCATTCGCCCCATTAGCTGGATCCCCGGCACACCCAGCCCGGTAAAAGCCCCGGAACAAGCTAACATGGTCATTTTCCGCGAGAATACCGAAGATGTCTACGCCGGGCTCGAATGGCCGGCGGGGAGTGCTGAAGCTGACGCACTAATCAAGTTTGCGTCCGAAAATTTCGGCTCGAAAATCCGCCCCAATTCGGCTTTGGGTTTAAAGCCCATGAGCGAATTCGGCTCCAAACGCCTTATCCGTTTAGCCATCGAGTGGGCTTTGGCCCGCAACTGCCCCAGCGTGACTTTAGTCCACAAGGGCAACATCATGAAATTCACCGAAGGGGCCTTCCGCGCTTGGGGTTACGATTTAGCTCGTGATGACTTCAGCGCTCAAACAGTTGCCGAGGCCGACGCCCAAGAGAGCGGCGAAACTCGACTCGTCATTAAAGACCGCATTGCCGACAATATGTTCATGCAAACGCTTTTGCGTCCGGCGGAATATTCCGTTTTGGCCATGCCAAACCTCAATGGCGACTACCTCTCTGATGCGCTAGCGGCCCAAATTGGCGGCCTAGGCATGGCTCCCGGGGCCAACGTCGGCGACGGCTTGGCCGTCTTCGAAGCCACCCACGGCACCGCTCCCAAATACGCCGGGAAAAACATGGTCAACCCCTGCTCCCTCATATTGTCGGGCACATTCATGCTGGAATACCTCGGCTGGACTCAAGCAGCCGAACTGGTGCGCGGGGCAGTGGCCAAAACCCTGGCCGACAAAATCGTCACCTACGATTTGGCCCGCCAAATGGAAGGAGCCAACAAAGTGGGCACCTCAGAATTCGGCCAAGCCATCTTAGCCCGTATGTAATTTTTTGGGGGAAAACTTTTTTAAATTTATACGGGTGGGGTTGCGTTATAAAATGTAGCCTTTGAGAGTTTGGTTTGTTTCGCACTACCACCTGTAGTAAGTTTTCCCCCAAACCCCCTTTCAAAAAATTTTTATGGGTGTGCGGTTTAGCTTTTTTTACGAAGTAAAAAAAGCTAAACCGCACACCAAAAATATTTTTAAAATGGTGATTTCGTGGAGAAAATGTTGTTTTAAAAGACTTTTTCCACAAAATATATGAAACTACGGTGTGACACTTTGGTCAGCAAGTAAGCACAAAGCGACGGAGGAGAACTTTTCAGGAATTGAAAGCCATAGCCCTACTGTTCGAGCGCTAGCGAGTTGTAGGGCTATGCGCGTCAATTACGGAAAAGTTACTCCGTAGGAGCTTCCTCTCGGTCAAACGGGCACGCTCCTTAAACCTAAGCCATTTAAACTACGATGTTTTACATCTGCTTTCGGTAAGCAAACAAAGCGAAG
Source organism: uncultured Thermodesulfobacteriota bacterium (assembly GCA_964368195.1). Classification (GTDB taxonomy): domain Bacteria; phylum Desulfobacterota; class Desulfarculia; order Adiutricales; family Adiutricaceae; genus Adiutrix. The sequence continues at coordinate 78,802 of CAYJAF010000004.1, forward strand.
CCGAAGGAGTTAAAATAAATGATATTTTGGCAAAAATACCAATATCTTTGGAGAAAAAAATGACCGCCTTAAATTTAGTTCAAAAAATAATCAAATCTCACCTCAAAGATGGCGAAATGGTCGTGGGCCAAGAAATTGGCGTGGCCATCGATCAAACTTTAGTTCACGATGCCACCGGGCAAATGGCCCTTTTACAGTTTGAAGCCTTGGGCTTCCCCCGAATTGTGACCAAACGCTCGCTCATCTATACCGACCACAATATTCTGCAAGTTGGCTATGAAAACGCCGATGATCACGCATTTTTGTCGTCAGGGGCGAAAAAATTCGGCATTCATTACTCTAAAATCGGCAACGGCATCTGTCACCAAGTCAACCTCGAGCGTTTCGCCACCCCGGGGCAGACTCTTTTAGGCGCCGACAGCCACACCACCACCGGCGGGGCAGTGGGCGCTTTGGCCATTGGAGCCGGAGGCCTTGACGTTTCAGTGGCCATGGGCGGCTGGCCCTTTTATTTGCCCATGCCTCAAGTCATGCGCATTGAGTTGACCGGGCAGTTGAAACCTTGGGTGCGGGCCAAAGACATTGCGTTGGAAATTTTGCGCCGCATTTCGGTCTCCGGTGGGCGCGGGAAAATTTTAGAATTTTGCGGTGACGCTCTGGCCAACCTTTCGGTGACAGAGCGGGCCACCATTACTAATATGAGCATCGAAACCGGGGCGATTACCGCTGTGTTCCCCTCGGACGAACGCACTTTAGATTTCCTCACCCGTCAAGATAGAAAAGCCGAATACACCCCCCTCACCGCTGACCCCGACGCCACTTATGAGGATTCTATCACCATTGATTTAAACAACTTAGAGCCCCTGGTCGCCGCTCCCCACTCGCCGGACAACGTCCACCCTGTGGCCGAATTGGCAGGCGTCACTTTAGATCAAGTGGCCATTGGCTCTTGCACCAACTCCTCTTTTGAAGACTTGATGACCGTGGCCGCCATGCTTAAAGGTCGCCAAGTTCCGGCCGGAGTCAGCTTGATCATTGCCCCCGGCTCACGCCAAGTTTTCCAAGAGTTAGCCAACCGCGGAGCTTTATCTGATCTCATTGCCGCTGGAGCTCGCATGATGGAAGTGGCTTGCGGCTTTTGTAACGGAGTGGGCCAGGCCCCTCGCTCAGGCGGCGTCAGCTTGCGCACCTCAAACCGCAACTTCCCCGGCCGCAGCGGCACTAAAGACGGTAACCTATATCTCGTGAGCCCCGAAACGGCCGCCGCCAGTGCTCTGGCCGGAGTGCTCACCGACCCCCGCACCTTTGGCGCGCCTCCCGTTATCAATTTGCCTGAAAAATTCATCATTGACGATTCCATGGTAGTCGCACCCGCCGCCCCGGAACAAGCCAACGAAGTGGAAATTATCCGCGGGCCCAACATCGCCCCCTTGCCCCGCTTCACTCCCTTGGAAGACGAGGTAATCGGCGAAGTCATGCTCACCTTGGGCGACGACGTCACCACCGACGACATCCTCCCGGCCGGGGCGCAAATTTTGGCCCTCCGAGCCAACATCCCGGCGATTTCCAAATACATCTTTTCCAACATCGATGCAGAATACCACCTACGCCAAAAAGCCGCCGGCTACGGCTTTGTCGTTGGCGGAAAAAACTACGGCCAGGGCTCCAGCCGCGAACACGCCGCTTTAGCTCCTCGCTACCTTGGGCTCAAGGGCGTCATTGCCGAGAGCTTTGCCCGCATTCACAAAGCGAACTTGGTAAACTTCGGCCTCCTGCCCTTGGAGTTCGTCAACCCCCAAGACCGCGACACCATCAAACCGGGGGCCAAACTGGAATTGAAAGGCCTGGCGAACCTCACCGCCGGACAAATTTTAACAGTCAAAAACCAGACTACCGGCAACGAATTCCAAGTTAAGCTAGATGTCTCCGCTCGCCAAGCCGAGCTTCTGAAAGCTGGCGGCCTCTTGGCTCAAGCCGCCGCCGCAAAAGATACGTCTAACTAATTTAACAAAATAGGGCGATAATTTATAAAACTTATCGCCCTATTTTGTGCTTCTGTTAGTCCATACTGAAAAACTCCTTTTAATCATTTTTCAACTAGGCACGCCAACTATCGCCCCCGCTATGGCAACACCCAAATGAGGGCGGAAGTTAATTATGGAATATGAACTTTAATATGAAAAATATCGCTGTAATAATCCGCACTTATTCTCGAGTCGACGATGCGAAAGCCTTAGTTGATATTATAAGAAACCTCTGGACTCAACATAACTATACGCTTTTTATTGCCTTCAATGGCGCAACTGATGGATATGTTTTGGATAAGTCTTTGGCTGATTCAGCTGAAATCATTGAAGTAACAGGCAATTTAGGCCACATTCCCGGGGCGCGGCAATTGGTGCAACAAGGCTATGAATATATAAAAAATAACAACGAATTCGATTATATAATTTTTATCGAATCAGATTTTTGGCTGTTGGACGAAGCATTGATTTTAGAGGCGCTTGCAAGCCAAAAATCATTGGCCACCACAATTTGGGGTGAGCACACTTTGTCGTTGGCAGTTGATTTTTTCATAGTGAAAAAAGATTTTTTGGATAACCATCCCCAATTAATTAGCTGGCCCACAATACCGGAACTTGACATGCGTGATGAACTTGCTAAAATTGGGGAAGAGGTTTATATTTTTGAAAACTTTCGTCCTATTTCGGTGCCATCGCCTATGCGTCAGCTTTTAGGCTCATTTTTGCCCGAAACTATCTGCTTTGGGAAAAGATTTGTTTTGTTTTCTGAAGCCAAGGCCCTTTCACATCATGTGGAATGCCTCAAAGAGGGGATTGTCAGCAAAAAAGCAATTGCAAACACTCTTTTAAACAGACAATTTTTTCCCAACATACCACCCCATTGTCTTTCATTTTGGGATAAATATGCCAGAGTACTCGCTCGCTATTTAGCAAGTGTTATAGTCATAAAAAGATCTTTGAAGCGCTTTTTTAAGCGCCACCCCAAAAGCTGAGTTAAAATAAGGAATCTTTTGGAAAAATAGCCCTAAGGCGAACGACGAAAATTCAGATGCGTCAGCCTTGAATTAATTGTTGCCAAACAATTTTATTAGTATAATATATATTTGACTGTCAAGTATTTGGGACGTGCTTTAGAGCCATTCCAAATACCCAAAATCTTCAAAATACCTTGGAAATCTTACCTCAAGGAGGCCACCCCATGTCCACAGCTTTCATCTTCCCCGGCCAAGGGGGACAATTTGTCGGCCAAGGCCAAGCTTGGCTCGAAGCCGACCCAAGCCTTAACGAAATTTTTGAACTGGCCGAGGAAATCTCCGGCCACCCCATAAAACGTCTCTGTTTGGAAGGCCCGGCCGAAGAACTTTCACAAACAGTCAACCTTCAACCGGCTGTCTTGGCCGTGAGCTTGGCTGCTTGGCGCCTCTTAAAGGCTGACTACACTCCCGCCTTTGCCGCCGGACACTCGTTGGGCGAATTCGGCGCTCTTGTCGCCGCCGGAGTCTTTGACGAAAAAACAGCACTGACCTTGGTTTCTAAACGGGCCGTCTTAATGGACGAAGCCGCCAAACAAAACCCCGGAGCCATGCTGGCCGTCATGGGTATGCCCGCCCCGGAACTGGAGGCCATTTGCGAGCTCGCCCGCAACGAAGGCGAAGTTGTTCTGGCCAACTTCAATACCCCGGAGCAAATCGTCATTTCCGGCTCAGCTCGGGCCGTCAGTGCCGCCGGAAAATTCATCAAAATGAAAAAAGGACGCGCCATTCCCTTACCTGTCTCCGGCGCTTTCCACAGCTCTTTTATGACTTCCGCTGCCACTAAGTTCGCTGAACTCTTAGATAAAACGGAATTCAAGGCTCCAATTTGTCCCGTTTTCCCCAATGCCACCGGCACGGCCACCACCGACCCCGCCGAAATCAAGGCCAAACTCAAAGAACAAATGGTCGGCCCCGTTCATTGGACTAAAACCGTCGACAGCCTCCTAGCTGCCGGAGCAACCCAATTCCTCGAAGCTTGGCCCAAGAGCTACTTAGGCTCCATTATCAAAAAGTGTCTCCCCCCAGACAGCCAAGCAACAATCTCATTCCAAGCTTAATTTTTTGGGGGAAAACTTTTTTAAAAAAAAGCTTTCCCCCAAACCCCCTTTCAAAAAACTTTTACGGGTGAGCGTTTTGGGATTTTTACTTCGCAAAAACCCCAAAACGCTCACCGAAAATGTTCTTTAAAAAAGGTTACGGGTAAAATCTCTTGTTTTAAAATATTTATCCCTCAAATATCACGTTATAAAACTATTCTTTCCCAAAACCAAAACGAAGGCTCACGCCGAGGCGAAGAGCTTTGTTTGTGCGGCAACACTCCAAGAGCCCTTAAAAGAGGCGTCAGCCTCCACGGGCGAATGGA
>CAYJAF010000005.1:0-81751 GCA_964368195.1 uncultured Thermodesulfobacteriota bacterium
TAATTGTTTTCTGCTCTCCTTCTCCGTGTACAGCCAAATGAGGGTAATATGTTTTATACACCTCATTTCTCTCTACAAGCTGAAGGTTATATTGCTTTGTGTCCTTCATTGAAGAAAGCCCATTGAAATAGTGCATGCTTGCCATCACATCAACGTGTTCAAACTTACAATTGTTGAAAATAAAAACTATCCACTTTTCCCAGTCAGACACAATCCGCAGTTTTTCATTATATAAACCGTATGTATCAAATAAAGACTTTTTTATAAAGCTGGCTTGATGTCCAAGGCATTCATCAATAAAAAAATTCTGGGCCAAATTCTCTGGAAAATATTTTACAAGTGGACGATCTTCAAAATAGCCATCAATTGTAACATCACCATAATAAATGTCACTGTTGGAAACAAAAGTAGGAAGGACATTTTCTAAAACTAAATTATCATAAAAAACATCACCCCCATTCATAAAATTTATAAATTTGCCACTTGCTCTTTCAATGCCTTTATTCATGGCATTATAAACACCGTCGTCTCTTTCAGAAACAAAGATATTAATTCTGTCTTTGTATTTATTAAGTATCTCAAGCGTGCCGTCAGTTGACCCACCATCAATAACAAGCCATTCAAAGTTTTGACAAGTCTGATTGACTATGCTTTCACATGTTCTTTCAATCTCGCCTTCTATATTGTAACATATTGTGATTATGGACAATTCCATTGCCAAATCCTTGTTCAGCTGATTCGCAGCCTCAATCTATTAATGTAACAGTTAAAGATGTTTGGGGATAAAAGATAGCGTTCCACTAAAGAGCGTGCTATTATGAAATATAATCTAAATTACCCTTGTTTATTAGCACGTTATACCTATTTGTATTTCATACAATTTAAGGAATTTGGACTATCTTTTTATTCCCTTAGCTGGACAGCATTGACTTTTAAAATTGATGGTAAGCTTTGGCAACAATCTTCCACTGACCATCTTCTTTAATTAAGGTGTGATAATCAGTGAAGCTACAATTGTGCCAACTTTCAAAAGCCACGTGGGCCACGGCCACAGTGCCTTCCATTACCACCACATCAGCTTGCCCCCTAAACTCAGGGCTCGGCGGGCCAAGCTTTTCCACCATGGCATAAAAGCCATGGATATCGCCCATATACATTTCACCGTTAACATAACCATACATGGAGCATTTCTCGTGGAATGCTTCCTTCATTAAAGCGACATCACCGGTGGCCGAACCTTTGATGTATTTGTTCATCACTTCAATAATGGCGGCGTACTCTTCGATTTGTGACTTGGACATTTGATTCCTCCTGAAAATGAAAGGGAAATGAAAACAAGGTCGTCTAAAGTCTTTCTACCAGCTAAATTATAAAGACCGTCCTGGCGACTTTAGGTCTTTACTAACGCAAACTTATGATATAATCTTATTTTTAGAAATTTAACGACCATTGTCAAGGGGATTTTATGGAGGCGGACTTGCCGCAAAAGAAACGGCATTTCTCTGCTAGGCTTTTAAATTAGCGTTTCCTCAAATAATGTTTAGCGAAAAATTTGTAGTGTGGGGACGTTTCGCTATTCAACTTTTTTATCTTTAGTTTTATTCTGGTTCAAGCTTGAGCCGGAAGGCACCCAATCAGACTTGTAAGAAGAATCATTTTGAGATAGACGCAAGTTCCCGTATGACTTCTTGGTTGTCGCGGCGAAGGACTTCGAGAAACTCCATTTATGGCAAGAGCCTCCCTTCAGGAGAGTTGTTTGAACGGGTAGTAATAAACATTCTGGAGGGGCTGGCGTTCCTCCACGCTCTTTCAGTGATTATGCTGTTTCTATTGATGAAAGTAATTTACCCGGCGGCGTAACTTGCAAAATACTGTTGTGATGTGATAATGACCACGTTTCCATATCAGCTATACAGCAGTTTACCATGATAGTTATCGTCGCCCCCCGTGCGGGGGCGTGGATTGAAACACACTCACACTGGTTGTTTCCCCACACACGTGGGAGTGTTTGATTAGCTTTGCTGGGGATGTGTGAATTTTTTTGTAGTGCGGGGCAGATTTGCCCCATAACGAAACAAGGACTTAGAAATCAATCTAAGTCCTTGTTTTTATTTGGCGTCCCCAGGGGGATTTGAACCCCCGTCGCCGGCGTGAAAGGCCGCAAACCTACTATTTACCCGCTTTGCCCCGCATTTACTATTCTTTATATTTCAGCTACATATCCTAAAAACATCCTGATACAAAGCCGCTGGCTTCGACTTGATTTTATCTCAAATGTGGGGCATACTGTGGGGCAGTGGTGGAGCTTAAAGCCATTACTTCATGCAGTAAAATACAATCAAGAGAGGTAAAATGGCCAGCAGAAAACGCCAACCCGCCATCGGTTACGCCGGGGTACATTACGTGGAAGTGCCGCGCGTGGGCGGTTATGGTTTAGAAAAAATTTATTATATCCGTTACCGACGCAACGGCAAAGCAGTGGAAGAAAAAGTTGGCGGGCAATATCGTGACAACATGACTGCCGCCAAAGCGGCCAGCATGCGCGGAGCGCGGATGGAAGGCCGAGACGCCAGCAACGAAGAAAAGCGAGCTGAAGCCAAATCCATCAAAGCCGCCGAAGAAGCCCGCTATCCTTTGAATCGAATCTGGGATTTCTTTGCAGAAGAAAAAAGTTCCAACCGTACAATCCAAGACGACCGCATTCGCTACAACCTTCACTTGGCCCCCGACTTGGGCACCAAGACAATCCCTGAATTGACCGTGCAAGACGTGGATAAACTCCGGGCCAAGCTAGAAAAAGCCGGGAAGTCTCCGCAAACGGTCAAGCACGTTTTGACTTTGTTAAAACGCCTACTCAATTTTTCCCTGCAGAAAGGTTATATTGAGGCAATTCCCAGAAAACTGCACATCATCATGCCCACTGTCACCAACAAAGTCACGGAAAATTTGACAGCGGCCCAAATCAAGAAACTGCTTCAAGTTTTGGACGAAGAACCAAACCAAAATTTAGCCTCGCTAGTGCGGCTGGCTCTTTTTACCGGTATGAGGCGCGGAGCTTTGTGCAATTTGAAATGGGACGATTTAGATTTTGAGCGAGGTTTCATTACGTTACGTCAAGAGGTGGCCAAAAATAAAAAGACCGAGACCATTCCCATGAATGAGCAAGCCCGCCTCATTTTAAGCGGCCTCACCAAAACGCCCAGTCCTTACGTTTTCCCCGGCCGCTACGACGACAAACCTCGCGACAACATAACGTCAATGCTCAAACGGATAAAAGAAAAAGCTGATTTGCCTGAATCTTTTCGCCCCTTGCACGGCCTGCGTCATTCCTTCGCTTCTTGGTTAGCAAGTTCGGGGCAAGTATCTATGTACGAACTGCAAAAATTGCTCACCCACTCAAGCCCCCAAATGACCCAGCGTTACGCCCACCTCCACGATGATACCTTGCGCAAAGCTTCCAGCCTAGCTGGGGAGTTATTCAGCCAAGTGCAAAGTAAAGACGATTAATTGTTGTAAGTTACTTAGTCGCCGCTGAAAAAGGCAACAAATGCTTATGATGTTTGTAAAAAGAAGGAAAAATAAAGTAAAAAACATGCAAGGTAATTGCGAAGTTTTGGGCAAAAACCGGCATATTTTTTACTGAAAAGTACTTCTAACGGCGGCCAAGGCGACTGCCACTAGGCAGGCGCCCGCAGGCGAAGCACCAGCCGGAATTTACTTCCGGCGTCTTTTGCGAACGCAAATAAGGGTGCAAAAGCCAGCGTGCCTCGCTGAAAAATGCCCGAGAGGGCGTTTTTCAGCATCGACTACTTATGGAGAATATGATTTTGACGATGGCAAAGCGGAGCAAGGCGTTATTACTAGGCGCAGCACTATTATTGAACTACCGGCGTAACCGCAAGGCGCATCCCCATAGCGCCTAAAATAGCCTGAAAGTTTTTTAACTCTGGGTTGCCTGTTGATGATAAGGTGCGGTACAAAGTTTTAGAGTTAAGTTGAGCGTATTCTGCCACTTCACGCATACCAAAAGCCGTGGCAATACGCCGCAGAGCCAGCATGAGCTCTTCTTGGTCTCCATCTTCCAGTACCGCATTAAGATATTCTGCCGCAAAAGCAGGGTCATTTCTAAAACTTTCAATTGTCGCTTCATCGTGAGAAACATAGGGTTTATTCATTTTTTACCTCGCTATACGTTTTAAAAAGTCTGCTTTATAAGCAACAGCTCGATCAATGTCCGCATTTTGGCTTTTCTTATCACCGGCACAAAGAAGCACGACTAGCGTATCGCCGAGCCGAAAGAAGTACACTCGGTAGCCAGGGCCTGAATTGATACGCATTTCGGACACGCCATCACGACAACTCTTATGGTCGCCCAAATTTCCCAAAGCGGCCCTGTCAATGCGGCGGGCAATGGTTATCCTTGCTTGGTTGTCCCGTAAAGCATCGAGCCATTTCTGAAAAATGTCGATATTATCTTCCGTTTTGTAGTGTACAACTTCCATACATATAGAGTAGCTTTTAAGCGAATTTTGTCAAGTTTTAATTTATTCAGCGAAATATAATCGTTAAAATCTATAGCAAAATAATGAGTCAAAATTAAATTGAAATGAACGTGAGATGGTTTGTTTAATTTATTGGGCAGAAATTTCAATTTGTATTGTCTTGAAATCACTGCTGAGGCATAATACTTTAGGAAATGCTAATTAATCAGCGTTTCCTTTATAATGATATCTAATGGATTCCGTATTCTATAGTAATTTCAGTTGAAATTACTATCTAGCCTCGCGAGAGCAGTCAAGCACTTGCGATGGCATAAGTGCAATTAATTTGCACATTTAAATGCCGGAGCAAGTGTGCCTTTGATTAAGTTGACATTAGTGATGTCAACTTAAAATACTATATTTTGGTAGATGGAAACGAAAGTGGAGGAATAAGCTATGGCCAGAGCGCGTAAACTCAATATTTTCCAGCGAGGTTTAATCCAAAAAATATTGGGCTTGGCTGTCTACTTTATTGTTATTCTGTTTTTTTTACTGGGCAGTAGCGCCTTGGAAAAATATCGGCTAACTCAATCTATTGAGCAAGCGCAACAACAGGGCTCCATCACTTTAGAAATGGCTGAACACTTCAAACAAATACAGTTTCCCGTAAGCCGTTTTGACGCTTTTTGGAATATACTTTTGGCCGTGTTCATTTTGGGGTTCGGCTGGCTCTTCGGACGGTATGCTACCTGGCTCAATTTATCTTGGCCGGTCACCCTTCCCGCAGCTATAGAATTTTTAACCGCTATGCATAAATTGGGGCTAAAAGACCTTGAAGAACAATTGGCCTATATCAAAAGGCACCGTCTACCAGTTTACATCGCCGAGGCTCCGATTCTTAATGAAAATCGTCAAAATGTTTTCGCCAGATTATCCCCTTATGCCAGTCACCGCTTGCTAGCGTGGAAACAGGTTATAGCCAGCAACATTGGTAGCCGACAATTATGCCTTGATAGTGATGATTATGAACCGCTGTATCAGGAATACGCCCAAGGCGCTAGAGAAGATTCAGTTACGAAAATAGCTGAACTTATGAAAAACGTCGAAGCTTTAAAAAGTTCTCTTTTTTTAATTGAAGATGAACGGGCAAAATTAGCCGAAGAAAATACTGAATTACGCCAAAAAAACGAAGTTTTTGAAACAAAAGAAAAGCTACAAAAACAGACGGAGCCAGGCCGTGCGACTCTAGCTGAAACACGGGAACCGCAAAAAGTAAACTTTTGGTTGGTAGGCATTCCCCTTATTAACCGGCTTAAGAAGGAGGCAGAACAGGCTAGCGAAGTCGGGCAAAAGAAAACCTATACTCGCCGTCAAATTCAAGAAGAATTTTTAAAAGAAATTCAAAAATATCCAAAGCTCCGACCAGAAATTGAAAAAATATTGGCCGCTTCCCGAAAAGAGCCCAAGAGTGATCCTTTGGATTTAGAGGGTTGGGCGATGACCTCAATCCGTCTGGGCTTGGGGGACTATGTTCAAAAAACAGGCGGTGCTCCCCCAAAAAACAGAAGTGCTGTTTGATTTTTTTTACTCAGCGACAGAACAACTAGATTATTAAAACCTTGAATAAACACGATATTTATAAAAATCTCCGAGTGATGACAGAACTCGGAGATTTTTTTTGAATTAAATTCAGAGCGGGGAATTTTTATTCTCTGCCAAAGGTAGTATCTTTTTTTCAAAGCCGACCTGGCCATATCTCACTGAAAAAAAGAAAGGAAAAGCTAAGATGAACAAACAAAAGCTCAACACCCAAGAGGCTGCTGCTTACCTCGGCCTTAAGCCAAATACCCTTGAAGTCTGGCGATGTAAACATAAAGGGCCTCGTTATTCTAAACTTGGCACCCGGGTAATTTATGACCTTGAAGATTTGGAATCATTTTTTACTTCCAAGGGTGTGGATACCTTGGAAAGTTTTCGTCTGGGTCACTCAAGTGGAAAAAACCAATGAACTGCGGCCTATTTCAAGACGTTAAAAATGGGCTTTCGCCAAAGCTGGCTGATGTGCTTCAAAACCTTTTACCCGGTGGTAGGATAATGGGTAAAGAATACGTTTGTGCTTCGCTCAGCGGCGGCCGGGGCAATTCCTGCCGTACAAATCTGAATACCGGGGTGGGTAGTGATTTTGCCACGGGCGATAGCTGGTCAGACGTTATTAGTTTAGCAGCTGAGGTCTGGCAAGTGGGGCAGATGGAGGCAGCCCAAAAACTCGGCCTCCAATACAATTTGTCCCTACCCACTTCAAATACTGTGGCAATCTCAAAAAGGTCTCGCCCCCCATTCCGAGCAATCTTGCCAGTTCCGCCATCAGCCCCGAAGCCGCCGCTTCATCATCCGCAACACGGCTCTTATCAGCAAATTTGGGCCTATACTGACAGTCAAGGCCAAATTTTGGCCTATGTTGTGCGGTTTGAAGGTTCTCAAGGAAAAACCATTTTACCGCTCTCCTATGGCCAATACGGCACCGACTCGCCCGGGTGGGCTTGGAAAGCCTTGCCTGAACCGCGGCCGTTGTACGGGTTACACCACTTAAGCGCCTCATCTTCAGATAGGCCCGTTCTCTTGGTAGAAGGTGAAAAAACAGTGGAAGCAGCCCTAAAAATTTTCCCCGAACACGTCGTAATGACTTGGAGCGGCGGGGCTAACGCCGTGAGCAAAGCCGACTTTTCACCCCTTCAAAACAGGGCCATTATCATCTGGCCGGATAATGACGAAGCGGGGTTCTCCGCAGCCCTAAAATTAGCTGAAATATTAAGCCGTCAAATACAACGGCAAAACTTGACCTTCGCTTTGCCGCCCCAAGCTTTACCAAAAGCTTGGGATTTGGCCGACCAATTTCCCCCTGAATTTCAACCGCAAGATTGCCTTGTTAGCGCTCTGAATTTTGACCTTTTCGCCCGTGAAGCAACCAGTCGATACCCAAACCTTATCTCTCTGATAACCGTTATTGAAAAATCAAAACCCGACCACTTTCAAGCAGAGTTTGAAGAATTTGATATCAAAGAATGGCCTGTATTTTCTAAGGATGCTTATCCCGGCTTTTTGGGGGAATTTGTGGAGCTGGCTACTCGCGATAGCGAAGCCGACCCGGCGGCGGTTTGTATTACGGTTCTGGCACGTTTTTGCGCTGAGGTTTATGGCCACTCTTCCAAGCTCGGCCCCCATATTTATGTGGGCGAAACCATTCATCCCCCTCGTCTTTTTGCAGTCATTTGCGGAAATTCCAGCAAAGCTCGCAAGGGAACTTCAAGGCACCCGGTAGTCAAACTTTTTGGTCGTGAACATATCTCGCAGGCCAACCTCGCCAGCTTAGGGTTGCACCTCCCCGCTAGAGAAAGCGGTGGGCCACTTTCAACCGGTGAGGGACTGGCCTATTATGTTCGCGATGAATCAGACGAAGAGCGTGACAAGTGGCAGCGGCAAAACCCAAACGAAGTCATTAGAGAAAAAAGCGACAAGCGTTTGATGATTTTCGACGAAGAATTTGCCAGCGGTCTGGCTTGTACCAGGCGAGAAGGTAATACCCTGTCAATGGGCATTAGGTGCTTTTGGGATTCCGGGGACTACGCTCCTCTGACCAAAAATAATCCCGTTATCGTTCGAGGTGCTCATATCAATATCGTCACTCATATTACGATGCAAGAATTGGCCGCCGCCTTTGGAGAAATTCAAGCGGTCAATGGTTTTGGAAATCGTTTCCTCTGGATTTGCGCCCGCCGTTCCAAGTTGGTAGCTTGGCCTTCCCGAATGCCCGAGGCTGAGTTGGCCCCCATGCAACGTGAACTGTGGCGACTGGTATCCTTAGCACAAAACCGGGGAACCATAATTTTGTCGGAAAGGGCACTCGCTTTATGGCAGGGCATTTATCCAAAATTATCTCAGGAGCATAACGGCTTTACCGGTAGCCTTATCAATCGGGCCGAAGCTCAAACCTTACGCTTGGCGTTGGCTTACGCTCTGTTGGCGGGAGCGGCTCAGATAAATGAAGAACACCTTCATGCGGCTCTGGCCATGTGGCGTTACGCCCAAGAGTCGGCTCTTTATATTTTTGGCGATCGTTCAGCCAACCCACTTGAAGAAAAGGTGATGGAAATTTTACGAGCAGGCCCGCTCTCGTCAACTGAACTTAGTGCTGCGTTGAACAGGAATATCCCCAAGGAAAAACTTCAACCCATTTTACAGCAGTTAGAATCACAACGTCGCCTCACCATTACGAAACAAAAAAGTGGTGGCCGCCCTCGTCAAGTGATTTCTCTATTCGAAAATAAAACTGCATACGAAATAAACGAAAAAAACGAAATAATGGAATAACGGAAGGCTACCGGATAAAATGTTTTTAATTTTACATTGTTTTTTCCATGACTTAACAAAGCAATCACCCCGGCAGATGATTTTTTTGCTCGGAAACAAACTTTGTACGAAATAAACGAAATAACTAAAGGCTGTCGGATTAAGTTTTTTCGTTTACTTCGTAATGCGAAAAAACGTCTATCTTTGTCAGACAACCCCTTTGCTTTCAAATAAAATTACTACCAAAATTAATAAGATAAATGGAACGACAAAATAATAAAAAGCCACTGGTCTGAGTTTTTTCGTTTATTTCGTTTTTTTCGTAACCCAATAAAAAAAGGACGTTTGGAATGTCCCCAAAAATTGAATTTAGTGGTGATCATTTTGAATAATTGATTCCGCTTTCATCAAACATTGGGCGGAAGTAGATACTTCCGACTTATGGCCAAATATAGACAAATATTGCCAACAATTGCCAAGACTTGCCAAGTACTGCCAAATACTGCCAAGTATTGCCCAACATTACCACTATTGTAGCATTTTCGGTTTTTTTGGTTATTTTTGATAACGACATGAAGACAGGATAGGTAAAGTGGGCCTACTCCGTCCGCCCATTTACCATCCTGCCCCTTTGGGGGCTTATTCACCTATCGTCTCAACGCTTACAAATTTAATGAAACGCTGATTAATTAGCGTTTCATTAAAGAATGGAGGTGCCTATGCCTTCTCCTGGCAAGGTCGTGATAAAGTCTTACGTCACTCCAGACGAGTATAAAAGAGTTGCCAATTTAGCTACGCAAACTCATCTCTCTATATCTGAATTTATTCGAAGAGTTTGTCTTGGTTATCAGCCCAAATGCCAAATAGACCAAGAAGCTGTCTTGGCCCTAATTAAAATCAGTGCCGATTTAGGTCGTTTAGGTGGGCTCTTAAAATGGGCACTGGCGGAAAAATCCCTTGACTGGCAAAAGGGCAACGCTCTTTTAGATGAAATACGTGCCGCGAAGCACCAACTTGATGAAAAGGTTAAAGCCTTATGATTGCCAAACGTATCGACCGCAAACCGGGTAACGATAATTATCGGGCCTTGGCCCTCTATGTGGCCGCCGCTAAATCGAAAAGCCAGCCAGAAGAAAAATCGCTTTTCAGTTGGCACGTCGGTTGTCTGGCTGACGATTACCAATTGGGAATTATCGAAGCCTTGGCCACGCAAAATCTCAATACCCGCACGAAAAAAGAAAAAACATACCACCTGATGGTTAGTTTTCGCCCGGAAGACGAGGTCAAACTGACCCCAGAAGTTTTCCAAGAAATTGAACGGCACTTTGCCGACGCCTTGGGATTTTCTGAGCACCAACGTCACTGCGGAGTGCATAAAAATACGTCAAATATTCATATGCACATGGCCTATAATATGATAAATCCTAAAACTTTTAATCGCCATGAACCCTTCCGAGATTTTCAAAAACTGAGTAATATTTGTCGGGCCATGGAATCTCGTTTCAGCCTAAAAGTTGACCAAGGTATTGATGAATCCAAAGAAAAAAGTAGCGCCAAAACAAATGTCAAAGCACAGACCATTGAAGCCCATACGGGGCAACAATCTCTCTTTAATTATGCCTTAGAGCAGAAAGCAAAAATTTTGGAGGATGTGGCCACAGCAACGACTTGGGAAGAATTCCACGTTGTCACCCTCAAGTTGGGCTTGGAAATCAAGCTTAGTGGCAACGGCTTAGCGTTTCAAGACCGTTTTGGCAAACACAGAGCCAAGGCTAGCGACATCGACCGAAGTTTAAGCAAAGCTAATTTAGAGAAAAGCCTCGGGCCATTTTGCCCGCCCTCTCAAGAGCTACTCCGCACAGTTAAAGCTGAAAAAAGCTATACAGCCGTGCCACTTTATTTGGGTTATGAGCGGGATAATTTGTATGAACAATACAAAGCTGAGCTGGCCCAGCGCAAAACCGACTTGGAGTCTATAAAAGTAGCTGAAAAAGAAGCGTTTAAAGCGATTAAAACGAAGTGGGGCGACAAGCGCAAAATTATCAATAGTTATGCCATGTTGCCAGCGCATAAGATGAAATTGCTCCACGATATTAAAATCGGGGAGCAAACAGAGCTGGAACAGTCACGGGCATTGCATCGCGATAAGCAAAGGGAAATCCGGGAAGCCAGACCGTATAGCTCATGGGCCAAGTTCCTGCAACATCGAGCCGGTCAAGGTGATGAAGTGGCGTTGGCCATTTTGCGTTCCAAGAAGGTCAAGGTCGAGCCGGAGAAGGCCAGAGAAGATGAGGAGCGATTTTATCGAGACTACGAAAAAAACCGCCAAGCGGCAGTGACCATCAAGCAACAATCCCAACAAAAGCAAAAGGAAATTATCGATACAAACGGCATAGCCTATAGCCACAAAAAAGCTTTACTGAGCATTAGCAAAATGAATGAACTCATGGAGCAAGAAGCCCTTGCGCTACAAACTCAAGCCCAACAAGCCAAATCCCCCGGTGAAACACCACCCAACACCCCACCAATACGAACAAAAATCGACGCCAAAGGAACGGTGATCTTCACCCTACCAAGCGGAGGCACCATCCGCGACACGGGAACTGAAATTCACTTCAGCCCCCACGACCCCACTGCCCGCGAACTGGCCCAAAAATTCGCCACCGCCAAGTGGGGAATGAAAGTTGAAATGTCTGAAAACAGGTTTAAATTTACTCCGCAAGTAAAAGTGAAAGTGATCGAGCCACACAAATCACTTGGAAGATAATTATTTAGTGCAGTGTGTATTATTACATTTTCCCTAAAGTATCATTCCAAAATCTGGAACGATACTTTGGTATTTTAATGCGTTTGCGAGAAATATGATAGCACCAGCTTTGGCCAATAGTCTCTATATTATCAGTTGGGAATTGAAAAATTTTTTAAAATTCCGAGATTTGGAACGATGTTTTAGTATCTTGAAAACGTGGATGGGAAATATGTAAACACTGAGTTTAGCTGGTAGTCTCTATTCAGCCGACTGTAATATAAAAAAAGGATAAACTTTATGCAAAACATACCTAAATTTCGTCATGCCATACGTAAAGGTGATGTGGGCCTTGTCAAAAAATGTCTTAAAGGCGGCATTGATGTAAATGCGCGGCTGGAAAAGGGGCGAACTCCGCTAATCTTGGCTGTTGGTTGTAAGAGAAAAGAAATTGTTCAGCTTCTTTTAGACTTTGGCGCGAATATTGAAGCTCGGAATATGTTTCAAACTACAAATGCCACAGCTTCCTCTGAAACTGCAAGAAGATATGGTTACGGGCACACGGCCTTAACGTTGGCCGCCAGTTTAAATGATGAGCCGATAGTTCATCTTTTAGTGGACAATGGGGCCAATGTCAATGCACAACGCTTTTTTTCGGATTCAGAAATGGGAATTTTTACTGAGGAGTATAGAGCGAGCGACGAGTTTAAAAGGAACAAACCTAAAGAGAAAACAGCTCTTATCTATGCCGTAGAGAATAAGAATTTTACGAGTATCAAGTTTTTGCTTGAAAATGGAGCTGACCCGAATATTCAAGAGTGGAATGAAGGTAGAAGTGCTTTGCACATGGCTTCGGATAGCCCTGAAATCATTAAGATATTGCTCGAATATGGGGCGGATACAGAGGCGCGAACCTTTGGATGGGGAGACTATACTCCTTTGATGTCCGCGGCCATACGTGATAACTGTGAGGCGGTCAAAATTTTGCTTGAACATGGGGCAGACATAGAAGCGGTGGATTCTGAGGGGAATACGTCGGCCATGTGCGCGGCTGAATGGGGGGCACCCAACACTTTGCGATTACTGTTGGAGACATCTGGTAATGTAAATTATAGAAGCCCACTCGGGCAGAGCATTTTATTTTTAGGAGCCAAGGACGGTAACGAAAGTGTTATCAGAACGATTATAGACCACGGTTTTGTCGATATAAATGCGGAATACGTCAACGGCGATACGGAGTTTATGCGTATAATTGACTTTTGTTCCTTAGAAACCATTAAATTGCTTATTGAATTGGGGGCAGATATACAGGCCCAAGACGGACGAGGCAAAACGGTTTTAGGCCGAACGAAGGCCGATCTCCCGCCAAACTCTATGATGGGGTGGCTGGGCCAGTTTGTGCCCATAAGATATATCTCCAGGGTTCATATCGCGCAATTTCTTTTTTCCCAAGGCGCGACCATGAGCCGGGCCGATGAAGAAGTGCTTTTTATCTATGTTCGAGACGGTTTACTGGATATGTTGGAGGTCTATTTACAAAACGGGGCTAATGTGCGCGCTACAAATGATGAAGGGCTTGACCTTCTGACTTACGCTGAGCAGCTTGGCAATCATAAGGCTTGCGAATTATTAGAAAAATTCAGTTGAAATATTTTACCGAAAGATAGGTAGCTATGCAAAACACACTTAAGTTTTTTAGAGCTATACTCAAAGGCGATGTTGTCCAAGTTGAAAAATTTCTCAAAAGCGGAGTTGACCCTGAGACGCCGTTGAAAAATGGACGAACGCCACTTTTTGTGGCCATTGGTCATAAGAGAAAGGAAATCGTTCAGCTTCTTTTAGATTTCGGCGCGAATATTGAAAACAGGGAAACAGCTAAGTATACAAGAAAATATGGTTTCGGGCACACAGCCTTAACGTTGGCAGCCAAGTTAAATGATGAGCCGATAGTTCGTCTTTTAGTGGACAATGGGGCCAACATCAATGCGCAACGTTTTTTTTCGGATTCAGAAATGGGAATTTTTACTGAGGAGTATAAAGCGAGCGACGAGTTTAAAAGGAACCAACCTAAAGAGAAAACAGCTCTTATTTATGCCGCAGAAAATAAGAATTTTACGAGTGTCAAGTTTTTGCTTGAAAATGGAGCTGACCCGAATATTCAAGAATGGGATGAAGGTAGAAGTGCTCTGCATATGGCTTCAGATAGTCCTGAAATCATTAAGGTATTGTTGGAATATGGGGCGGATACAGAGGCGCAAACCTTCGGATGGGGAGGCTTTACCCCTTTGATGTTCGCAGCCATACGTGATAACTGTGAGGCGGTCAAAATTTTGCTTGAACATGGGGCAGACATAGAAGCGGTGGATTCTGAGGGGAATACGTCGGCCATGTTGGCTGCTGAATGTAATAGTATTCGTACTTTGAAATTACTTTTGGATACCTATAATAATGTAAACTATAGAAGCCCCATGCAACATAGCATCATGTGGCTAGGCGTAAGGTGTGTGGATGCCAACTATGGATGTAAAATAGCTCGATTAATTTTAGAATATGGCTTTGAAATAAATGGCAAAGACAAAGACGGGGCAAATGATTTTATGTGGTTGGCAGATACGAGAGACCTAAAAATTGTAAAACTGTTGATCGAATTTGGGGCGGATATTCACGCCTTAGATAATGAGGGGAAAAGCGTTTTCGGGCAAATAAGTTGGCATAGCAAAGTTAAAAATCTCAAATTCCTATTTTCCTTGGGCATTAAGATGACAAAAGCTGATGAAGAAAGGCTTTTTTATTGCGTTGAAAATAATCAATTAAAGCTTTTGGAAGTTTTTTTAGAAAACGGGGCTAATGCGCGCGCCACAAATGATGAAGGTCTCGATCTTCTGGCCTACGCAAAGCAGGTTGACAACCGCAAAGCCGTGAAGCTATTACAAAAATTCAGTTGAAATATTTTACTAAAATGAATCTGCAAAAAAATAATACAGCTAAAAAAACGAAATATGCGGCACATCAACTAGCTTATTTCGCGAACTTTTTGACGATTGATGGTTCGGTGAAAGATAACCTTACTAAATCACTTAGCACTGCAAAAGTTGACCTGAACCCTCATCAAGTGGAAGCCGCTCTTTTCGCTCTGAAATCGCCGCTTTCTCAAGGCGTATTGTTGGCTGATGAGGTTGGGCTCGGTAAAACGATTGAGGCCGGTTTGGTCATCGCCCAGAAATGGGCTGAACGAAACCGCAAAATTATTTTAATTGTTCCGGCGATGCTTAGGAATCAGTGGTCACAAGAATTATTGGAAAAATTCAATATCCCATCATGTATTTTGGAATCGTCTTCTTATAATAAAGCTAAAAAAATAAACCCCTTACAAAATCCATTTGACCTTAAAGATAACCCTCGGGCATTTATTTGTTCTTATGAATTTGCTGCCAGCAAGAGTAGCGCCTTGAAAGAGATTCAATGGGATCTTGTTGTTTTTGATGAAGCCCATAGACTTCGTAACGTGTGGCAAAGAAATGGGGCCAAAATAGCCAAAACCCTGCGACACGCGCTGGCGGGGCGCAAGAAAATTTTATTAACCGCCACCCCCTTGCAAAATTCACTACTTGAGATGCATGGCCTGGTGTCGATTATTGACCCATATGTTTTGGGTAGTGTTGAATCTTTCAAATCCCAGTTTGTCGATGGTAAAACAGATAAAAATTTATATATGTTACGGTCTCGTCTCTCAAAAATTTGTCATAGAACTTTAAGGCGACAAGTTCAAGACGAAGGAGGTATCAGATTCACGCGCCGTCATTCTCTGGTTCAGGATTTTACTCCCTTCGCTCAAGAGGAGGAGTTGTATAAATCGATTTCAGAATATTTGCAACGAGACGATATAGCGTCTTTTAAACCGGAGGGCAGGCATCTGGTAACGCTTGTTGTCCGTAAAATATTAGCCTCATCTTCTTTTGCTATAGCCGAAACGCTCGATAAGATGATCGAGCGCTTGAAAAGAAATGAAGCCGTGAGAGTTGAAAGCCTGAAAGACTATGAAAATACCGGCGAAATTGTTGAGGAAAATTGCTTTGAAACAAGTGAATCGCCCATAACCCCAAGTTACATAAGTAGGGAAATTAAAGAGCTGGAAGGTTATCGTAATCTTGCTAAAAATATTCGCAAAAATGCCAAAGGAGAAGCATTGCTGGCGGTTCTGGCGAAGGCATTTAGAAAAGTTAAAATCCTTGGCGGCCAACGTAAGGCCGTTATTTTTACCGAGTCTTGTCGCACGCAAAAATATCTTCAGGAATTGTTGGAGGCCAACGGTTATAAAGGGCAACTGTCTCTACTCAATGGCTCAAACAACGATCCTGATTCTAAATGTATTTATAAACAATGGGTTACAAAGAATGAAGGTAGCGAAAGGATATCAAATTCTAAAACAGCTAATATGAAGGCGGCGATTATTGATGACTTTAAAAACAGAAGCACTATCTTGATTTCGACGGAATCAGGAGCTGAAGGTGTGAATTTGCAATTTTGTTCACTGTTAATTAATTATGATCTTCCCTGGAATCCGCAACGGGTTGAACAGCGTATTGGGCGGGTTCATCGTTATGGCCAAAAAAATGATGTGATTGTCGTTAATTTTTTAAACAGGCGCAACCGGGCTGACCAGTTAGTTTTTGAATTGCTTGAAAAGAAATTTAAACTTTTTAACGATGTCTTTGGGGCCAGCGACGAAATCTTAGGCGCAATTGAATCTGGAATCTCTATTGAAAAACGGATTAACGATATTTTGCAAAAGTGTCGGCATACCGAAGAAATTGAAGCTGAGTTTGAAGATCTTCAAGATGAACTAAGTGGTCTTATTAAAGAAAAAGCTACAAATGCCCGTAAAAAATTACTTGAATATTTTGATGAAGATATTGCCGCACGCCTTGAAACCCGCGGAGAAAAAATCGAGTTGAGACTAAGCGAACATGGTGTTAAGCTAAAAGCCTTTTGCCATGGAGCACTGCCAAACGCCAATCATTTTGCCGACGATAGTGGTTTTTCGTATGAAGGCAAAAGCTATTATTATAACTGGCAAGAAGCGGACGAAAATAGCGGCTATTTTTTAAATGTAGATAGTGAGTTGGTTTTAAACTTTATTGACGAAATCAAGGCGCATTCTCTGCCCCTTAGAGAAATCATTTTTGATTATGATAGTTACAACGGACAGTTATCTGATTTAAACAGCTTACGTGCCCAAGCAGGTTGGCTAAAGTTATCCAAGCTCAATATTAAATCGGCCGATACTGGTGAAAAGCTGGTGTTTAGCGCTGTAACTGATGACGGAACAGCCCTTGACCAAAAACAGTGTGAACGTCTGATGTTAATTCCGGCGAAACAAGGTAAACTCGTCCGAATGACCAAGAAAATAGCTACGCTAGCTGGGGAAGTAAAACATCTTGAAGGTTCAGCAGTGGCTTTTTGCCTTGAGAAAGCCAAGCAACTAAACTTGGATTATTACAATGAGGAGCTGGAGAAGCTTTATTTTTGGGCGGCTGATATTAAAGAGCCAATAAATCAAGAGCTGAAACATCTTGAAAAAGAAATTGCGTCTGCCCAAAGCACGGTTAGAGTCTTGTTGGCATTGGAAAAACTTTCCATTCAACAAGAGATGGAGAACGGACTGGCCACGCAACGCTATATTCATAAATTGGAAAAAGAACAGGCTAAAAAAAGAGCGGAATATTTTAAAATCTGCGACCGAGTTGATAAAGAGTTTGCAAAATTAATCAAACAAGCCGAAGCCAGGCTTGAATTTTCGCACACAGTCGAAGAGATTTTTAGCATTCGTTGGAAGTTGCTTTGAGGGCAGATTGCCTTGGGCTATAAGCAAAAATTGTAATAATTTAAGGTGAATATTTCCATTGCCTTTAAAAATATAGAGTGTTAGTTTAAAATAATACACAAACTAAAAGGCGAATTATATTTCAGCCTTTACTTGAACGGAGGTTTATTTAATGAGTCAAGAACACGCTTCATCGTCGCCAAAAGATATACAGTTAGAGGTGCTAAGGGTTCCGGTTAAAGACCTTCTCTCGGATACGAATTTAACTATCCCTGAATATCAACGTCCGTATAAATGGACTCAAAAAAATATTATTCAACTGTTTACCGATATCGCTACTTTTAAAGATAAACTTGCTTACCGCCTTGGAACGATTGTACTTTACAAAAAAAATGAAAAGCACGAGATTGTCGATGGTCAACAGAGAATTATAACTCTTTTGTTGACCGTGCAGGCCTTGTTTGAACTGCGTGCAAGTGAACTGGAACGTAGTGACTTTAAAGTTAGTTTGTGCGACTTTAAAAAAAACATGGAAAAATTTCGCTTTACAAGTGAAATTTCCAAAGCTAACCTTCGGGCCAACTACGGTGAAATTTGCCGCCTTATCGAGCGAGCTGATTTTACCGAAGAGCACATTAATTTTCTTTTAAATAAGTGTGAAGTCGTTGTCGTTACTTTGACGGAACTTTCCGAAGCGTTTCAATTTTTTGATTCACAAAACGCCCGGGGGCGAGAACTGGAACCGCACGATTTGCTGAAAGCCTACCACCTGCGGGCGTTTTCGCCAAAAGATGAGAGCTTCAAAAAGAGCGCGGTGGCCGCGTGGGAAAATTGTGAAACTCCAAAACTGGCCGCCCTTTTTTCTCAATATTTATACCGTATTCGCAACTGGTCGAATGGCAAGTCGGCGCGCTATTTTCGTAAAAAAGACGTAGGTTTATTTAAAGGCGTCAATCTGGATAATTCACGCTACCCTTACGCCGAACAATTTCACATGCTCCACCATTTTGTCGATTGTTATAATCAGCAATATGAACGTATTGACGGGCATTTTTTGGGTTTTCCATTTCAGTTGAATCAGACTGTTATCAATGGTTGGCGGTTTTTTGAAATGATAGCACATTATCAAAAAATGGTAGAAGAAAACACACAGGCAAATTTTGTGCGCCAATTTGTTGAGAAAGACAAATATCCCGGATACGCAAAGGAAATTTTAAGTGCTATCGACGAATATGAGGGCCGTTACCGCACCGGCGATAGATATGTGCGAATGATGTTTGACTGTTTACTGATTTATTATATTGATAAATTCGGCTATACGGAAATCTCAAGGGCCGTAGAAAAGATTTTTATCTGGGCCTATAGCCTTCGTTTAAATCGGGCCACTTTACAATTGGCCAGTGCTGATAATTATGCCGTCTGGGGTTGCAATCTTTTTAAACTGCTTAAAGAAGCAATCCAACCATCTGATTTCCTAAGTTACAGCCTTCCGGTTGTGCCGAAGAACTGTTCAACCGGAACGGAAAAAATCGAAGACCTGTTTCAAAAAATGAAATATATTAAAGGAGGGGATACAAATGTCCAGTCATAATGAACAAGCTAAACAAGGTATTAAACTGCTTCCCGTTGGAAAGCTTCTAAATGGTGAGGCAAAATATATTATCCCGCTCTACCAAAGAAATTACGCTTGGGAAGAAGGGGAAATTATTCAACTTATTCAAGACATAATAGATTATACCAAGGATGATTCCAAGGATAATACCAATTACCACATCGGCACGCTGGTCGTGTTTAAAAAGCAAGATGAAACCGATGAAATCTATGAAACCATTGATGGGCAACAACGGTTAACCACTCTGTTCCTTTTACTCTCTTGTCTGCAAAATTCTAAAAAGGAGATAAATTGCAATACGTTAGATGTTGAGCTTAATGAATCGGCGATTGGTTTTGAGTGCCGCCCACGCTCCCAGCGGACTTTAGCAAAAATTTTTGAGGGAAAGACGGCTGAACTTTGTGGTTCGCAGGAAATAAATGAGGCTATTTTAAATGGCTATAATATTATTGAAAGCACTCTTCCCAAATTGCTCAAAGAAAGTAGCCTTAAATGTGAGAAGTTTTGCACTTTTTTATTTAATCAAGTGCAAATTATACGGGTTGAAGTTCCCCAAGGCACGGATCTGAACCATTATTTTGAAATTATGAACAGCCGGGGCGAGCAACTGGAACAACACGAAATTATTAAAGCTAGAATGTTGGGAACACTTACAGATGAGGCAGAAAGAAAATGTTTCAATGCTATCTGGGAAGCTTGCGCTAACATGGAAAAATATGTGCAAACAGCTTTCTTGCCGGGTCAGCGTACCGAAATTTTTGGTGCGAACTGGGAGGGTTTGGTTATAGAAAAATTCTCCGATTTGAACAGTATACTACAAGGGCAATCCGACTCTGAAAAAAATACCGAACCACATGATCTTGCTTCAATTATCGGTTCACAACCGACAGAAAGCGAAAAGAATAGTCAGCCTCCTGGCAGTAAACCCGAGGAGGAAAAGCCGGACAGGTTTAGTTCAATAATCAACTTTTCCAACTTTTTGCTTCAAGTTTTGCGAGTTTATATGTTTTCCGAAGCCCAAAAAAACTCATTGGAAGAAACAAAAAAACTCATTGAAGATATTCCTTTGGACGATAAAAGGCTCATTAAAACATTTGAAGATAATATACTTAAAGGGGATGGTGAAGATGGAAAGGCGAGGGTTAAAGAATTTGCTTTCGCTCTACTTCGCTGTAAATTCCTTTACGATCACTATATTATTAAACGAGATTTCGACATGAAGACGAATTGCCAAGATAAAGGCTGTTGGAGTTTGAAAAGAATGAAAAAAAATGAAACAGCTTCGTATGTTTGTACATTTAATAATAAAGATGCTGAGGACGAGTTTGACGGCCCCGCAAACAAACAAATTCTTATGCTCCAAGCGGCTTTTCATGTCTCCGCCCCAACGCAAAACTATAAGTATTGGCTCGGCGCTGCCTTAAATTATTTATTCAGATTACCCGGCGCAGAAGTTGAAGTCACGCCATATTTAGATTATTTGGAGGGAGTGGCCAAGTCGTTTATGTTCGACCGTTTCTTGAGCGCTAACAACATGGATTATTACGACATAATTTATAAAAATCATGAAGACCTTTGTAAAGGATTTTGTCAGGCCCCGAAAAACGATATTAATGATGAATTACTTTTATTCGGTAATATTGCGAACAATTTTGTATTTAATTATCTTGATTATCTTTTGTGGGTTAAGCATAAAAATGAAGATAAGGTTAAAGTTTTTGAATTTACTTTTCGCAGTTCTGTGGAGCACCATTATCCTCAAAATCCAGAACTCGGAGATAAATTGCCACCAAACATAATAGATTCCTTTGGCAATCTTTGTTTGATTAGCCACAGCAGAAATTCACAGCTTGGGAATCGGCCGCCTAAGTGGAAAAAGGAATTCTATACAGACAAGCCAATTGACAGCGTAAAGCAGTATCTTATGATGAAGGCAGACGTTTGGGACGAGAAGTGCATAAACGAACATTTTGATGAAATGCGTGATGTGCTCTTGGGTGCTTTAGAAGGGCAAAAACCAAATAGCGAAGAGGAGAAACAGTAATGAAACCTTTTTCAGCCGAAAACATTTCCACCGAAGCCTTTGAAAAAGACGGGGAATGGGTGGACGATTACGGAGTGACCTTTAGTGCGGACCGCAAAAAATTAATCCGCGCGGGAAAAGATTTAAAGGAATATATCATTCCGGACGGCACTGAAATTATTTGCGACGAAGCGTTTTACGACTGTGAATCCCTCGCCAGCCTGCGCCTCCCCGATTCGCTGACCTCAATTGGGGAATGGGCGTTTGGGCAGTGTAAATCCTTAACCAGTCTCCGCCTCCCGGATTCACTGACGAAAATTGGCCCCGGAGCCTTCGCGAAATCTTCTCTAAAAGAAGTAATCATATCAGGGGGGAACTGGCATTTTGAAAATGGAATGTTGTACAACAATGACCGAAGTTTGCTACTCTATGCCGCCTCTGAGGTGATCGGCCCTTCAGTAACCCTTCCCGATTCGGTGACGGAAATTGAGGCCAGCGCGTTTTCGGGGTGTAAAGCCCTGACCAGTCTCCACCTCTCCGACTCGGTGGTGAAAATTGGAGCACGCGCGTTTTCGGAGTGTGAAGCTTTGACAGATATCCGTCTGCCCGACTTGCTGACGAAAATCGGAGTTCGGACGTTTTCGGAGTGTAAATCACTAAGTAATATCCACCTTCCTGATTCGGTGACCAAAATAGGAGCGTTCGCATTTTCGAGCTGTGAAGCTTTAACCAGTGTCCGTCTACCTGATTCGCTGACCAAAATCGGGAAATGGGCCTTTTCCAATTGTAAATCCTTAGCCCAAATCCACCTTCCTGCTTCGCTGACCAAAATCGGGGCTAAGGCTTTTTGGAGCTGTGAATCATTAACCAGTGTCCATATTCCTGATTCAGTGATGGAAATTGGAAACAGGGCCTTTTATTCCTGTTATTCTCTAATTAGCGTCCGCCTCCCCGTTTTGTTGACCAAAATCAAAACGGCGACGTTTTACTGGTGTCACTCATTGGCCAGCGTCAACTTCCCGGATTCGTTGACGAAAATCGGAGACCGAGCCTTTTCGGAGTGCTTCGCCCTGACCGAGATACATCTCCCCAGTTCCCTGACGAAAATTGGAGAGGACGCCTTTTGCCTGTGTTCGGCTTTGGTCAGTGTCCGCCTCCCAGATTCGCTGACCAAAATTGGAGAGCGGGCATTTTTGGAGTGTAAAGCCTTAACTGATATCCGTCTTCCTGGTTCGATTACAAAAATCGGAAGAGCGGTATTTCGGGGGTGTGAGTCCCTGACTGACATCGCTATCCCCGATTCGGTAACTAAAATTGAAGCGCACGCATTTGCGAAGTGTGGAGCATTAACCAGCCTGCGCCTCCCAGATTCAGTGACCAAAATTGAAGCGCATGCGTTTGCGGAGTGTGAAGCATTAACCAGCCTGCGCTTCCCCGATTCTGTAACCAAAATCGAAGCGCACACGTTTGCGGAATGTAGAGCTTTAACCGACCTCCGTTTTTCTGATTCGTTAACCTCAATTGAAGAAAAAGCATTTTGGGGATGTGTATCATTAAACAACGTCCACTTCCCTGATTCAGTGATTTCAATCGGAACTGAAGCTTTTTTTGGGTGTGTATCATTACGTAATGTCCACATCCCCGATTCAGTAGATTCAATTGAGTATAAGGCCTTTGGAGGGTGCCA
Source organism: uncultured Thermodesulfobacteriota bacterium (assembly GCA_964368195.1). GTDB lineage: Bacteria > Desulfobacterota > Desulfarculia > Adiutricales > Adiutricaceae > Adiutrix. The sequence goes on from CAYJAF010000005.1 coordinate 22,721, forward strand.
ATTATTAACAAGGATCGAAACGTTCCTGGCTGAAAAATTTGGATACGACAGGTACTGATCTTTTATATCGTTCCAGTTTTGATTGGCAAAACCCAGAACTGCCATGAGATGGTGCAGTTGCCCGGAGAATTTTCCCTCAATGTTTCAGTGGCCGCATCTATTGTTTTATATGACCGCGTATTAAAAAGCGGCAACTTTAAGGAGAATCACCATGCCGTCTAAACGTTCTGACAAAACATCCGGCGAAAAGCTTTTGTCGCTCTACACTCTTTTGATGGTGCGCGGCAGGAGAGAAATTTCGGTCACGGAAATAAGCGCCACGCTTGAGTGTTCCAAGCAAACGACTTTGCGCTTGCTTAACCAAATGGAAGCCTCCGGTTACGGCAAACTCGAAGGCCCCATCATTAAAAATCGTGAGCATTACTACCGCTTGGCTATTTTGCCGGAGACGAAATTGGATATTGGTCTTAAGGAGCTCATGCAAATTAATCTCTGCCGCAATATGCTTCTGCAAATTTTACCCAAAGGAATCAGTAGTTTGTTGGGAGATAAAGACGCCTGTTCCCCTTCAAAATCAGCTCGTGAATTAACCGGCATTGCCCAAACATATTATAAAGGTTATATTGATTACGCGCCTTTTGAAAAGCAATACAGTCAACTTCTGCGCGGCATTCGGGAGCAAAAGGTCTGCATCGTAACTTATAAACGGAGCCCCTCGGCCCCGGCCCGCACCTTTAGTTTTGCCCCCATGCGCCTTGTTTCCTTCCGCGAAAGTCTTTCATTTTCCGGCTGGGAAGTGGACGGTAGTGGCGAGGCTGTGCCAAAATACAAAAACTCCCTTTCGCTCTATTTACAACGTTGTTTAGATGTACAACTAACCGAGCGTCCTTTCACTGATTTACCGGAGCCGCAAGACGCCCATACAGACGCCGGGCCCGGTCCCTTTGGCACCATCAAGGGCGAGTGCTTTACAGTGCAGGTGCTTTTTACGCCGGAGGCGGCCGCTTATGTTTATGATCGCCGCTGGAGCAGTGAGCAGGAAGTTAGCCTCCGAGATGACGGCTCTTTGCTTTTGACTATCAAAGCTCAAAGTGAGCCGGAAATACTTTCCTGGGTTTTAAGCTTCGGCGCGGAAGCTAAGGTGCTGGTGCCTGAGTGGTTGCGGGAAGATATCAAAAAACAATTAGCTGAATTGTTGAAAAATTATTGAGGAGAGTCGCTTATGTCTTTAGTTAATTTCCATTTTCACTCCTGCCGTCGTTGGGATTTTAATAGCATCAGCGCCTTTAGAAAGTGGCTTGGTGGATAAATACATTGCTGGCAAACATGGCCAAATTGAGGATGACTATGGCTTGCCGCAATTAGAGCCTATTTTGGGGGAGACTTGTATTATTTACCAAGAGCTAATCATGCGTATCAGTCAAGTTTTGGCCGGATATAGCTTGGGGGAAAGAGTGTTAAGAACGAAGAGAAAACTTCCTGTTCCCACCAAGAAAAAAGGGCGTCACGACGCCAGCGGCTCTCTGGCCTGTCCAAGCCCTACCCGAAGCTAAACTTGATGGAAACGCTTTTCATGCTCAACCCTAAGTGGATTATCCTTTTTGATTGCCTCTTGTCATATCGTAAGCTATACTATTTATTATTATGCAATAATACCAAAATAAAATTTGTAGGTGCTTATGTTTTTCAAGGTAAAAAAAACAAAACCTAACCTTGAGGCCACATTGCTTGCGTATGAAAAATGTTATGCCAAAACTTATAAAGATGAAAGTGGCAAAAAGCAAATTGGCTATAGCGTTTTTGAACATTCTTGTATTGTTGCCTCGGTGGCTCGCGAGCTTCTCAAGCTGACCCCTAAAATCTTAACTTCTTCTCTCCCCCAATATGCAGATTTACCGGCTCTCCTTCATGATATTGGAAAAATCTGCCCGACTTTTCAGAAAAAAATCCAGCCAGATATTACCGAACTTGAAAGCATAAACCCTCTTGATGAAGATTCTTGGGGAGGTCATTCTAACCTTTCAGCCTTAACTGTTAGGGCTCTTTTTAATCATACCAATGAGGCGTTGGCCTATATTGTTGGCAAACACCATGAAAGGTTCCAAAATTTAATTCAAAAGGAGACCTTTCAAGGCTTTGGCGGCACAGGCTGGCAAGAAGAACGAGTACGTTGCGCACGTGATTTACTGGTGTCTTTTTACGGAAGTAAGGCTTTACCTTTTTTTGCCGCAGATGAAATAACCATGAATTATCTTTTAGGGCTCACGATGGTTGCTGATTGGCTTGGTTCCGGCAGTGACTTTGGCGAGCCATCTCCGGCGTGGCCGCATAAAATAGAAACTGTCGTTAAAAGCATCGGCTTTGGCCCAAAAAAAATTGTGCCCGGGCTCAGTTTTTCAGATGTTTTCGCCTTTGAACCCCGCGAAATACAAAAAGAATTTTATTCTGCGGTCAGTGGCCCCGGCCTTTATGTTTTAGAAGCACCCATGGGGCTGGGAAAGACTGAAGCCGCCCTTTACGCTGGGTATAAAATGCTAATGGAAGGGAAAGCGGGCGGGATTTATTTTGCCCTGCCCACCCAACTGACTTCGGAAAAAATTCACGAACGCATGCAAAATTTTCTGCAAATAATTTTAGCGCCATCAACTGAAAATAGTAAAGCAATTAATATGTTATTGCACGGCAAAGCTTGGCTGAAATCTTATGGTTTAAACGCTTATCATGAAAATGGCAATTTTGATTACTCGTGGTTTGCCACCAAAAAGAGGGCTCTACTCGCACCCTTCGGGGTAGGAACCATAGACCAAGCCCTTATGTCGGTTATCAACGTGAAGCACGCCGCAGTGCGTAGGTTCGGTCTTGCAGGTAAAGTGATAATTTTAGACGAAGTACACAGTTACGATACGTATACCGGTACGCTGCTTGACGAGTTAATCACCTCGCTTCTCGCCCTTAATTGTACGGTTATAATTTTGAGCGCCACCCTCACCAAAGAACGCCGTCTGACCTTATTCCCACCTGACCTTGCCGCAGAAGCCCAAAGCAATGCCTATCCTTTGGTTTCGGCTTATGTGAAGGAGGAGCAATCATATAGCGAAAAAGAGGCATCCATTGTTAACAATAGTATTCGTTTGGTAGCCGTTCACCCGATTATGCAAGATACCGAAGCTTTAGCCAAGGCCCTTGGGGCCGCTGAAAATGGTAGCCAGGTGTTATGGATTGAAAACACGGTGGCGGAGGCCCAAGAACGTTATTGTGAATTTGCGGCCCAAGCCAGAGGATTGGACATCGAAATTGGTTTATTACACAGCCGCTTTACCCCCCAAGACAGAGCTGAAATTGAGAATTATTGGCTTGATTTGTTTGGTAAAAATAACCAAAATCGTTACGCCAAAGGGCGCATCTTAATTGGTACGCAAGTTTTAGAGCAGTCCATTGATATTGATGCTGACCTTCTTTTTGCGCGATTTTGTCCAACGGATATGCTTTTGCAAAGGCTGGGGCGGCTCCATCGCCATGCCCAAATCAAAAGGTTGCCACATATTAAGTGCGAGGCCTATATTCTTAGTCCCACGGAAAACGAGTTAGCCGCCCAAGGGATTGAAGCTTTTGGTAAAAGTCAATATGTGTATGCTCCTTATGTCCTTTGGCGCAGCTATGAAGTATGGAAAGACTTGCAAGAAATAACCTTGCCAACTTCCATTCGTCCTCTTTTGGAAAAAACGTATATAAAACGGACTGAAGAGGGTTTCCCCGCTATTTGGCAAAATGAATTGGCCAAGAAAAAAGAAGAGCTCCACACCCAAGCCTTACGCAGTTTGACGAAGGGCATAGCTCCTTTAAGTGACGAACAGGCCCAAACCCGTTTTAGCGAAAATGAGCAAAAGGAAATTTTACTACTTAAAAAGTGGAGCCAAAACAAAGATGAAATTACGGTCTCCCCTTATGCCGGAGGGGAATTTACGATAACGCCTCGTTTATCACTTGAAGAATGTAAAAAAATAAGCATTGAATTAATGAGCTCAACCGTGAAAATCCCCGAGCACGTATTTCCGGCGCAAAAATCAGCTGTTTTCAAAAAACTCAGTGCTTTAGCCGGCGGCATAGCGGATTGCGCTTTAGTGCAGGAAGATAATTCCCTTGCCGGGTGCAGGGGGAAATATCAACTTTTTTATACGCCCAAATTAGGTCTGGCTATTGAAAAATAAGGAGCTTATATGATTGAGAATCGTTTTAATCTCATTGATGAGCCTTGGGTGCCCATTGCCAACAAGGGCAAAGTCAGCCTGCGAACAATATTTGGGGCGAACGATTTGCCAAATGTTGGCGGCAACCCGGTGGAAAAGATTTCACTAATGAAGCTTTTATTGGCCATCGCCCAAGCCGCTTATACCCCCAAAGATGATGCCGATTGGTTACAGCTAGGTCAGAAAGGCTTGGCTCAAGCGGTTTTGCAATATTTAGAAAAATGGTATGACGCTTTTTATCTTTACGGAGCAAAACCTTTTTTGCAGATGCCACAAGTGGCCAAGGCCGCCTGCGTACCTTATGGTGCGGTGAAGCCGGAAATCGCGGTGGGCAATACAACAGTGTTGACGCACATAAGCATCGAAAAAGAGCTTGATGATTCTCAAAAAGCTTTGCTTTTGCTGACGTTGATGTCCTTTGCCTTGGGCGGCAAGAAAACAGATAACACTTGCGTGCTTTCAGCCGGTTACCAGGGGAAAATGAATGAAAAAGGGAAGCCAGCCACCAGCCCCGGCGGAACCGGTTTGGCCTTCATGGGTTTACTGCACAGTTATTACTTGGGAAATACTTTGGGTGAAAGTTTATATTATAACTTATTCACGCGTAAAGATATTACCGAACAAAAAATTTTTTCGCAAGGCTTAGGCACTCCGCCATGGGAAGAAATGCCGCAAGGGGAGAATTGCAGCGTTGCCCAAAAATTAAAAAGCAGTTTGCAAGGACGATTCATTCCTCTGACAAGATTTTGCCTTTTAAAGGAAAACGCCCTTCATTATACAGAAGGGATTCGCCATTTAGATTATTCTGCCGGGATGATTGATCCAACGGTAGCGGGGAACTTGACGGGTAAAAAACCAATTATGGTTTGGGTTAATCCGGAAAGAAGGCCGTGGCGGTCGCTGACCGCGCTACTGGGTTTTTTAGCCAGCACCAAACAAGCGACAACTTGCCTACAATTACAAGCCGCACTACCGCGTTTAAAAAGAGCGAATTTCCCTTCAGTAGGCCTTTGGGCCGGGGGATTATCTGTTTCAGCCAATGCCGGAGAACAATTTGTGGCCGGAAAAAATGACTACGTTGAATCAAGCATCTTTATACCCATGGAGTTTCTGGAGAATAGCGCTTACACCAAATTCGAGCTGGAAATGAAAGAATTGGAAGAAATTTCCAAAATTTTATATACTTGTGTGGCTAGATATTACACCAAACTAAATCTCGATAAAAATCAGACAAAAGATTTTGCCGCCAAAGCTACTCAAACTTTTTGGGCTTTGGCTGAGCGAAAAGCCCAAGCTCTTTTTAATACTATCGCCGCCGGTGGTGAGCTCTTGCCTTTACGCCAAGAGTTTGCCGCTTATTTTAATAAAGCTTTTCAAGCGGTTTGTCCGGCAGATACCGCCAGGCAACTGGAAGCTTTTGTGCAGGCAAAACCAAATCTGGCCAAATATTTAACTCCCCCAAAATCAACGCCAGAGCAATAAGGATGTGTTTTTATGGAAGAAAAAAGAAATCGCTATCAGAGTTTCGTCACCTATGCGCTCCAGCGTTGCCAAAATGATACAGGCTATGCCGCAAAATTGCGCAAAGCAGATAACCCAGACACTGCCTCTCAAGCTTGGGATTTACTTCTTAATTACGGGATAGACATCACCCGCGAACATGACCTTCGCGCCTTTGCCCTGATTGGTGCGGCCTTGAGCCGCAGTAAAGCAAACGCCGATGGCCCCAAAAATTTGGGCGGTGCTCTGAAAGCCTGTTTGGGTAAGGACGAAAAGCCGGAGGAGAGCTCTATCGCTTTACGTTTGCGGCGTATTTTAGCTTGTAGTAGCCAAGAGGAGCTCTGCTTGGTATTGCGGCCGCTATTGAATTTGATTGCGGCAAAATCAGAGAGCAAAAACCCCCTTTGTTTTGCCCAGTTATTGAAAGAAATCCATTGGTTCGGCTATGACGAAGAAGAGACCCAAAGAATAAAACTACGCTGGGCTCAAGATTTTTACGCCCCGGAAAGGAAGGCCGAATAATGTATCTTTCACTTCTGAAACTCTCGCGCCAACAAAGTAAAGAACTCAAAATTACAGATACTTATTCCCTGCATCGGGTGGTATACAGTTGTTTTGCCAAATCACGAAACGATTTCCAAGAATCAAGCGGCATTTTATTTGCCGAAATGAAAGGTGATGCTTTGGTCAAACAAGTGCTTGTTTTATCGGCTCAGGAACCTCTGGCGCCTTTTGAGTGCCAAATGCAAACGAAAGAAATACCGGCTCAGTTTTTTGATTTTCCTCAATATCAGTTTGAAATAGTTGTTAACCCGGTGAAAAGAGATAATGCTACCAGAAAACTTATCCCCATGCGCACGCGCCAAGAGGTTGCTGATTGGTTCAGCTCTCGTGCGGGTCGCTGGGGCTTTAGGGTGGTGGCTGAAAATTTCGAAGTGGCCGATATTTTTGTCGATAGTTTCAGAAAAGATAGGCAAATCCTTACTTTAGGCAAGGCCCGGGTGAAGGGCTTATTGGAGGTGGAAGACAAAGAAGCCTTTTTGCGAGCGGTTTCTTCCGGCTTAGGTAAGGGGAAGGCCTTTGGTTGCGGACTCTTACAATTGGCCCCATAAAATTATTAGGAGATTGAAATGAAAGCAGAAAATCCAATGAAAAGCATAAGAATTGAATACCACATTTTACAATCTTTTCCGGTGACTTGCCTAAATCGCGACGACGTTGGCGCCCCGAAATCGGTTATCGTGGGCGGAGTGACCAGAGCGCGGGTCAGCTCACAATGTTGGAAAAGGCAAGTCCGCCTTAGTTTAAACGATTTAGGGGTTAAAATTGCGGTGCGCACCAAGCACTTGGCCGATCTTTTCACCAAAGCTTGCTTGGCCCAAGGCGCAAGCGAAACTCAAGCCGGCGAGTGCGGCGAAATCATGGCCAAAGCCTTGACTGACAATACCCTTTATTTCATCTCGCAAAATGAAATTGAAAAATTGGCCGAATATGCCCAAAGCAAAGATTTTGTGACCAAGGATATTGCCAGCGGGGACGGTAAAGGCGCGGATAAAAAATTTCACGCCGAGGCCAAAAAGCACCTTAAACCGGCAGTTGACGGTTTAGATATTGCCCTTTTTGGCCGTATGGTGGCCAGCGCGCCGGATCTAAATGTGGAGGCCGCCACCCGTTTCGCCCACGCCATTTCAACCCACAAAGTCAATAATGAAATTGACTTTTTTACCGCAGTTGACGATTTTGAAACCGACCACAGCGGCGCTGGGCACATGGGCTCTTTAGAATATAATTCCGCCACTTATTACCGCTATATTTCCCTAGATTTAGGCCAGCTCTACGAGAGTTTTGCCGGAGAAGATATGGCGGCGGCCATCGAGGCTTTCACCAAAGCCCTTTATTTGGCCCTGCCTTCGGCGCGGCAAACCACACAAACGGGCTTGTGTCCGTGGGAATACGCCCATGTTTACGTCCGCCAAGGCCAGGGCATCCAAGCCTCTTTTGAAAAGCCGGTCAAGTCCAAAGACGGTTATTTGGCGCCCAGCATCGAAGCTTTGGAAGCTTGGCTCACCAAGCAAGAAAAGTTGGCCGGTTCGCTCTTCGGCAAAAAAGCCGATTTTATTTTCGGCCAAGATGAGAATTACTCCATTGATGCTTTGATTGCCGACATTCTCAAAGCAACCAAAATGTAAAGGGAGGGGCCATGGAATATATTTTACTATGGCTGGAAGGCCCCTTACAATCGTGGGGGCACGATTCCCGCTTTTACCGCCGCGAGAGCTTGCCCTTTCCCACGAGGTCGGGAGTGTTGGGACTTTTGTGCGCGGCCCTCGGGCGCGGAGGCGAACAGCGGGAGTGGCTGGCCAAAATGCAAGGCCACACGCAAGACATCATTTCTTATAACCGTAAGCCGCACTTTGGGGAAGCTTTAAGAGAAATTCAATTACGTGATTTCCAGATGGTTGGTTCCGGCTATGACCAAAGCGACCCGTGGCAAAAAATGCTCACCCCCAAAAAAGCGGACGGCACTTCTCCTGTGGGAGCGGGCACGAAAATAACTCACCGGGCTTATTTGCAAGATGCTTGTTTTGCTTGTATTTTGTCCGTACCGCCGGAAGAAATTGCCGAAATTTGCGAGGCCCTTTGTCGTCCGGCTTGGGAATTGAGTTTGGGCCGGAAATGTTGCGTACCCACGGAGTTCATTTTTCAGGGACGTTTCGGCCATAAAGAGGAAGCCCGGCAAAGGGCGGCTGAGTTGGCCGCGGATAAAAATAAAGTGGAGGATTTCACTATTTTAGATGAAGTGAGCTCGGAAGGTGAAGTCTTGAACTTAAATGATGTGCCCGTGGCTTTTGGTTTAGCCAAACTTTACAAAGACAGGCAAGTGACATGGATAGACAAGGAGTAATCTTTCCCCACGCCCGTGGGGGTGTTTCTCAGCGAGCGAGACGAGCTTAAAGCGGAGAGAGGTCTTCCCCACGCCCGTGGGGGTGTTTCTAAGTATTGGCCAAACGTAGCCCCTAGGTTTTGGTCTTCCCCACGCCCGTGGGGGTGTTTCTAAGAGGTAAATATAGCTGGCCTTACAGAGTGGGTCTTCCCCACGCCCGTGGGGGTGTTTCTGGTTCTGCCCAAATCCCTCTTGAGATGGTGCCGTCTTCCCCACGCCCGTGGGGGTGTTTCTATCGTAAAAGAGGCCGGAAGCGTTCCAATTGATGTCTTCCCCACGCACGTGGGGGTGTTTGATTGCCTTAGTTTAGTGTGTATAAATTTTGTTCAAATGTGTGGGGCAGAATGCGGGGCAGATTTGCCCCATAACGAAACAAGGACTTAGAAATCAATCTAAGTCCTTGTTTTTATTTGGCGTCCCCAGGGGGATTTGAACCCCCGTCGCCGGCGTGAAAGGCCGGTGTCCATCATGTTCTCCTAACCCTATCCATTTTTACATTGGAATATAATCTCCTATAGCGCACCTTTGCGCCAAATTATTTTCATTAAGTAAGGAGATTAGACAATGTCAACTTTGTTGGAAGCATGGGAACTTTATAGTTCCACAATTTTGTCGACAGCTTCAAGAAGAAGCATCATTTCCGAAACAGGGCGATGGAACAATTATGTAGCTCCAACCCTTGGAGAAAAACTACTCGATGAAATTACGCCTTTAGAGCTTGTTAAATTGCGGGGCAAGCTTTTAAAAAAAGATTTGAGCCCACAAACTGTTTATCATTGCCTTTCGCTTTTGCGTAGGGTCATGCACAGAGCTAAAAAATGGGGACTTTTTTCCGGAGAAGTTCCCGTATTTGAAATGCCTCAGTTCGACAATAAGAGGGTTCGTTTTTTAAGCCCGGTTGAAACAGCTCAACTTTTATCTCACTTAAAATTTTCAAACCCACTGTGGCACGATCTTGCCGTTATTGCCCTTCATACTGGGCTTAGAGCTGGAGAAATTTTTAAGTTGACCACTTGCGATGTTCAACTTGAAGAAGGGAGGTTAGTTGTTCTTGACACCAAAACGAAATCAAATAGAACTGTTCCCCTCAACCAGCATTCGGCAGATACTTTCGCACGGCATCTAAATCCCGATTTCCCTTCAAGTCCAATTTTTCAACAAAATTCGTGTAAAGCCTTTAGCCGGGCAGTTGAAGCTGTCGGTTTAAATAAAGGCGTTTCTGATAGACGTCACAGGGTAGTTTTTCATACTTTGCGCCACACTTTTGCTTCACGGTTAGTTCAAGCAGGGGTGCCATTAGCTTTAGTCAGTCAGCTATTAGGCCACAAAGATATAAAAATGACCATGCGCTATTCCCATTTGAGCCCAGATCAGGCACAGGACGCCGTTAATTACTTGGATACCATAGATGTTGAGGTTTGTCAAGCGGAAAACCCCAAATATAGCCAAACTCCACCAAAATCGTTTTGGTCTCCGCCAAAAAAGTCCAATAATGACCAAATTTCGCCAAATATTGCCGATGTGATTGTTTCTCCGTCAAGTTTGGCAGTAATTGACCATTTTTGATTATTATTGGTAACAGCATGAAGGCAGGATATGCAAAGTACCAGTACGTCCGTACTGGAATTTGCAATCCTGCCCACCCTGCCGGGCGGGAACTTATTCGCCCGAAGGGCTCAACGTTGTCTAAAACCAAATAGAAAGAACGCAAAATGCCACGGGGAAGTAAGAAAGTTTTAACAGCCTATATGGACGATGAAGAGTATCAAGCCATCAAGAAATTAGCTGGCCAAGCTAAATTATCCGTATCCGAATTTGTCCGCCGAGTTTGTCTAGGGCACGAACCCAAAAGCAAGCTCGACCAAGAAGCTATTTTAGCTATTATTAAGGTCAGTGCCGATTTGGGTCGCTTAGGCGGCCTTTTGAAATTGGCCTTATCAGAAGAAGCCATTGGTCGGCAAGAAGGCAACGCTCTTTTAGATGAAATACGGGCCACAAAACGCCAACTTGACGAAAAGATAACAGCCCTATGATTGCTAAACGTATCGACCGCAAACCTGGTAACGATAATTATCGGGCCTTGGCCCTCTATGTGGCCGATGCCAAGTCTAAAAGTCAACCGGAGGAAAAATCACTCATCAGCTGGCAAGCCGGTTGTTTGGCTGATAATTACCATATCGGCATCATTGAGGTTGAAGCAACTCAAAGCCTAAATACCCGCACGAAGAAAGAAAAGACCTACCATTTAATGGTGAGTTTTCGGCCCGAAGATGAAGTCAAGTTGACTCCAAAAGTTTTCATGGATATAGAAGAGAATTTTGCCGACGCCTTGGGCTTTTCAGAGCACCAACGGCATTGCGGAGTGCATAAAAATACGTCCAATATTCATATGCACATAGCCTACAATATGATAAATCCCAAAACATTTAATCGTACTGCCCCTTATTATGATTTCCAAAAATTGAGTCAAGTTTGCCGCAAAATTGAAGCAAAATATGGTTTGGAAACTGACCAAGGCATTGATGAATCCAAAGATAAAAGTGATATTACAACCAATGCCAAAGCACAGACCATTGAAGCTCATACGGGGCAACAGTCTCTATTCAGTTATGCCTTGAAGCAAAAAGCAAAAATTCTGGAAGCCGTGGCCACAGCAACGACTTGGGAAGACTTCCACACCGTCACCCTCAAGCTGGGTTTGGAAATCAAGCGTAGTGGCAACGGGCTGGCTTTCCAAGACCGTTTTGGCAAACACAGAGCAAAGGCCAGCGACATTGACCGAGGTTTGAGCAAGGCCAATTTAGAGAAAAGCTTCGGGCTGTTTTGCCCGCCCTCTCAAGAGCTACTCCTCACGGTTAAAACTGAAAAAAGTTATACAGCCGTGCCGCTTCATTTGGGCTATGAACGGGATAATCTGTATGAACAATACAAAGCTGAGCTGGCCCAGCGCAAAACGGACTTGGAGTCTGTAAAAGCCACCGAAAGAGAAGCATTTCAAGTGATTAAAACAAAGTGGGCCGACAAACGCAAAATCATCAATAGCTATGCCATGTTGCCAGTCCACAAAATGAAATTGCTCCACGATATTAAAATTGGAGAGCAAGTCGAACTGGAACAGTCACGAAAGATTTATCGCGACAAGCAAAAAGAAATCCGGGAAGTAAGAGCGTATAGCTCTTGGGCCAAATTTTTACAACACCAAGCTGGTCAAGGCAATGAAGTAGCCTTGGCCATTTTACGTTCTAAAAAGGTTAAGGTCGAGCCGGAAAAGACCAGAGAAGCAGAAGAACAATTTTATCAAGTTTACGAAAACAACCGTCAAATGGCAGTGACCATCAAGCAACACTCCCACCAAAAACAAAAAGAAATTCTCGATACCAAGGGCATAGCGTATAGTCACAAAAAAGCTTTACTGAGCATAAGCAAAATGAATGAGCTCATGGAGCAAGAAGCTCTTTCGCTACAAACTCAGGCACAACAAGCTAAATCCCCAAGCACCCCCCAGCCCAATATTCCACCAATACAAACCAAAATCGACGCCAAAGGAACGGTAATCTTCACCCTTCCAAGCGGAGGCACTATCCGCGACACGGGAGCCGAAATCCACTTTAGCCCCCACGATCCAGTGGCCCATGAGCTGGCCCAAAAGTTTGCCGCCGCCAAGTGGGGGACAAAAATTGAAGTGTTCAAGAATAGCTTGAAATTCAAAGTAAAAGCAGTCCTCCTTAAAACGCTGAAACCTAAATGGTCGTTAGAAAGATAATACATTGATTTGAAATTAAATTAATTGTAAAATATTAATGTTAGATATTTTTGTTTGGGTTTGAAAATAAATTCTGAAGGGGGTGGTTCTTTTTTTTAACTCCGAGGAAAAACTTGATAAAGTAAAAAAAGTTTTAAAAGAATTATTCGTAGCGGTTGTTAAAATTACAGATGCAAAGAAACAATTGCCGAATATTGGTAGAGATTTGCCCTTTTCTGTAATTGCAGATGCGAACCTACAACTGTCGGAAACTATTAGAGATTTGTCTTTTGAGATGTATTCAGAAGTCAAGCGAAACTATCCAAATTTTACGATACAAAACGGTTCATTACGCGACAGACCATTCCCTAAAAATATCACGATCGATGAAGATACTGAAAGCTTATCTGATAATCAGGCCTTAGTTCTCAATGAATTTTTCACAAATAATATTGAAGCATTTATGGAGCTTGTATCAGTATATTTTTTACAGTCTGGCACAAAAAGGCTTCAAAGGAATAATCAATTATTTTACTGTGAAGTATATTCAAAATACAGCGCAAAAAAACATGAACTCTTTATCGTTAGAAAAAAAGGGGGTTTTTATGTTTTGAAGGAAAATGCTTTCGACGCAGTTCTTACTGATTATTTGAATGATTATTTCGCATTACTGTCGAATGAAGATGTCGAATCAATAAATCAACTTTCAAGCAATAAAAATATCAATTATATTGAATGTTTTAAGGATGTGAATGATTTTTTTAAAACACTAAACGATAAAACTAAAGTGTTATATGACTTCAAATCAGGCGCTATAACATTTCTAGATTTTTTAGCTTGGAAAGGCCTATGGCAAAGTGACAAAGATAATAATGCGCTAAACAATGTCTCTAAACTAATTGATTCATTTAAGAACAAATTAAACTTGCTTTCAAGGGAGCTTTTTTTTGAAGCTCCAGAAATTGATTTAAGCTCTCTTATAAGTATCTCTGACACTATCGCTATATTTACTCCTAAAACTAAAAATGTATCAGAACATAAATTATTAATTTTACATGCCAAATTGGCGAAACATATCTTGAAAAGTTGTGCAGAAGCAAAATATCCTATTCGTGGTGCTATAGCTTATGGAGACTATAGTATAATGAATAATATAATGATAGGCCCCGGAATTGATGAATGTGCGAGTTGGCACGAAAAAGGGGATTGGATTGGGGTGCATTTTACACCAACTGCAGAGATTTATTTGAATGATGTATTGGGAGACAATTTGAATAATGACACAATAGTAGAATACTCCCCTCCACTAAAGAATGGCATAAAAGCAAAGTTTTGTATAAAATGGAATCTTGACAAAAAAGCGTATAAAGATATGGCATTGAATACCAAAGCGCTTCTGCCTGAGATTTCAAGTAAATACACAAATACATATGCTTTCTTTGAAGAGAAGGGTTGGCAAACGGGTGAAGAAATTGGCAAGAAATGAAAAAATGCATGGGGTCAATTCAGAACGCCTGAAATTTGCACGCGTATACTATGATTTTTCTACCGAAGAAGTGTATGAGCGATTAAATATTAAGCTCGAAGAACTAAACAATTTAGAATCCGGAAAGGTCTTACCATCATATGCTAAACTAAATAAATTAGCCGAATTATATAAACGGCCTTTGCTTTACTTTTTCTTCCCATCGCCCCCTGAAGAAGATAATTTGAATATTGCATTTAGAAAAGTACAAGACCAAATACAACGGCCATTAGATTTGCAAGTGCGCTTAATGATAGAAAAAGCCAACGGATACAAGTTAAATCTACAAGAATTATATTCGAATGATGAACGCACTTCCTTTTCTTGCCTTATAAAAGAGGAAGAGAATGAAATAGATTCTGACGCAAAACTTAATGAATATTTAAGAAAAAAACTAGATTTGCCGATCTCGAAGCAGAAAGAAGAATTTAGAACTTCCCCAAAGTTGTTAGAATATATTAGAGAAAAATTATATGAAATAGGAATATATGTTTTTAAGGATTCTTTTAAAGCTGATGACGTTTCAGGTCTTTGTTTATATGATGAACAGTACCCCGTAATTTTAATAAACAATAAAACATCATTTACTCGTCAATTGTTTACAGTTTTTCACGAGCTTTATCATATTTGGCAAAAAGAGACTAGCATATATTTACTAGATAATAATGAAGAAAAAGCATGTGACACTTTCGCTAGTGAATTTTTAATACCTTCAAGTGACTTTGACTTGCTAATAAGTAAAACTCAAGATATCGAAAGCATTCAAGTTATAAGTGATATCGCTGGACTCTATAAAGTTAGCCCGGAAGCTATTGCGTATAGATTAAAGTCACAACAAAGAATCAGCAATGAGTTTTATGCTTCTATTCGTCAGAACTCGGAAGATATACGCAAAAGCAATTCTGAATCCTCAGGCGGAAATTTTTATTTCACCCGAATGAGCTATTTGGGGAAGGCCTATCTTAAAGTAGTATTCAACAACTATTATAGTGGTAAAATTGATGTAACGGCTGTAGGCAAATATACTGGACTCAAGTCTGCTCATGTTCCGCGGCTTGCGTCCAATATGTTTGGAGGTGATTTCTAATGTATATTTTTGATAGTTACGCACTGCAATATATGTTAGAAGATTTCCCACAAAAAGCTGTCCCAGAACTTTTTGAAAAGTTCTGCCAATTGTGTAGTAATGGTACAATCATTTCTGAACGCGAAACTCGCAAAAGATTAGAAACTGAAACAGTTGAAGTTGAAACTATAGATTGGTGTAAAAAAAATTCCGGAGTATTCAAACCCCTTTCAGAAGCTGATTCAATTACTCTTGCTAATTTAATGATAGCGAATATTTTTGAGTTTCTTGACAATGAACAATTGGCGGTAAGAAGATCTCCGGAAGGTTTGCCCTTTATTCTAAGTATGGCAAAAGCACAAAGCCGATGTTTTGTGTATCGTAAAAACAAGAATAGAGAAATAATGCAGAAAATTCTTAAAATCTGTAAGCAATATGAGATATTGTATTTAGAAGTTGACGAATTTCTAATTAAGTGTCGGAAGCTTAAGGGAAATTCCATTTAATTTCGACAAAATTTTTAATGTGTCTTCGAGAATTTATAAGTCAAAATCTATCTTTAGCAAAAACAGTAACTATTGATTGTATGAGTTTTACCGATACCGTATTTCCACACTGCTTATATGCTTCATTAAGTGGTATATTCGGAAACTTAAAATCACTTGGAAAACCTTGTAGTTTTAAGCATTCATATGGTGTGAGTTTGCGTATACCATAATTATCTCGTATAATCGGAACTCTGTCGGGATATGTTCCCATGTTGGCCTTTAAAGTCGGGCAAATATCCCATCTCCGGTTAGCTACACCTCTGTCATCTATGCGGTAAATTGCTTGGCTGTCTTTGATTCGTTCATTCAATAAATCGTAATACTTACTTTTTGAACTGTAATAATAATCGGGGTGATGTTCTTCATCTCTATTTATCAAGTTGTTGATAGATGTTGTAAGCGGCAGGCGATCAGGGAAATAAAATTTATCGCATACATCTAAATCACTGAAAGCAACAATAAAAATTCTTTCCCTGATTTGCGGTATATCAGCATATTCATGCGGGCTCATAACTTTATATCTGATATGGTAACCAAGTTCAGAAAGGGTATTGTAAATCACCATAAAAGTTTTCCCACTGTCATGAAGCATCAAGTTGCGTACATTTTCCAAAAAGATTATTTTAGGCTGTTTTTTGTCAGCAATTCTTGCGATTTCAAAAAACAAATTACCTCGTGGGTCTTTGAATCCTCTTTGATACCCCATTACCGAAAATGACTGGCAGGGGAACCCTGCTGTCAAAATATCCACCTTCGGAATTGCACCGGCAGAAACACATTTTATATCTTCATCATTAATTTTTGTATTTGGGAAATTTCTTTTATAAGTTTTGACTGCATAGCTGTTGTTTTCATTTGCCCATACTACTTCATGGCCCAAGCGTTCAAAAGCCAAATCAATGCCACCAATGCCGGCAAATAAACTTGCGACCTTCATTGTTCAGATACTCTTTTTTCAATGTCAATCTTATCTCCCGTCACTATTCTTGTTGAGCTGATGATATCAACCTTTCCCGGTGTTATCAATTTTTTACATTTCAACTTATCTATAAATTGGTCAAATGAAGAATCTGTTGTCAGAATGACATCGTCTATCCCCATAATAGAACCATTTAAAATTTTTTGCTTTATGTTTTTTACTTCTGATGATTCCAAAGTTAGCAAATAATTTTCGGCCTTTCTATGAACATATTTCAGTGCTATTGCTTCTAAATCGGCCTGTTTGTATCGCTCTCGCAAACTGGTTTTTAAGCTAATTCCAATGGGGCCGGTTGCGCTTGAGTAAAGAACAATGTCAAATTTTACATTCGGTACGAATGCAATCTCCGCTTGTAAATGAAACGGCACAATGCTCTCTTTAGTAAGCAAAGTCGCTATAATTATTTCAAATATTGCGCCGTTTAAACTCTTGTTTTTGTCAATCTGACAACCGTCATACTTATTCCAACAATCCTGTACATATTCTGATGGCGGCATCTTGTTATTTAAAAAATCAGGAGCAATATTATCCATAAAAACACCAGAGCTTTTATTTATGTCTTTCACTATCCCAAGCCGCCGTAACATTGAAATCCTCCTACAGAAACCTAATTTGCAAGTTGAGGTTCATATAAACATTGCCATTATTTTCGTATAAATATGCAAAATCATGCCTGCCAGTTGAAGCACGTTCATATTTCGTCTGATTAAGTAAGTATGTTTCAAAAAACGCCCTATTGTAAATGTGATATGCTAACACGGCCCCATTTTCGGTAACAATTATATATCCGCCGTTAGCCTCATCTATACCATCCCATACTTTTGCGGGGGTCATCCCCAAAGCGGCAGAGCATAAAAATTTTTTATACTTATAGCTATAAAATCCACCTGATGGATATTGCAAAGGGTTTTCGGATTCCAACTTTTCAACGATTGCGGAACATTCTGAGATGTTGTCGCGATAATGGTAAAGTAGAGAAAATGCTATTATTTCAGGCAAACGACTATCAATCAACATGAGATTACGAGTGAAATCTTTATTATTGATTTCTTTAAAAATAACGGAATGAGCTCCACCAAAAATTTTGCTCACTCTGTCTTGTATTTTATTACGTGTTTTTATTTTGTTGATTTCTTCCACTTGATTTTTAGGCAAGCCTTTAATTTCATATACAAAATTAGTAGCTCTACTTGCATTAACAAGGGTTGATGCCCCGCCAAGTTTTGATTTTATACTGAAACCGCAAACCGGTTGATAGCCGGTTTGTATATCATGAATTTGCATCATAATATCGGTTTTATCGGAAGATGGTGCCGCCAAGCGAGTGCAATAGATTTTATTCATAAAGTTTTGGGTTTTTTCCACAGAAAAAGCCCTGTTTGCACCGTCCAAAATTTCACTGTATAAATAATCAGCTTCTCGTTTAAATTCTTCTCTGTCAAGCTCGCATTTAAACTCATTATTTAAAAATATTTGCACTTTATTTGCTATTCTATTTGTTATTTTATATTCATATTTGGAATTGGCAATTTCTTCTCTGATTATTTTTAAAATCGGGAAGTATATTTCTTCAATTTTAGTGACTTGTTCGTCAGCTGCGTGTATTTTGCCTTCATCAAGCAAACGCAACAATGCGTACATCTCGCTCCATTCGCCTTTGTTTCCTGTTATTTTGTTCATTTTGCACCAGAACCTCTTTTATATTCAAAGCTATCTGCTCAATAACATTAACGGTCACACTGTTGCCGAACTGTTTATACAAATGAACATCGGCAACAGGCAGGACAAAACTATCGGGAAAGCCTTGTAATCTTGCCCATTCTCTCGGGGTCATTTTGCGAATCCCTTCGCGGTTGACCTCACCCTTTATATGCGTTACCGGAGTGAAACTCGTTAATCTTTTGTCAATAATTAAATTTCTTTCTCTCCCCATACCACCACACACTATAGCCCCTGCAATCCCATCCATCGGGCGTATTTCATAACCAAAGCCGTTACCTTTTTCTTCGTGACGTGCTTTATGCTTCCTTAAAGTATCAATATAAGTTGTACTCAAATAATATTTTACCGACACGGGATTTTCCTCAAGAATATCGGCAATAGTTTTACTTGAATCGGTAGGCTTCGGAAATTTAAAACTTGAGCTGTCAATTGACTTTTTAAAAGCAACAATATAAATTCTTTCTCTGTTCTGAGGGACACCAAAATCTTTACTGTTTATCGACTTGTCTTTATTTGTAAATACGTTATATCCAAGCTTTTCAAATGTATCAATTATAATTTGAAGGGTTCTTCCTTTATCATGAATAGCAAGCCCCTTTACATTCTCACAAAAAATAACAGCCGGTTTATGCTCTTCACATATCCTGGCGACATCAAGAAAAAGAGTCCCCCTACAAAGTCCCTTATAACTATCCTCAAATCCCATTCTCGCACCGGCTAAGCTGAATGCTTGGCAAGGGAACCCAGCTAAGCATATATCAAATTTCGGTATGTTTTTTTCATTTATTTTGGTAATATCTCCGGCAATCTCAAAGTTATCATTGAAGTTTGCCCGATATGTTTTTTGAGCAAACACATCCCATTCGCTGACAAAAGATGTTTCGATTTTGTCTCCGAAAGCTTTCTCAAAACCAAGTCTTATGCCGCCAACTCCGGCAAACAAGTCTATGCTCTTATATTTTTCCATTAGGTTTACCTATTGCTTTTCCGATGATGTCAGCGCATTGTGTTACGTTACGCTTGATTTCATGGCCCCAAAACCTGATAACTGTCCATCCGGCCTTTTTAAGTGTATCATTTACTTCTCGGTCACGTTCCATATTTCTTTCTATTTTAGGCAGCCAAAAATCTTGCCGTGATTTAAACTCATATTTTTTTTGCTCCCAGTCGAATCCATGCCAAAATTCACTATCACAAAAAACCGCCACCTTTTTTCCAATGAAAGCAATATCAGGTTTTCCGGTGACCCCCTTTGCATTTTTTCTATATCTGAAGCCGCGCCTCCACAATTCAGCTCTTAAAAGCATTTCGATCTTTGAATCTTTACTTTTCACTTGCCTCATGTTGTAGCTGATTTGTTCTTTAGTTTTACTGCTCATCATGTATAACTTCCATAATATCACCGATATCACATTTCAGAGCGCCGCAAATGCGTATGAGGACATCACTGTTTACGATTTCACTCCTACCAAGCTTTCCCATTGTAGCTTGGCTAATGCCACTTACAGCCATCAAATCTTTTTTCTTCATATTTTTATCTATTAACAATTTCCATAATTTATTGAAACTAGCATGCATTACGACTGCACTCCACGGATCTATACTTAATTTTAACTTAATTATATTGCCAAGGTTATTAGATGTCAATTCATTAATATGCGTTCGCATAGATTTGTGTGATTAGATAGAGCTCAAATCAGTTATGGAAGCGTAAAAAAGTAAAGAAAATAGTATTACCCCGGCGTTTAAATATTTCAATGCTTGGCATTAAAAAAGCACTAATTTAAAAACTTATAAATATACTCTATATATTTATAAGCTGGGTCAATATAGACAAATAAGTTGTAATGAATCATTACCTATATTATCTATGCCAACCAGTTGACAAGCAGTATCTATCACAAGTATACTTGTATATCAATACTGATAATTGAATGGATTCCACACATAAAACAAATTTATATTTCATGTGAGACAATGTTCTTAAACTTAGCGTTGTTTTTTTGTGGCAAGTTGGATTTTTCATGCCATTAAAAACTTCCCCAAAACTTTCAGAAGAAAGCCTTTAGCCTAATGGTTGATAATAAGCTAACAAGCATAAATATTCAATAAATAGATTGCTTTTTGAGTTTATCGGTTGTATAATAAAAGCATGAAAATTATCAAGATAAACCTATCAAAACAGCAAGTATCTGAACTAAAGCAGTTGCAGAGAAAATCTGGTGATTATCGTTCTGAACGGGCATTGGCTGTTCTTCACTGTAGTGAAGGCATGAAAGCTACTGAAATTGCGTCCATATTGAAGCGACAAGTTAATACTGTCTGTAATTGGTTGAACGCTTTTCTGGCACACGGTATTGCCGGACTTGGTCGAAAGTATTCTAAAGGAAGACCAAGCAAACGCAATCTGGAATTTACTCCTAAACTAGAAGAATACTTGGGAAAATCACCCCGTGATTATGGTTTTGGCGAGATGCTATGGACAGTAAAAATTATTAGAGTTCAATACGAAAAAGAGACCGGAAAAAGCATTAGCGAAGACACTGTAAGAAGGGCTTTGTATGATGCGGGATATTCTCCAAAGCGCCCAAAGAAAACGACACCAACCACGGCCCCATCAAAAAAAGAAAAACTGCAACGCATTCGGGAAATAATATGGGAAATTAACGAACTTTCCGAAAGTGAAGATGTGGAAGTGATGTTTCTTGATGAAAGTCACTTTTCAACGGAACCTTACGTTATTCGCGGCTGGAGCAAAAGAGGCCAGCCTTTTTTCCCTGGCGACTCCGAAAAAGCGTGAAAGTCTTTCAATGTTTGGGGCATACGCACCAAGGCGAGATGCTTTTTATTGGAAGAGTGCCAATAAAGGTAATGCCAAAGAATTCAAGGGTTTTCTTCATCAATTGCGAGCACGTGCTGAAGGCAAAACATTAGCCATCATTTTAGACAACGCTTCAATACATCGAGCAAAGTATATTAGTAAATTTACGGAAAAATATCCAAGAGTAAAACTTATTTTCCTTCCCCCATATTCCCCTGAATACAACCCCGTAGAACAAATTTGGAAATGGTCAAAGGCGCAAGTCTGCGCTACCCAACCTGTTGGAAAAGGCCTTGGTGAGCTACTTGAAAGGTTTAGAAGATTGCATCATGCAAGAACACACAAGCGCCTGGCAAATCCATATAAAGTCGGGATAGGTATATAGAATTTTATTTATCGATAAAATATGCAGGTTCGCTTAGCTATCAATTTAGGGTTAACAGCTTTACAAGGGCATGAAAGACATTTAGTTTTTTGGGAAGTATATTTAACTAAAGTAGGAGGTATACTATGATGAGTGGTGGAGTAAAAAGAATAGATATAATTAAAAACATGGCGATTTTTAAAGATTTTCAATGGACGTTATCCATAAGAGATGGTGGCAATAATATCGTCGAGTTGAAAAAGATAAACATCTTGTATGGGCGAAATTATTCTGGCAAAACAACGCTTTCGCGAATCTTCAGAGCTCTCGAAGTTGGGGCGTTATCAGAAAAATATAGTACAGCTGAGTTTAAATTGTCTTTTGATGATGGCGGTATAGCTACACAAAGCTCACTAACCGGCCATGGTCAAGTCATTCGGGTTTTTAATGAAGACTTTGTCCGTGATAATTTACGTTTTATTGTTGATGAGGAAAAGGCCATCAACGCTTTTGCTATATTGGGAGAAGATAATACTAAACTAGAGCAAGAAATTGAAAAGTATGAAGCAGAACTTGGAAATGAAGAGGAAAAATCTGGATTACTGGGGGAGCTCTTCGAGGCCAAGGAAAAGTTACGAGAATCCCAAACGGCCTACAGGAACAAAGAAACAAATTTAAAGAACAAACTAACTGATAAGGCTAATAACCAAGACACTGGAATTAAACATAATAAATTATTTGGTGATCCTACTTACGAAAGGCGTAAAATTGAAAATGATATCAAGACTGTTAACGCAAGTGATTATCGTCAACTCACTAGCGAACAGGTAGATAACTTTTGTAAACTTCTAAAAGAAGAACCAAAACCAGAGATACCTGAATTGCCAACTTTCAATCTTCAATATTCTGCTATCATTCTCAGAGCTAAAGAGCTAATCGAAAAAAAGATTCAGTTATCTGCCCCAATTCAGGAGTTGTTAAATAATGCGGCTTTGGCGGAGTGGGTGAGGAAGGGTCGTAGCCTCCATAAAAATGAAAGAAATACATGCGCATTTTGTGGTAACGACCTCCCCGGAGATTTGTGGGAGAAACTGGACAACCATTTTAATCGTGAGTCTGAAGAGCTTCGACAAGAATTGAAAACTTTGCTTGAGTCTATTGATCGTGAACAATCCCAAGTTCAGAATTTATTGAAAATCAAAAATTCTGATTTCTACTCCCACTTTGCAGTTAAGTTAAACTCACTGACAGACCAGTTATCGTCGCTATTAAAGTCTTACAGGGAAAGTTTGGATTCCATAAGAGAACAGAGTAAAAGGCGCAGAGATGAAATTTTTACGTCATTTGAATTTATTGCACCAGATTCACTTGAAAAAGATTTGAATCTAATCAGGGATTCATATGAAAAACTTAGAAATGAATGCAATCAGCTTACCGTTTCTTTAAATGCCAAACAATCCGAAGCCCGTGAAGCCTGCCGACTCCATGAAGTTTTTAAATTCATAACCGATATACAATATGAAGACGAGCTTACGACTATTACGATACAGAAAGAGGTTATGCATAGTGCAGAAAATATTAAAGATTGTGTAGAAAAAAAAGTTAATGCGAAACGAAAACAAATTGCGGAGCTGAAAGCTCAGTTGAAAAATGAAAGTAAGGGAGCTGACCGAGTAAACGGTTATTTGAATAACTTCTTCGGGCATCACTCTCTTTCACTCAAAGCCATAAAAGAAACTTCCGGGAATGTATCATCAAGATATCGATTTGAAGTAATACGAAATAATGAAAAGGCTTTTCACCTTAGTGAGGGGGAATGTAGTTTAATCGCATTCTGCTACTTCATGGCTAAACTTGAAGACATAGAAACTAAAGGCAATCAGCCAATCATTTGGATTGATGATCCGATCTCCAGCTTAGATACGAATCATATCTTTTTTGTCTATAGCCTTATTAGTGCAGAGATTGTAACACCGGAGAAGTATGAAAATGGCGGTGAGATAGTGGAACGTGACCGTTTTAAGCAACTATTTATTTCAACTCACAACTTAGACTTTTTGAAGTATATCAAACGACTTCCGGGGGCATTAGCAAAGAAAAAGTCTGAATATTTTATCATTACCAGAGCAAATCAAACCAGTAACATTACGTTGATGCCAAAATATTTGAAAGAATACGTTACAGAGTTTAATTTCTTATTTCATCAGATTTATAAGTGCGCTCACGCCCATATCGAATGCGATGAAAATTATGAGTGTTACTACAATTTCGGAAACAATGCCCGAAAGTTTCTTGAGGCATTTTTGTACTATAAATACCCAAATGCTGTGAAAAATGATGACAAGTTAGAGCGTTTTTTTGGGAATGATACATTGGCCACATCATTAACAGATCGTATTAATAATGAACTCTCTCATCTAGAAGGTTTATTTGAGAGGAGTATCTCACCTATGGATGTTCCCGAAATGAAAAATGTCGCAAAATTCATTTTGCGTAAAATTCATGAAAAAGACCCCGATCAGTATTCGGCCTTACTTCAAAGCATCGGTGAGACCGAAGAACCTACAAAAGCTTTAAATAATAATGAAGCAAGAGAATGAGGTATGAGGTGAGCCCCATTATTAAGACAGAACGCCTCTGGCATCCAAAGGGTTGATGCGGATTAGTTATGACTTACTCTTACACAATAGCTAAAAAAGTGGGGGCTTATTCTAATAGTGGTGATAAAAATAGCTATGCCCCTAGGCATTCTACGGTAAGCCCCCAATAAAACCTAAATAGAACCTATAAAGTAGCCAAACAATGAGCAAACTTTAAATTAGATGTCAAGCTTTTGAATAGTTTGCCCTTCTTTTTTACTTGTTTTTACCGGTGAACTCATTTCTTTTTCAAGATTTTTCAGGTTTGCTAAACGTTCCTCATCATGTTTAAGTGATTTTTGCAAATCACTAAGTTGTGCTTGATTAGCTCCTTTACTATCTTCAAGTTTGGCTATCTCTGATTTGGTTCTATTAATACTTTTTTCAAGATTTTTAATTTGCAAAGATAGTTGTGCATATTGTTTTTCTGTTAAATTCAGAGCTTCTTCATTTGCTTTAAGTTGGTCCTGACTTTCTTTTAAATCGTTAATTTTTAACTGTTGCTCTTCTTTCGCTTTTGATTCTGAAAAAAATATGCCACTATTTGTTAAGCTTCCCGAGCATGAGTAAAGAAAAAGGCTACAAAATAAGAATAGATATTTCATTGCGAACCACCACTTTATTTTAAATTTCTTTTTGAATAATTTCAAGCTCTTTGCGAGTTTTTTCAAGGGCATTAGCATTTTGTATTAATTTATTATAACGAAGTTGCGCTTCGGGATTACTGAAGGCATATTCTTTCAAACTGATTTCTTCATCTTCAAAGTCTTTATATTTATTTAGTTCAATAGCTGTTGTTAAAATACTTGCATCAAGTTGCTCTATTTTCATTTCAATATTATTGATTACTTGCTCCACTTGCTTTTTGTGCTTTTGAATGTCTTCTTTATTTAGGGTCATTTTTTTTAACACGAATGAAAGCGTGGCAACTTCCTTATTTGTCAAAGCGATTTCTTCTTCAATCGCAGCGTTATGGGCATCAATGTCAGCTTTTAAAGCATCTATCGATTTGTTCTCTGCATATATTCTTTCTTTTTCTTTAACTATATAGTTAGCGTACATCCCCCCTAAAACAGCTCCGACACCTGCTCCAATTCCAGCTGCTTTAAGTGTTTTTTCTTTATTCCCGTCGCTTGTGAGTGCACCGACCGTAGCGCCAATTCCTCCCCCGATGAGAAGACCCAAACTTGTTCCTTGGATTAACGTCATATTTCGATCCACTACATTGCCATGAGAGGCACAGCCCGTTGTCAATAAAGATAAAACTAAAATCATTACCCAGATTTGATTTTTTAACATAGTTATTCTCCTTGTGATGGTAACTGTGAATAAATTGCCGGATCTTCGGCGACAATTTTAAGAAGGAATTTAATTGAAGGTTGATGGCCTTTTTGAGTAGGTCTAGCTAAGAGCCGTGCACTTTTTAATTTTGCGTCGGAATAATAAAGGTTTCTGGCAAGCTCATAAGTAGCTAACACTATTTCTTTACCCATTATTTCAGGCATGTATGAAGTACCGGTCGTATTAAAAGTTACGTTTTCACCACCGTAAATAATGTTTTCAAGAACCGCACGCCCTCTAACCATTTTGTCTTCATCAGTTATTAATTGAGGCTGAGAGAAGTGCTCATCATTTTCAATTGTTTGCTCTGTTTCCACGTCAGAAAAGTAGGGGTCATTTCTTAACCAACGTAGAGCGACATTTAGCTTCGCCCCCGGATGATTTGCGCTGTAAAGTTGCATAAGTAAAAATCTAGCAATATCTTTGTCTTCCTCTTTTGCAAATGAATCATTTAGCATAGTTACTGACCATAAGAATTGGGAGTCTTGATGGTTTTTATTCTTTGCTCTGGCAAGATATTCCATTGCTTTTACCTTATCTTTTTCAACCTTTACACCATAGTAATAATGTAATGCCAAGGCGAACAATGCTTCTGGGGCGTTTTCTTCAACACAACGGTTAAATTTTTCCAAAGCAGAAGTGATGTTATTTTCGATGAAATCAATTTCAGCAAGAGCTATGGTTGGATGGTTACTTAACTTTTGAGAGTCAAGTTCATATAATATTTCTTTTCCTCGTTTCATATTGTATTGTAGATTTTCAAGATTTTGACCTTGAGGTATGTCTTCTAAATAATAGCCATTATTAAAAACAGCATCAAGACAGAGATAATATTTAGCATAATATACGGAATAGACAACAGGATCTATTTGGAAACTAGGAAAAAAACTTTTTGGAAATACGCTCCCTTTCGCAAGTAAATTAAGGAATTTTCGGGCATCTTCGTTGCCTAAAATCATGGAAAGATAAAGATAATTGGTATATTTTTCAATATCTTCCAAAGTTATGTTGATTGCTGAGTCGGAAGTAAAGTAATAAAATGCTACTTCATACATTGCGGCAGGGTTTCCTGCTTCAGCAGATTTTTCAAGTAAAATAATTTTTTGCCATGGAATTGTACCATCATCTGCCATGGCTTCTTGATAAAATTCGTTGTGCATCAGTAACAATCGTTCTTGATATTTTCCGGCTTGGGCTTTAAGAGGGAAGAAAAATAAAAGTGTCACCAAAACACCACTAAATGTCAGTCGTAATAGCCATTTCCTCTTCTCTTTATAAAGATAATTCAATCCACCCAATATTAACCCATAAAAAAGAGTAAATATTAGAGAGAATGAAGTTGCGTTAAAGTGGGCAACATGCAGTTTTGTAAATAATGGGAATTGGCTTAATAAGTCTATTAACAAGGCAAAAACATAAGGAATACTAAAGAAAGCAAGTGGCAAAAGTGTGATTTTAATAGTTTCTTTGCGGTTTAATTCTTCCTTTTTTTTTGCTCGCTGGCCCTCAACTATAGAAAAAATGATAATACTAAGCGTTTTTAATATATCGATTGTGTCGATTAAGCTTATGTTATTTATCAAGGCATCTAAATTATCACCGTAAAAATTCATTGTTGATATTGTCTGCATAAAGATAAGCAGAGCTAATGTTTGATACGGTAAAAAAAGGAAGGCTAAGATTCCAATAATAATTAAAGCAACAGCCCATAGTATGCTTAAATCATAAGACGTCGCTAAAAGTGTGAAAAATAAAAATATACTCAAGACGGCGGATAAAAGCGTGTGCATGATGTCTAAAATATTGCATGTTTTAAAAAATCTTCTTGAAGTTGTAGCTTTTTCGTTTGTAAGATTTTTATCTTCACTAGGTGAGGGATCACTGGTTTTCCCTGAGAAATCATGGTCATAACGAACCCAAAAAAAAGTAAAAACACCAGTAATTAAAGCGTATACTAATAAAAGGCTAATTATCTGCAATCTTAAAATTAAGAAATCATTAATAAAAAGCAATACTATAAATAAGAACGATAGCCATCCGATGTAACGTCGCGTTATTGCATAAGGTAGTTTGAAAAGTGTTTGCGTTAGTATGTCGACTGAAGTTTTATTAGAATAATTTAACATCAAACCCTCCTCACGGATAACAGATTACGCCAACATTTAGTTGCCACCGAAAACAGAAAACATACTGATTGCATTTAATAAAAGCTGATTAATTAGCGTTTTCTTGCGAAGCAGGCAAGCTTGCCTACTTCGCCATGCCGCAATAAGAGGAAAAACCACGTCCTTCTGTCCCACAAGGGCTAATGAAAGATAGCGCACCTTGCTGATTTATTCACTACAGAATAAATCAGTGCTTCCTTAAGATAGCAGTTATCTTTTAGCCCCGAAACTTCCGTCATAACGATCTCCCGAAGTTGGGAATGTACTTTGAAAAACACCACCAACCCCTTCAGCATTTGGCCCAAAAAACACCCCATTTAAAGAGCTAGAAGCTGGAGCAAAAGAGTTCCCAGTGTCAAGGTTATGCATCATGTCGATGCTACCTGATAATCCATTACCTACAAGTGAGCCGGACAAATCAAGTCTAAACGGATACCAACGGGTACCGTTTGGCGTTGTAGCTCCTTGAAGTGATGTACTACCGGTAAAGGCTCTTTTGCCAAAATCAATTGCTAAGTTTATCGGCCCACCAGAACGCACAAATGATTGTGCACTTTTGACATTATATGCTTCTACAACTGTATTGCCATGATAATGAAGTAGCAGATTTTGTTTAACTAGTGAGTCGATAGATGGAGTATGATAACCAGTGGGCATTTCTCCCGGTTTTACATTTGCGTGCCACGTTTCCGAAAGCTCCTGCCAAGAACCCCATCCCTCCATGTGTCTTCTAATGTCTTCCTTCACTAATTCGGTACTTGTATTCAACGTTAATTGCGTCAATTCGTCATCAATTGCTCCAGCATATGTTAGAGGTTTTGAATTGTCGATTTGAGCCCCACTTTGCATACCTGTCGAGTCATGTTCGAATTGTGAAGGTTCATATCCTGCTTGTATTTCATAAAGCTCTTCTGGCCTAACGCTAGGATAAAAACGATCTAGTTCATAATCTATTGAACCATCAGCTTTTCGATATACAGTTACAGGTTTACC
This sequence comes from uncultured Thermodesulfobacteriota bacterium, assembly GCA_964368195.1. GTDB lineage: Bacteria > Desulfobacterota > Desulfarculia > Adiutricales > Adiutricaceae > Adiutrix. Next base: position 51,317 of record CAYJAF010000005.1, read on the forward strand.
TTTTATTGGATAATATTCCCATATTTCATCCATTATTTCTTGTTGTGCACGTTTTTGCTCCGCGACTTCTTGCGTTCTAGATGCATTTATTATATTACCAGCATCGTTTAAACCTTGTATGAAGTCAGAGTTTTTAATTTCTTCTAAAAAATCTTTTTCCCCAACTGTGTAACTTAAAATGTCCAGTGCTATTCTTTTGGGACCTTTTCTAAGGTAACCAGCAAGTTCCGTTCCGCCTCTATACACAGCAATTCCTGTTTGAAGAGATGCGAAGCCAAGTGCCAGCACTCTTTTAGAAAATCCTGAGGCTCCAGATTGCTGGACTTTTTGAGCTAGTCGATTAATATCTTTCCTTGCATAAGCACCTAAATTTAGAACTAAATCCACCATGAAGTCTTTGTCTTCTTGGCTAAACAAGTTATTAATTGATTGATCTACACTATTCAAACTTTGCATAAAAGCACCATTTGTCTTTTGCTCTGCAACAACTATTGCACTCATATGCCTTAATTCATCAGCAATTTTTATACCTGTGACCCATTTGGGCCTTTGCTGTAAAGTTAATGGCGGTAGCTTGATATGATTAGCTTTAATGAAAAAATCATTTACTGCATTATATATATTTGAATCATCTAAGTATTTTACATTATTATTTGTGGTATTCAGAGAAACACGAAACCTATAATAGACAAAATCTTTTCGCCCTTGCTGAATTAAAGCTGTCGACAATGAAACCCTGTATAATAATTGTTTTGTAGCTGAGTCTTCAATTGCCAATCCCTCTACTTCACCGTTTAAAATTAGACCATTTGGAAATTCCTGAGTATATTCATCCCCCTGATATGTATATACGTCCACATCATTACCATCTGCTCTCACTTTGTATTTGTCTTTTTTGTAGTGCATTGTCATTGGAGTAGAAAAAAATATATTTAATAAACCTTGTTCGGGGCTTGGGGCGACCGCAGTCCTAACTTGGCCATAAACTTTCTTTTCTTTTTTTGTTTCACGAATTATTTGATTTATAAAATTTAGGGTCGGATGTTCTTGATCTGTAGAACATATTTCCGTCTTGGGGTTACGTGTAAAAACTACAAGTGGTTGAGGCGATAACGCATAAAGACCACTTGATTTTTTTAAGTCTACAAGATCAATTTGTTCATTTGCAACAAAGTTATTCACATAAAGAAGATGGTTATTTGGTAGTTTAACTCGCTCATTTTGCGTTCTAAAAATTTCAGCCATCCCCCAAGCTTTTTTTCCAGATTCTACTACGTAGATATAATCAACAGTCGTATATTCAGCTTCAATATTTTCATTATTAGCAATTAACACATTTGGCTGAATAATACTTACAAAAAATAAAGCTAAAATTTTTAAGAAAAAAGTTTTACTCCCCATGATGCTCTTCCTTTCAATTAAAATGACAGTCCGAATTGTAGTGTAAATGCATTGCGGGTGTTATCATATAAAGAAATATTTGATTCTCGGTTTGTGTAAACATATCTACAATCAACATCGAAAACTAAATCTTCTTCCAAATTTTCCCAAAGAACTTTACGAACACCAAGACCGAGCTCAGTTTCATGGTCTTCACGAGTTTTGTCAAAAATCCATTCATGTCCTTGATAATCTGTAGCTTGGTAACGTCCATAAATATATGGTGTATATTGTTTTGGCAATGAAACTTCATACCGAGCAAGTGCCCAATTGCGTTCATAACTATCTTGCTCATAAGTTGCGTCTTCCCATTCATATCCTCCAAACACACTAAGCAGGTGGATATCCTGTATTTTTGTTACAACACCTAGAAAAAGCTTATGGTTGTCTGCCACTTCCGATGCATAATCAAAATATCGTTTTTCAGCGTACTGCCACCCACCGGCAATTTGGACTTGTGGTGTTACATTAAAGTACCCCTGAGCCCCCCCACCGATTGAATTCAGTGCGGCATCATATCCTTGACTTATTGTGCCGAGAGTTCCATAAAGTTCTACTCCAAAGCGGTCTGCGTCATAAGCTATCCCTGTTTGTAATGAAACGGCTTGAAAATCCAAGTCTTTTTCTTCTGCATAAAACCCTGCATAACCCATAAAGCGGGTTTTTATAGACCAAGGTGTATCATGAAAACGGTACGCATAATTAAGTCCAAGTTGATAAAAATTCATAACATCTGAACGCTCTTTCATCGAAGCATCTAATTTAAGATCTCCAATTATTGTACTAACAGTGTCATTTATTGGACTTAGTCTTGGGTTGCTATCCCACTGGAAACCAGTAGCGATATATCCACTAAAGACATGACCATATTCTTTTTCAAATGATGCACGCCTGGCATTGGGATCATGTTCTATTTTAGCTATGAAATTAAGATATTGTAAAATCTTTTTTTGTACGGGTTCAGGTGGATTATTTTCGTATATTTCTTGGAAGAGTTGCTTTGAACGGGAAAAGTTTTTTGCTAAAAGATAGACATTCGCCAGCTGAAATTTGACTTGGTCACTTTGTCTAACAACCTGAAGCTCTTCAAAATGCAATATAGATTCAGAATATCTTTTTGTTTTAGCGGCGGCTAAACCTAAAAGAAATTTCACCTCTTGTTGTGACGTGTTTTTACGATATATTGCTGATAAAGCGTCATAAGCTGATTCGTACTGTTTTTGTTCCATAAACTCAACAGCTTGGCTCAAGGTTGGTTCTGCACCATAGGAATACTGTGAATAAATTAAAAAAACAAAGCATGTAAAATAAAATACTTTTCTAAACATACATCATTCCCCTTGAAGCGTTATTTTAACGAAATCACTTAAATCAACTCGTACCCCAATAGATTAATACTGATTATTGTATAATAAAAAACAAAACATTGTGAAATGGTTGCATATTTTTCGTGTTGTAAAACTAGCCAAGCGGGACGTTAGTTGCGACCATAGTTATGAGTGCCACTTCCTGTGGTTTTTTTTAAGTGGGCAACTTTGCTTGCTATTGTGGCTAGAATCAAACGGAATATTTAGGTGCTGTAATTCGAAAGTGTACCTAATAATACCTACATCTAAAATCATAATTGTCAGGATAATATTTTTTAGCCCAATCTCTAAATATATTGAACACAGAATAATAGAGCTATAAAATAAAAATGACTTATAAAAACTAATTTATATTTATATTTTTGTCAATAGTTTTTATCAACATCTTGTTGTTAAAACCTGATACTATCAATATATAGGGTGTTTGTTTGATATTTCAAGCTATTAACTCGCAGTATAAAGATATTGAAACAATTTTGATTAAGCATTTTAATTTGTTTCATTTGCAGTGTGAATTATTGGAAGGTTTAAACGCCGCGACGGTGCATAAGTTGGCTTAGTTGTGACTCGCTCAGAGATTCTTCAACAATAATTTAGCGAGCAATTTGTGATGTGAGTATACTTTGGTTATCCGCAACTTTAGCTTTCAAACTCAAGTCCGAACTGGACGGCACCCATTCAGATTTGTAAGAAGAGTCATTTCGAGATAAACGTAATTCCCGCATTACCTCTTGGTTGTCGCGGCGGAGGGCTTCGAGGAGCTCCATTTGCGGGAAGACTTTCCCTTGGCTTTCTTTGGCAAGGGCCAGCTCTTCAGCTTTGGCTTTGCCTCTATCTTCGGTAGCTTTGATAGATTTTTCAAATTTATCCAGATAGTTATCCATGCGTTGGAGAAAGCCGTGTATGTCGAACTTGTCGGTGGCCCCATAATTGAGGTTCGCCGGTTGGTATAGCCCTGTTTTTCCCTCCAAGATAAATTGACAGTTCGTAGTGATTTTTTGCGACTCCACAGACACCTTAAAGCCCCGATATTTCCCGACTTCTTGCGGCTCATGACTCTGCACCGCCTTTTTCATGGCCGCCCCGACCACTCCCAACAACGCTCCCCGGTCTTTCTCGGTAAAAATCTTGCCTTGAGCGGCGAAGAACGGAGTTTTGCTCGTGTTCTGGTCTCGATGGGCGATTTCCTCTTTGAATCGGGCAATGTCCTTTTTCATTTGTTCAGGGTAGGCTTCCAAGGCCGCTATGCGCCGTTCCAACTGGTGTTGCGACCGTTGAAAATTCTGGTAAACAGCCTCCAACTTTTTCAAATCAGCGGCCAGTTTCACTTGGGTGAAAATCAGTTCGTTGCCCGTGGCCGCCGCCTTCATTTCAGCGGCGTTGGCCGCCTCGCCAGTGACGTCATCGATGGTGCGGCTTTGGTTGTCGCCGTTGCGAAATTGCTCAATTCCATTTGCTTTGCTTTCTATTGTTTGCCACATCCTCGAGTCGTATGTCTGCTTTGTGGCGTAACGTATTATTTCTATTTCAAAATTTTTCGGGTCACGTTCAAAAAACATATTACCCTGTCGCTCGATGCGCCCCTCACGTTGCTCAATGTCGCTTGGCCTCCACGGTGCATCCAGCTGGTGTTCAGCCACCAGCCGTTTTTGCACGTTCGTCCCGGCCCCCATGCGAGAGGTGGAGCCCATCAACACACGCACCTGCCCTTGATTGACTTGCTCAAAGAGCTTGGCTTTTTGGGCGTCTGTGTTTGCTTCATGGATGTAGCGGATTTCGTGAGCCGGAATGCCTTTCTCGATTAGCTTCGCTTTGAGGTCGTCATAGACAGAAAATTTTGAACCGGCGGACAAAATTTCGTCCATTGAGATGGCCTCTTCATTTTCTTCGGTGGTGGAGTCTTTTGTTGTGCTTTCAGCCGCCAGAGTCTGATTTTGCCCACCCGGTTTGGGGGTGGAAAGGTCACAAAACACCAACTGCGTTCCCTTTTCAGCCTCCCATTCTTGCCAAACACGGACAATTTCATTGGCGGCCAAATTGATTTTACTCCCCTCAAAATCGGGGGCAGTCGGGTCGATAAGGCGATAATCAAGGCCGCACTTTCGAGCGTCATTGGTGATTTTCAAGGGATTATCTTCACGCGGATCTTTGGGCAAATTTTCCATGCGTTCAATTATGGAACCAAGCGTCCATTCAGTGCGGCTACTTCCGTCTTCATTAGTTATTGTAGTGGCCAAGCCCATGTATTTAGCCTGCAATTCCGAGCGTTCAGCCACGATAATGCGAGGCTTGCCGCCCTTTATGTTGGGGGTAAACTTCCGGCCCTGATTTTTTTCCAGTAAGCCACTTTTGGTGATGACGTCCGCCGTGGTGCGGTAGGTGTTAATCAGTTCCGGCACGTTTTGAAACTTGGCAAAACGGCTGTTTAGCTTGTAGCCCACCCCTGTGGCGTCAAGCTCCCAGCCGGTGGCCACTTCGCCGAAGGTGGAGGCCCAGGCGTCAAAATGGACGAGATTTTTTTCTTTCAAGGTGTCATATTGCAAAAAGCGTTGTACCGTATACATTTCCGCAATGGTGTTGGAAATCGGTGTGCCGGTTGCGAAAAACACCCCCTTGCCGTCTTGTTTGTCTTGCAAATAGCGGCATTTCACATAGAGGTCAAAAGCTTTTTCCGAACCGGCAATGTTGCCCAAGCCCGCCACATTGCGCAACTTAGTGGTAATAAAGAGGTTTTTAAACTCTTGGCTTTCATCCACAAACAGTGCGTCCACCCCTAAATCGGCGAAAGTGGCCACTTTGTCTTTCGATTTGGCGTTGGCCCGGTGCTCCATCGTGGCGATTAAACGCTCGCGAGTTTTCTCCATTTCCTTGACCAGCCGTCCGCCCCTATGGCCTTCCCCAGCTTTTAAGTCGCTGATAGCCTTGGTTAAATTATCGACTTCCTCGTTAAGCACGTTGTTCAAAGCTTCCGTTGGCAGGCCAATTTTTTTAAAGGACGAATGGGCCACGACCACGGCATCCCAATCGCCCGTGGCCACCCGGCCAAAGAGTTTTTCTCGGTTCTCTTTTTTGAAATCGTTTTTGTCGGCCACCAAAATATTGGCTTGGGGGTACAAAGAATAAAAAGCGTCTTGCCATTGCGTAAGAAGGTGGTTGGGCACCACGACCATCGGTTTTTTCATGAGCCCCATGCGCTTAGATTCCATAATCGTGCCCACCACCACCAAGGTTTTCCCAGCCCCGACCACGTGGTCAAAAAGGGCGGTGCCGTCTTGAATGCCTCGCCAAATGGCGTCTTTTTGGTGCGGCCGCAAGTTGATAGCTAAGGAACTCCCGGGCAATTCCAAGTGGCCGCCGTTATATTTGCGTGGCACGTGGGTGTTGAACGTATCATTATAAATTTTGCCCAAATTTTCCCGGCGGCCTTGGTCGGCCCAAACCCAATCTTTGAAGGCTTGTTTCATTTCATCGGCTTTTTGGTTGGCGGCGGCGGTTTCCTCTTCGTTGAGCTTGAGAATTGGCCGGTCAGTCGCTGGGTCTCGCCCGACCTCGTCCATGACTTTGATGGGTGTGTGGTTCAGAATGGAGGCCATGAGCCGGTGGCCGGGGTAACGTTCAGTTCCCCATGTGGAAACGGCCAAAGTTTGGTCAATTTTAAAGCGTTCAAACTCAATAGCCCAGCCGCCCAAAGCCGGGTGATAGCTTATCTCGTTGACCGATTCCGGGCCGAAAAGATGGCGGCCAAAATCCTCAATCACCGCCGAAGGCACCCACGTTGAGCCCAGCTGAACGGAAATGTCCACGGGCTCCAAATCGGGCGGTTGGACGGCCAACAAAGCTTCCACGTTGACCCCAAAGCGTGGGTCACGCTCAGCGGCGGCCTCGGCTTGGGCCAACTTGCCCTTGACATTGCCCGTCAAGTAGTGGTCGGCAATTTCCCAAGCATCTGTAGACGGATTCTGATAAATTAAACCACTTAATTCATTAGTGATGTCAATAGCAGGTTTGCCATAAAGACTTTCCATAAAATCTAAATCAGGCAAGCCCTTTTCGTTCATCGAGACGACCAGCGCATCTTTGGCCGTGTCAACCTTGGTGATGACCGGGCGCGGCCCCAAAACGCGCGCACGAAAAATGTCGGCTTTTTGGGCGCTGGGAGGCTTGACCGGGAAGCCCGTTTTTTGGGATTTGTCCTTGGAAATGCCGGGGTCATAGCCAACTTCCAAAGCGGAAAGAAGCGGGAAAGACGGATCCTCTCGCATGGCTTGTTTATTGCCCATTGAATTTATATAGCCGTTTTTTTTGACAAAATTATCGTAGAGGATATTCAGATTTTGGCGTTTGAAAGTGAGCTCGTGGTCGCTTGTGTCTTTGGATTGCTCTTTATTAATGAGGTCGGCCAGCGCATCACGAATTTCAATCATGCCTGAAATTCGCTCTTTGGCTCGCTGGTTTTTGGCCTCGAAAAGCTCATATTGCGCTTGGCCTAGAACATCCTCTTTGCGTCTGGCTAGACCACCTTCAATAGTTTTGAAGAAAGCCCCGATTTTTAAGTCCGCACAACGGTCACGATTTTGCGCTTCCTTGTTACGCTCATCGGGCCGGGCGGCATCGACAGCTAAATCAGTTCTGGGAACATAAATCCCCATAGGCAAAGCATTTAACCGCTCCGCTATTTCCGCTTCAAATCCTTTAAAGTCAGTTGGCGGCAACAAGTCCGCCGCCCCCCGGTACATATTGTGACTTAAGGCCATGCGACCAATCATTTGCCCGGGGTTGTCTACGTAATATTGGTTCAGGCGAATGGGGCCGTCCGGCGTCTGAACTTCTGCGGTTTGAAGCCAGCTTGGGGTTTGTTCCGGCTCATTCGTGCGCTGAAAAAAGACAATATCGGTCGTGACATCGGTGAGCGCATTTTTTTTGAAGGCGGTGTTGGGAAGGCGGATTGCTCCCAGAAAACTAGCACGGTCGGCAATGTAGTCACGGGCCGGATTGTTTTGGGCGTCCATAAAATAACGACTGACCACAAAAGCGGCCATCCCACCTTCACGTAAGGAATCCATCGTTCGGGCCAAAAAATAGTTGTGGATGGAAAAATGAAGGTCGGGGCGACGGGGGTCGTGTATTTTTTGACTACCAAAGGGAGGATTCCCGATGGCCAAATCGAAATAGCCGTCCGGCGCATTGGCTTCTTGAAAACCTTTATTAATAAACTCTGCTTCCGGATACAGATACTGGCCAATATCGGCAGAAAGCGTATCTAATTCAACAGCAGTTATTTTACTTTTATTACGTAACTCTTCCGGCATTAAGCCGATGAAATTGCCGATTCCAGCAGAGGGCTCTAAAATTTCGGCTTGCCCTTGAAAACCAAGGCGTTTCAAGCCTTGGTAAATACCTTTAATGACGTCTTGCGAAGTGTAATGCGCATCTTGCGTGGAACGGCGTATTTGCGAATATTCATCTTGGCTTACCAGCTGGCGAAGCTCTTCAAACTCATTTTCCCAAGCCGTATTTTCCGGATCGAAAGCTTGGGGCAAACCACCCCAACCAACATATTTTACTAGCTTTTCTTGCTCGCCGACAGAACACAAAGAGGCCCCGGTCTCCCGGAGCCTCGTCAAAACTTTTAAAGCCTCAATGTTATCTCGAAATTTTACCTTGGGGGAGCCTTCACCCAAGCGGTCTTGGGGAGTTATAGTGTAGCTCCCTCCAATGTTATGCGCATTCCGTTCATCTCCAGAATCTCGTGTTCCACCAGACCGTTCGCCAGTTGCTGGCAAGCTTGGTAATCGGTTAGAATATCCGTCATTTGTTCTTGCATCTTCTTGATTATCATCAAAAAAATAGCTCCCCGGCTTGCCAGAGCTTTCAAGTTCTCCGGCTCTTGGTACGCCAGAATGTCCAGAATCTTGATTCCGTAGTGGTTGAAATAATTGTGTTTTATTTGATTGTGGATATGAAACATCGTCTCCTTGGTCAACACTTTGGCCGCTTCCTCCAGCGGTTGGGATTGTCTTGTCCTCATACTTTTCTCCTTCCTCGGTAGCGTTTAAGTCGGCTTGAATTTCAGCATCCAGTTGTTCAGCTAAAGTCGCTTGTAATTCCCGTTTCTCAATTAAAATTTCTGCCGCTTCAAAATCAAAACTTCTCTGATTAGGATTAATCTTACCACGTTTAACCATAACTCGCAAGCTTTTTATTTAATAATATCAATATGTTATTTGTTCGACGTTTGTGCCAAACATATAAATCCATCTGTCGCCCTCTTGAAGCTCTTTGACGTCATAATATTCGTCTTGGTGAGAATATAGGGAACGCCAGTCTCCGTAAAACTCCCGGAAAAAATAGGGCTGAATAGTCATGTTAAGACTTGGCTCGTCTCCGTGAGGCCACAGAAAAACGAGTTTAGACTCGTCGGGCGTTTCCAGAAAGAAGCCCTCATCAAGCACCGCTTTTTGCCCACTTTTATGAGGCAAATTTTCGTCGCCCAATTCACGCATAATTTCAAAGCGGTGCCAGGGGCCAATATTTTCAGGGCGCGGCACAAGCGCATATTCCAAACAATCCCAATCCAACCTCCCGTCAATGATCAGTTTGTTTACATCGTAAACTTGGGCCACTACATCTCTGTGCGGCACCATTTCAAATATGAGGTCTTTTGTGTAAGTCGCCTCTCTCGTTACGAAATCGACGCCCATTTCCGATAGCGGAACCACCACAAAAGGGAAATAGTGAAGTAAAATTTTTGACTCTTTCAAGCGCAACCAAAGCGGATTGCCGCAGATTGCCTCTTCGGCGTAATGGGTTACATGGCCGATTTTATTCGCAATTGCTACGGGTTTCCATTTTAAGTTTAAAGCCGGGTTCAAGTCTAAAGATGATTTCAATTTCATGGTATTTGCTCCTTTAATTTCTTTTGGATTCAATTTTTGGTTTACCTTGGTGGTTTGGAAAAGAGACTTTACACTCTGGATAGCCGGAGCAACTCCAAAAGTCGTAGCCCTTTTTACCGGCAGTATCTTTTTTAACCAAGTGGCGCAGAGCCCAACCGCACTCTGGGCAAGCGTGACCTGTCGCCACGGAAAAGGCTTTGAGTTCTGATTCTAAACCATCATTTGCAGCTTTAATGACGCTTAAATAATCGGCTTTGCCTTCAGCGATTTCGTCCAATTGCGCCTCTAATTTTTTGGTAAAATCGAAATCTAAAAAGCTAAATTTCCCGGCTAAATTGGCGATGACCATTTCCCCGGCTTCAGTCGGCCTGAGCTGGCGTTTTTCTATGGCCACATATTTGCGAGTATTTATAATGTTATCCAAAATGGCGGCGTAGGTGGAAGGTCGCCCGATGCCTAAGTTCTCCAGCTGTTTAATCAGAGAAGCTTCGGAAAACCGAGCCGGAGCCTGAGTCTTTTTGGCCAAAACTCGCCCTGTCTTGGCGGTCATATTCCCGCCCTCACGCAATTGCGGCACCGGGTTATTTTTGACCGTGGAATCGTCATCGATGTTACCCTCTTCATTGTCGCTGTCGGCCAAAACTACTTGCCAACCAGGGGAGATTAAACGACGGCCTTTGGCTTCAAAAATAACTTCTTTACCGTCCAATTCCGTTTCTAAAATGGCCCGGGTCACGGCGTAAGTCGCCTCATCGAGCTGGCTGGCCAAGGCACGCAGGCGGATAAGGTTGTAGAGATTTTGTTCGTCCGCATTTCCCCCGGCGCTCCCCACGTCAAAATGAGTAGGGCGAATGGCCTCATGAGCCTCTTGCGCTCCGGCTTTACTTGACCAAGTGCGTGCTTTTGGCGGCACTGGCCAATCGTTTTGGGCGGCCAAACTGCGAATTTCAGTGATAGCCTCTTCGGATAAGTTGGGGGAATCAGTGCGCATATAAGTTATGTGGCCGCCTTCGTAAAGTTTCTGGGCCAGTTCCATTGTTTGTTTTGGGCTGAATTTCAACGTAGCAGAAGCCGCCTGTTGCAAGCTGGAAGTAGTAAAAGGTGGTGGAGGCGATTTTTTAGTCTCGGATTCCAAATGTTTTCTGACGGTTACGCTTTTGACGGTGGCAATTTTTTCGGCCACAGCCTTATCCAAAAAATATTCCTGCCCATCGGCCAACCAATTTTGGCAATTCCATTGCGCCGCCCAGCCTTGGGAGATGTTTGTTTCCGATTCAAAAGTTAATTCTGCGCTAAAATGTTGGGTCACCGTGAAAGACTTGATGGCCGCCTCACGCTCCACCACCAAGCGCAAAGCCGGGGACTGCACCCGTCCGGCCGAAAATCCGCTCCCGGCCACGTTAGAAAGAGCCGGGGAAACCTTGTAGCCCACCAGCCTATCCAACACCCGGCGGCCTTCTTGCGCCCGAACTAAATTAAGGTCAGTGCTTCTGGCATTGTTCAAGGCTTCCTTGACTGCCTTCTCGGTGATTTCGCTGTAGGTGACTCGCTTGGGATTTTTGAGCTTCAAGGCATCTTCCAAGTGCCAAGCGATGGCTTCGCCCTCCCGGTCGGGGTCGGTGGCCAAATAGACGGTGTCCGCTTGTTTGGCCAGAGCCCCCAACTTGGCCAAGACGCTTTTGCCCCGTTCCGTGGGTACATAATCGGGCTTAAAATAGGGCGGCGCAACGCCAATTTCCTTGACGGGCAAATCTCGCACGTGGCCAACAGACGCTTCCACACGAAAATCCGGCCCTAAAATTTCCGACAGTTTTTTCTTTTTGCCAGGTGATTCGACGATAAAAAGTTTCATTTTTACTCCTTACATTTTGTTATTACAAATAAATTTTCATTGCCTTGGACGGCTTTAATGCGCCTTGCCCGGCGACACTCAGCGGCGGTCGGTGGGTGTTGCTTATCCCAAGCTTTCATGAGCTTTCGTTGGCTACCGCTCATACGATAACGTGCGTAAGTGCTCTCCATATAGAGATAGGCCCGGGCGATTTGCCCCCGGGACGCTTCCGGCGGACTGGCGCGGCGGTTCTCAATTTTCATCGGGCACAGACCAAAGTCGCTTTTCGCCTCGGGCATCGGGGCAAAATTATAATTTGAACGGGCGGCGTTGACGGCCCCAATGGCCGGGTATAAGTTGTGCATATCAGCGGACATTTGACGGAACTCTGGGCTAACTTTTTCAGCGCACCGCCGACCTTTATAGGGCTCGCCGCTACTGTCCACGCACAAAGGGTGACCGTCACGCCACTCGGCAAAAGTGCGCCCAAAATTTTCCACGGGCACAATGTGCTCCCATTCCAGGCGGTTCGACCGGGCTTTATGCTTGGTCACAATGAAGCCCGGTGGCAGGGTGATTTTGCCGTCCTCATCAAAAATAGCTTGGCAATAAAACGTCCGCCGGTCGCTGGCATCTCTATATATATGTTCCATAAGTGCCAGTTTTGCCTCAAAATAAGACTTAATTTGTTTTTCTTCTCCAATTAAGGACACAGGTAAAAAAACAAAAAATCCGCAAATTATAGCTATAATTAAAAATTTCATTTGCCACCTTTTTTAAAAATAGATGACAAAATTAAACAATTGTTTAATGAAGAAAACAAGTATTTTTTATACAATTGTTTAATGAAACAGATTCCCGGATTAGCAAGGGCCTTTGGCCAAACTCTAGCTGAATTGCGAGCACGGCGCGGCCTCTCGCAAGAAAAGCTTGCTGAAATGATTGACGCAACCAACGTCCACATAAGTATGCTGGAGACCGGACAACGTCAACCATCACTCAATGCCCTTCTTCTTCTTGCCGATGCCCTCGATGAACCACCGGAAGAAATTGTCATTAACATATCAAAATTGTTAAGACAAATGCCTGATTCTTGATTCACCGAGTCGCCCCCTTTGTCGCTTGCTTAACTTTCGCCGCCGCAGTTTCCTTTGTAGACTGCTCTAAGTCTTTTGTTTGGATAGCCTCACGGACAGCTTTCAGCCCTTGGGACTGGTGCAAATCGTTAAAATCGGTAAAACCTTTGGGCAGCTCTTCTCTGCTGAACGGCGGCGTGGCCACACGCCCACCAACCTCCTTGGCAGCCTCTTCCGCTTTTTGTAACCCCACATTTTTCTCAAGCTGGTGGTCGTTGTCGGCACACAAAACTATTTCCGCTTCAGCGTAAACTTCTCGCACGGCCCGAGCCGCCGCCGGCAAATTCCCCGCCGTAAAAGCCACCACCACAGGTTGCCCAGTAGCCAAATGCAGGCTTGCCCCGGTGGTGTAACCTTCGGCAATTAATACGCTTTTCGGGGATTCCAGTTCCGCTAAAGCTTTTGGTGATTCTCCCTTTTCATTTGGCGCAATCAGATGAATAGCCCCGGCTTTGGGGCAACCTTTTTCAAAAAATTTGCCCCCGTTTTGGTTGATATTCTGAATGCTTTGCAAGTTTCCATCTTTATCGTAAGCCGGGATTAAGATTCGCTCCTCTTTGAGATCATATTTAAGTTCGGAAAGATTTTGCGCCTCGACCAAGCCCTTTTTTTCAAAGTAATCACTGCGGATTTTTGCGAAATCTGTTGACCGTTCCAGATATTTTTTAGCATTGGCGATGGCCACTTCCTGCTCAGCTTGACGGGCGGCGGCCAGCGCTTCCAAACGGTTGGACCGGTCGGCCTGCAAATTGGCCTTCTGCTCTTCGCTCAAGGTGTGGCCGGTGGCCGTCCAATTAATTTTTTCGCCGCCCGCACGAAGGTGTGGCCGGTGGCCGTCCAATTAATTTTTTCGCCGCCCGCACGGTGGTTCATGAACCACCCGGCAGGAACGCCGCCCTCGTTTTGGTAACCGCAATAAGCTCCGCTTTTCTGGCCCCGTTTATCGCCTTCCACCGCCACTCGCTGGATTTTGCCATCAAGCACCACGGGGCCGCCTTTCAGCTCAAAACCGGCTTCAGTCAAGGTGCGGGCGAGCTCTTCTTCCGGGCGCAAATTTTTAGGCATTTCCGGTGCGGGAGAAATCCACTTAGTCAATTTGCTCAAGTCAACTCCCGGCGGCGCAAACCAAGATTGCTTACCATTATCCCAAGCAGCGCCCAGCGCTTTCGCCTCGTCCTTTTCCTTATACGGCACCCGAAGGTAGACTTTTTCAGCGCTTATTTCCGGCTTTTGGGCGGCTTGGGGCTCTTCTTTTTCGGCTGATTGCACCCGTTTTTGTTCAAAGCCCATGAGATAATCCTTGATTTTTTCAGCGTCACGAGAAGCCTTGGCCATTTCGTAAGGGTCGCTTTCCAAGATTTTCACCCATTGTTCCGTGTGATTAGCGGTCGGTGCAGGCTCAAAAGGCAACCCCAACTCTTGGCAAGTCAACCAAGCGGCAATCTCCACACGCAACTCTTCACGGGCAAAATCATCGGAACCGCGCGGCCCGATCTCCCTATTCAAGCGTGATTCGTGGCCGCTCCACTGGCCAAGAGTTTTGAGAGCGGTGCCGTAATACTCATAATCATTAGAAAAATTATTTGGCGGCGGCAAATTAATTTCATCGGTTTTGGGATTATAAGAGGGCCGGTCACGTCTGCCGTGGCTAATTTCTGCCCTGGAATTTTTCAAGATGTTTTCCGCTTTTTCCAATGGATTATCGGCCCGTGGCTCAGCCTGAAAGGGCGGTATGTCTTGGCCGTTTTCCAGTTGCAACTGCGAGACGTGAAAAACGTTATAGACGTGTAGGCGTGGGCGTTCCAGCTCGATGGCTTCCTGAAATTCCCGGCCGGAGGCGTCTTGGCGAGTGCGTTTTTCAACGAACTGCCAAAAGGACACCTTTTGCGATTTAGCCCCTTTTTTTACACGCCAACCGTTGTCATTCGCTTGCTTGAAAGTCACCCAGCGTGGGTCGGCATGACCATTGGCGGCCAACATGACCAGGCTTAACCCTTTGTATTTAGTGCCGCTAACAGGATTAACGGGCGCATGACTTTCCCCGGATTTTTGCCACGGAGCCTCGCCCGCCTTTAACTGCTCGATTATTTTTGCTGTAAACTCTTCGTTCAAATTTTTCTTGCTGGGCATCATTGGCCCCCGTCTGATTCAAGCGAATCTTCTAAAATGGCTACCAACATTTCTTCCTCCTCTGGGTCGAAAAAACATCCCATTTCCTCGGCAATTTCCGGGTCAACCGGCACCCCGATGCCGGGCAATTCGTCCGCTTGTTTTTCAACTTCCTTGGCCACCGCCTGCTTGTAATCTTTATTCATGGGGGCCTCCTTTGTCGTGTTTTGGCGGAACTTCGGTCAGCAAGTTTTTGATTTTCAGAGCCGAGACTAACAAGCCGTTTTCCTTCAAGATATTAGCTATTTCTTTGGCTTGATAGCCTTTGGCGGCCAAAGCATTTATATCTTTGGTTAAGGCACCAAAAGCCTCTTTTTGACTATAAATTTTGGGCCGTTTTACCTTGAGAAGCTTTCTAAGCGTGGCTCGTATTTCTAAAATTTTGTCGTGCTCAATCGTCATTTGTTTTCATTCACTTTCTAATTAAAAATGGTTGTACTTTTTGTAGGCCACTTTGGGGTATCAGGCCAAAGTGGCGGCTGTCGAAACTGTTGCCATGTTCTTGGGCGATAACCAACGCTGAACCTTGCAGAATATCGCCGTTTTGCAAAAGTGACGGCGGCATGGGTCGTCCTTGGCTGTCATGCTTTGGGCGCACGGTGTTGGCCAAGAGATGACCATTTACCGCAATCCCTTTTGGAGTCACGGCGACTGTATCACCGGGGAGCCCGACCAATATTTTCAGTAGCGGCTGAGTGTCGCCAGCGCATGAACCCGGCCCGATGTAACCCCGTTCTTTGGCCAAAGGGGCAAATGGATTGTTTGAATCCAAACAAAAAATCACTGTGTCTCCCCGTTGCGGCTTATCGCCTGTTATTTTGTAAAGTCCTTGCGGCATTGAGACAGTCAAGTTCAAGCGGTAGCCAAGGCTGAAAAATATTAGTAATAATAGTGAAATTACCGTTATAAAAAGCCCGGCCACTATGGTCGCTCCTGCAATTTTCCTTTGTATTTTCATCTGTTATTCAAGTGCTTTTGGTATTCGTCAGCTATATTTGTCGAAGTACCCAAAGCTATTTTTTCGGCCTCAATTTTTTCTTTTGGTTTTGGAGGCGCACCAAAGGGCATAGGAAAATATAAGGAATCCGACAAGCCCCGATTAAACCCTTCGGCCACCCCGGGGGCTTTCATTTTGGCCCGCACCGAGAAAACCGGGTCGAGAAAATACAGAATCTGCCGCCCGTAAATCGGGGAATTGCCAGCCGTAAAAATGAGCATGTCGCCGGGAGTAATTTTGCCGAAAATATTTTTGGAAATGCCCGGCAGGCGCATACATTCATCGGGAGTCAAAAGAGGCCGGGAGGTCTCCGAAATGCTGGTGGAGCGTGATTTGCCGCCTTTGCCGCCACCGCCGGAGACGGAAACTTTTTTGTCCACCACCGTGGTAGTGCCACACATTTTGGAAAGATATTCAGCCGTTTCCGGCACGTTGGGAGCGTAGGCAATCCGCACGTGGCAGTTGGCCATGATGGCGTTGTCCGGGCCGTAGGCTTTGTTTAACTGTTTGGTATCTTGGACAATAAAATAGCCCTTAACACCATAACCGGCCATAAAAGCGATGGCCCGCTCCACAATGGACAGCTTTCCGAGGGACGTAAATTCGTCCAGCATAAAAAGCAGGCGGTGCTTATAGCTGGCCTTGCTGGCCCCGTTTTCAAACTCCATTTTTTCAGTCAAGCGGCCCAAAATTTGGGTGACCAAAATCCGCAAAAGGGGCCGCAAACGGTCAATATCCGCCGGAGAAATGACGAGATAAAGATTGACCGGCGCGTCAAAGTTCATCAAATCAGCCAGCCGAAAATCACAGCGGCTAATGTTGCGAGCCACCACCGGGTCTTTGTAGAGGGCCAAATTAGCGGTCGCCGTGTTGACCACGCCCGACAGCTCATTCTCCGCCCGGGAAACCATGCCCCGAGCGGCAGAGGCAATGAAAGTGCGGGCCGCTTCGCCAAGTTCATTGACCGTGCGTGTGCTGACAACATTCCCCTCATCATCAAACACGTCAACTTTTTTGAGAATGTGAGGGAAAATTTCCAGCAAAATTTTGTCGTGTTCCATAGCCAACATTTCCTCAAAAAGCTCTTTTATCGGGCGGTTAGGGTCTTCCAACATGATGGCCACGTCATAAAAATTGGCCGGGCGCTTCTGTTGGTAGAGCGTTTTTATGAGGCAGTGGAGGAGCGCCCCACCGAAAAAACCGAAAGCAGATTTATTCCAAAAATCCTCCAACCCCTTGCCATCGGGATCCATGACCATTTGGGCGATTTGCTGCACGTCGGGAATGGCCGATGGCGAATCGAGCCGCACCTCTGCCAGCGGATTGAAAGCCGCCGAAGTACCTTCGGTGTCGGAGGGGTCAAAGCGCAGGACTTTGTGCCTGAGACTGCTCAAATATCCAGCGGTGAGAGCGTAGTTTTCTCCTTTAATATCAAGGACTACCGAAGAATGTATCCACGCTAAAAGTGTTGGCAAAATCAACCCGACACCTTTGCCGGAACGGGTCGGGGCGAAGCACAAAATGTGTTCCGGCCCATCGTGGCGCAAATAATATTGAAGCTTCTTTTTCCTATCCCAAAAACCGCCAACATATACGCCTTCACTTTGCAAATATCCCATCTTTTCAATATCTTCAAAGGTTGCCCAACTAGCTGAACCATGCAAATCTTCACGTCCTTTCAAGCCCTGTTTTAAAGCAACCGAGACGATTAAAAGCCCGAACGGCAAACCCAAGCCAATCAGTTGCGCTTTGTTGTAAATGTCTTGCACCCCTTGGTGCTCCCCAGCCAAATTTATCCACCCCAAAAACTGCCACGGCCAATACCACCAAAGGCCAAACGCCTCAAAAGCTGGCGGCCCCAAAGCTTTGTGGTAACCAAAAACAGTGGCCAGAGACTGCGTCGTCCAAGACGAGACCACTAAAGCCCACAAAAGGCCGCCAACCAGCAATCCCCACAACAGAAGCGGATTACTTTTCGCCTGTTTTTGACTTTGGTGACCGTATTTTTTGGACGTAGCCATATTAATCAATCCTTATTTATAGGGGCTTTCAAACACCACGTCTTTAGTGACGACAACATTAAATTGATAACCGGGGCGGATTTCCAAAGTTGGTTGAATGCTGAGGTTTTTCTCGAGCATCATGGCCGATGTTTGACCGAGTTGGTCGGCCAAAACGGACGTCATTTCGTCTTGCAAAGTAGTTGTGTCCGTGCCCAAAGCGGTACTCCCGGAGGCTGAATCCACGGCGTAAGCCGTGCCGCCGGTGATTAAACTCATGAGCAAAGCCGAGCCGAAAATCCGTAAATAGTGGTTGTCCACTTCATCGGTGAAGCCGGAATAACCCGCCATGTCAAGGCCCGGCATGGCTCCCAAATTGATGGAAGAGCCGTCCGGCAAAACTACCCGATTCCAGGCCACGAGCACCCGTTCTTGCCCATAAACCACCCTTGAATCATAGGTCCCGTAAAGTTTCGAGCCTTGGGGAATCAGCAAATGGCGCCCCCGAGCGGTCTCGTAAATATTTTGGGCAACTTGGGCGATTAGCGTACCCGGCAAATCAGAATTTATGCCGCTGACCATTACCCCGGGAATGACGGTGCCGGTTTTGATTTCGTAGGGCCACCCGGCCTCTCTGGTGTGGGGCGACACCCATTCATTATCGATGGTTCGGTCGAGAAATCCCTCTTTTTCGATATTGGCCGCAGACGGGTTGTTAGGGGCAGTGGCAGTGTTTAAGCTTTGAGCTTGCGAGCCACTGCCGGAGGAAGTTGCCGTGCTTGAGGCGGAAGCCGTTCTCATGCCGGGATCGTTTCGGGCAATCAACAACGGAGCATTAAAGGCCGCTTGGCTTTGCTCAAATTTGCGGCGGCGCACTTCATCCTGTTCTAGCTGGGTAATTTCAGCGTCTCTATCCACGGGAGGCGGGCCAACCACCGTTATGTCGATTTCGTCATCGGGTTTCGTGAATACCTCTGGTTCTGGCGCAAAAGTCGACAAATCCTCAATGGCCGCCGTGAGCGGTTTGTCGGCTATTTTGGTGTCGACCACGACGGCCTCCTCTTTGGGCGCGGTGTTTTCGCTCGACATAAATAGCAACATAATCATGACCATAGCGGCCAAAATAACGGCGATGATATACAAAAGGCGTTTGTTGCCGCTTCGTTTGACTTCGGGGCTGACTCCTAAATAGCTGGGGCCGGAAGATGACATCACAGGCCCCCTTTGGTGGTGGTGGTGGACGCTTCCGGGAGCAAAGTTTCTTCGTCAATGAGCCGCCAAGTGCGAGTTATAACAATAACTTTGCCGGAGTTATCAGCCAAAGAAAGCTGGGAATAGCGAGACGTTTCTCCCAAGCGGTCGAAGACGTAAGAAATCGCTAAAACATCAGCCGGAATATTATTTCCATCGGGGAGTTGCACCAGCGTAAAACCTCTGGAACGCAAAGAATTTTCTAATCTTTCGCCTAAATGTTCATTCCCCACTTTCTGGACGTTGACTTTAGTATGTCCCGGTGGGAATAATCCGGCTAATGTATTGGCCAAATCCTCAACCACAATGGTGAGCGGCCCCTCTTTTTCGGCGACTGCATACGATGGCGTCAATCCTCGACTAAAACTCTTGCCGGAAGAGGCGCAACCGACTAATAAGGCAGAGGCAATCAGTAAAAAGAAAAGTTTTTTCGTCATTTTACTACTCTCCTAACGTCAATTCGTTCTTGGTCGCTGCCCACCCCGGAAATTAAAACCAGCTCTTCAAAGAGGCCGTCCACCTCAAAAGTATTGTTGCGCACCCGATAATTAATCATTTGTTCTTGGTCGTTTTGCAGAGCCAGCAAAATTGGTACGTCCTTTTTGGCCGCCGATTCCGGCAAACGAATGAACGTCTGCCGTCCATCGTTGTAAACCCGTTCGGGCCGCCAGCTGGCCCGCCCTTGCACATCGTAGTTAAAATCAAGGGCCGAAAGGTCGGCGACGGCCTCTTCACCATCAATCGTCGCCGAGTTCCACCGCTTCTCGCGGGTAGCTTCAGCCGCAATGGCATGGAGTTGATGACCATACAAAAACCCGACATACGGAGTGTGCCCCGATTCACGCGACACCAGCTTCAAATGGTACACCCGGCGGTCGGTGGTGATAGCCATTGACGTTGACAGCCCGATGTCCATGGGTTTTATGAAAATGTGGGCCGTGTTCCCGGCTTGGCCTTGCTCCACCAGCCAACGGGCCGAATCCCCCACCAGAAGTTCATTAATATTTTCGCCCGGTTCCAGCTCAATATCGGTGATTTGCATGGGCGCGCCGACAATGGTCGGCAAACTCGCCCCGTGAACAAAAACGACTTTGCCGCCGCCCGTGCGAATGGGCTTTATCGGGTGATTTGACCACTCAGAGGCCAAGCGCAACGCCTCTTCCTCTTGGGTGCTGAGAAGGGCCAGTTCCGGGGCAAGATTATCGGCTACAAGATGTTGGGGCGCATAACCACCAACAAACACAAGAAAGGCGAATTTTAGGAAAAATTTTTTAGTCACGGTTACTCCGTTATTTCAGTTAGTTAAGATAGTGCCGAACGACAGGTCGGTTATGAACACGCCGCCGGGGTTGCGCAGAATGGCCGCTTCGGTGGTCGGTGGGTTTATGGCCACGGTGACGGTGGCCTCGTAGCGAACTATATTAATAGTGGTGCCGCTGTGGTCACGAGTCGTTTCCGTCCACTCCACGCGCCAAGATGTTGGCGACACCGGGAGCGGTACGCCGCCAATTTCCACCGACACCAAATAGCCGTCACGTGCCCGCACCACGGGTGGATTGACGGCGAACCATTCGGTCAAGGTGCCGATGGCCGCGCCACGCACCGCCGCCGCCAAGTCGTCCGACATGGTGTCACGTAATTTAAAATCAAGGGTGACCGTGCGCCAATTTTTTATAACCTCTTTAATTGTGTATTGAATCAATGAGTTAGGCACGGTCGTTGGTGATTCGGCCAACTGAATGGCCCGAGCTTGGCCTCGAACTTCGTCCACGGCCACGATGTAAGGCACGACCTTTTCTTTGGAGGCTTGAATCACGTTGCCGACAAGCGATAGCATAGCCAAAACCAAAGTAATGAGTGCGACCAACCGCCATTGGGCGGCGGATTTCACCGCCGGGCCGACGCTCTCGAACCATTCATGCTTAGCCTGTAAGTACGGGCTTTCATAGGTATTTTTCATTATTCACTTCCTTATTTTATTTTTCTGGCGGCTTTGATGGCGTTAGCTTGCGAGCGCAACTGTTTCGTCATGCTTCCCGGGTGACTTTGGAGTTGCTGTTGCTCTCCGGCCTGCCGCGCCTCGCCTCGAGCGTCCCACATGGCCTTGGCCATTCCGGCGGCCATGCCGCCAACTCCGCCAGCTCCTTGACCTTTGGCCACGGTGTAGGCATCACGCACAGCCCCTGCGCCGGAAGCCGCTAAACTGAGCCCCCCGGTTGCCGCACTGCTGGCCGCGCCCACGGCCAGGCTACCCACGGACATGGCGGCGGAAGCGAGAGGGTTGCCCCCACCGATGGACGAGCCATTGACGAGCCCGGCGCACTTGTCGGGGAGCACCATCGCCAAGACAATCAACACGGCCATTTGCAAAGTCAGCCAAAGCAAATCGCCCCAACGAATGGCCTCCGCACCGTCAACCATCACGCCTAAAACGCTATTGATGGCGCCGTCAAGCATGGCCAAACCGAGATTGAAAATTAGCTGTATAACAAACACCTTAAGGCCGATAGAAAGGACGTAGCGCATCACGTTCACGGCGTAATCTTTGAAAATTCGGGAACCACCCAAGCCAATGAGTAAAACCCCAGCGTTGGCCACGATGTAAAATTCGCATTTGGCCAAAATCAAGAGGGCGCAGAGGAAAAAGAAGGCGATTATCAACAGCAAAACCGAAACGCCGTAAAGTTGGGCCGAGATGAAATGGTCACTCCAAACGCTGACGTTGCCCATGACTTTATAGCTTAAACTCCACAACTTCTTGGTAAATTCCCACGGGGCATCCGCCGAAATGCTGTTGCCTGTGAGGCTGTAAACGGCGTCTTCAAGCCCGGTGAGCGCCACAATTTCCGCCCAATCTTCATAGTTGGTAATGACCGTGTAAATG
This sequence comes from uncultured Thermodesulfobacteriota bacterium, assembly GCA_964368195.1. Taxonomy (GTDB): domain Bacteria; phylum Desulfobacterota; class Desulfarculia; order Adiutricales; family Adiutricaceae; genus Adiutrix. The sequence goes on from CAYJAF010000005.1 coordinate 73,288, forward strand.
AAGGCGGCAAAAAGAAGCAAAGTCATAAATTGACCAAAGATTTCGCCGACATTGCTTTGCTGGAGGGCCATTCGCACCCCAAACAAAACAATCTCAATGGTTAAGCAAATTTGGAAAATATCCAAGGCCATGTTGCGGAGTTTCGGCCACCAAGAGCCCGTTTCAGTGACATATTTGTCCATGATATGAGTAGGTTGGCTAAGACTTTGGGCCAGAACATCTTGGTCGCCGAAAAACCAAACAAAAGACGTCGCAATTAGTGAGTAGAAAATTATGCGCGAAAACATTTTATCGCCTCGTTTAAGCTGGTTACATACCGGTTACGTCAAAGATTTCATCAAGAAAAGCGTTTGTGGCCTGCTCTTTTTTCTCGTCTTTCATGGACATTTGGGTGGTTGCCTGAATGCTCACCGCCATGAGCGTGCGCAGTTGGCGCAGTTCGTCCACCTGAATAGCGGCCAGCGAATTGCCAGACTGGATAGCCTGCATTTGGCCCTCGGGAGTGCTGAGTAAGCTCTCCAAATGGCTATCCAGAGCGGCGGAATTGTCCGCAATATCTTTCAGTTGACTGCCAGTCAGTTGAAAAGTCGCCTTGGCCGCTTCGTCCACTTCCTTCGACCACTCCTCCCACATTTCGTTCATGTTCAAGCCGTCAGCCCCGCCGGGCATATTTTTGAGTAAATCAAGCCCCGGGTAAACTTGGTCGAAAACCTCGCCCGTGGCCAACACGTCACCTTTAATCGAGCTCAAAGTGTTAGTCAAATTAGCTAGTTTGCTGAACTCGCCCTTCATTTCATTGAGCAAATTTTGCGGCAAATTGAGCGTATTTTTGACCATGTTTTCATACTGCTGAATGTTGTTTTTCACCAGCTCAATTTGCTGTTGAGTTTGCTTAATCATCTCGTTATATTGCGAAATCATTTGTTGGAGTTGCTCCAAATTTGTTACCCGTTCAGCTGCTTGCGTCCAAACGTCACTGCAATTCGTGCAAGTGACGACCATGGCTTGCGCCGGAGTTGTCAGCCAAAGCAATGCCATTAAAATCAGCCCATATTTTTTCATCATTTCTCCTTTTGTTTAAGCTTGTCGTTGAGCCAATGCTCGACCCAATTTCCATTAAAAACTTCAATATATTCTTTGATTTCCGCTATATCTTCCCGGCCGGAAGTCCCGGTTAATGCCAGCGTTTTGGGGCACTCCTTTAAAGCTAATTGCATCATGCGCCTTTGATTCCCGGAGCTGACCACATAATAATCTTGCTTCCGTCTGGCTTGGGTAATTAGCTCAATTTGCAGTGAATTTAACCCCATGGAAACGTATTGCCCCCGTTGATTTTCGTTGCCTGCTTGGTCGTTGGGGAGAAAAATTTTAGTTGGGCATGATTCAGCCAAAACGTCTAAAATGTCCGACCGGGAAGCGTCCGACAAACTTTGCGTAGCAAGCACAACGGCGCAATTTGCCTTCCGCATGACTTTGAGCCACTCGCGAATTTTGGCCTTGAAAACGGGGTTGCCGAGCATGAGCCAAGCCTCATCTAACACCAATAAGCTGGGCCGCCCATCCAGAGCTTTTTCAATCTTATGAAATAGATAGAGCAAAACAGGCACCATGTTTTTCTCGCCCATTTTCATAAGGTCCTCAATCTCAAACACCAAAAAATCACTGAAAGAAAAATTGTCGGAAGTAGCGTCTAGCAAAGAAGCTAGCGGCCCTTGGTCGCAATAGTGCGCCAGCCCAGCTTGAAGAGGAGAACGCGGTGGCATGATGGTTTTGAGCAAAGCTAAGTTACGTCTATCTTTAGGATTATTTTTTAGCTTCGACACTTGGCTAGACAAAATTTCTCGTTCCTCCGGCGTTAACATCGTCCCTTGGACTGTGTAAAGTCCGTCCAACCAATCGCACGCCCAAGCCAGTTCGGCGTCCGATTCATCAATGTTCTGAAGAGGCGCAAAATTTAGGGCAGAGCTACCGCCAATATCGTAATGCGTGCCGCCCGTGGCGAGGCAGATGGGGAACATACTCATTCCCTTATCAAAGGCGAAAATTTGCGCCCCCGGGTAGCGGCGGAATTGAGCACAAATGAGGGCCAGCAAAGTAGATTTGCCACCCCCGGTAGGGCCAAGAATCATGGTGTGCCCCAAATCGCCAACATGGAGGTTAAAACGAAAAGGGGTACTGCCATCGGTGGTGCAAATCATCAAAGGTGGTGATTCCGGCGGATAAAACGGGCAAGGGCATTCCGGCTCCCCGGCCCAAATGCTGGCCAGCGGCAACATGTGGGTTAGGTTCATGGTGCTGACCACCGGGCGGCGCACGTTGGCGTACCAGTTGCCCGGGTGGGAGCCCAACCAAGCTTCCACGCAGTTGACCGTTTCAATTCGTCCAGCATAGCCGAGGCCGGGCAAAATGCCTTTAATGTACTTTGCTTGCTCCTCTAAAACTTCCCGGTCAGAATGCCTTAAAATTATAGTGCTACTGATGTTGCCAAAGCTGATTAAACCGCTTTGGGCGCCAGCTTTGGCTCGTTCAGCGTCTTCGGCCATAAAAGCGGCGTCACGATTGATTTTGGGGTTGGGATTTTTGAAGTATTTATCAAAGAAACCAATGGCTTGTTGTGACCAACCTTTACGGGCCTCCTCTATTTCCCGAATGGCGTCAACTTCATCTTTCAAAATGAATCGTGTGCTATACCGATAATTTAACGGCAAGCCGGACAAAAGTTCCAAAACAGACGGATAAGATTCCCCGGGAAAACCGTCAATGGAAACCACCATAAAAGGCTTGCCACCCAAAGACGGTTCATTGCCGCCAACTAAATCTTGGCCGCCCAAAATCCCGTCTAAAAACATTGGGCAAGGGCGCGGCACCATGACCGGATGGAAATCCCCGGTCAAGCACTGCTGAAGGTGGGAGAGCAAGGCCGAATAAAAATGGACTTGCCCATGTTCGTTTTCGTCCTCATATTCGGTCAAGCGTTCCAGTTGCAAAACGCCCGACAAGATGGACTCAAAATTGCGCACGTCATTTTTGAATTTCGCCAAAATTTTCTCGACCGTGTTATCTTGCGTGGCCATTTTCTCAGCCAAATGCTGGCTTGGTTTGTAAGTCAAACTGAGCACCGTGTGCGTCTCAAAACAACTGTCTTGGCTGAAAAATTGGCGGCGTTCTTCATCAATCATTTCAGACACTTTGTCCGGGAAATGAGACCGAGCCGCTTCCGGGTAGCTTGTGGCCGGGCGGCGCACGGCGTCCACGTGAACCATCCAGCCGCTACCCAAAAGCATGAAAGCTTGGTTGACTTGGTAGGCGATGTAGTCCCGTTCCTCTTCGGTGGAGGAGGCAGTGTCCGCGCCCCAAAACTCCCAAGCCGCCGTCAAAGAGCCGTCTTTGTTAGCCACGATTCCGGAGGCAATCAAAAACAGATAGGGCAAGAGTTCCGGCAAACCCTTTTTATCATTGCGGAAAATTTTTAGGCTTAACATTATTTGACCTTTCGCCAACAAGTGATCGGTTTTGCCTTGTGCCAAACGCTTGTTTTGGCTGGATAAAAATCTTGCTGGCTACGCTGGCGAAGCCAAACGTGGCGCAAGAGCGGATCGCTTTTGTGCCAGCGGCGAAACCAATAGAGGGCACCAAGCCAAAAAGCGAGGCTCAAAGCCGCCGAAATGAGGTTGAGGCCGCCCAGTGCCGTGAGCAAGCACAGGAGCGCCGAAAACATGACGAGTTCACGGTCACCGCCGAGAACCGTCGTGCGCCGATGAAGCGAGCGGTGGAAAATTTCTCTCATATGACCGCCCCGCTGAAGGTGAAGAGGTTGCCGACAATGCCCCCGGCGAAGGCGATGAAACTGATACCGAAAACGACGCCCAAAAGGAGTTGGAAGCCACCGGTCAAGTCGTCACGTTTGATGATAAAAATGATGCCGCACAAGGCCATGGCGAAAATGGAGATGGCCTTACCCGCCGGGCCGGTGAGGGTGTTTTGAACTGCTTCTAGGGGTGCAGTGAACTGGCCGATGCCGGAGGCAAGCGCAAGGTCGGGCAAAAGTAAAAAGACAGCTAAACTCAATAAACTAAAGGATAATTTTTTCATTCCAAGCTCCTTTTAAGCGGCGCAGGCCGATTGGTAGTTGTATTTCCAATTAAAGATGTAGTCCTGTCTGGTTTCGTCATAATCTACGGTCATAATCTCCGTAACTCGGCGAATGCCAACGGTTTTCTTCATAAAAACCACATAGTTGACTGCCCGAGCTAGCGATTTTTTCACCGGGGTGTAGTTGTCCATCGTGATGAGCTCCTCGAGCCTGTCCAGAGCTTCGGGCGCGCTGTTGGCATGAACCGTGGCCACGCCTCCTTCGTGGCCCGTGTTCCAGGAATTAGTTAGCGTCAAAGCCGGGAGCCCTCGCCGCACTTCGCCTACCATGATGCGGTCGGGTCGCAAGCGCAAAGTGGCCACCAGCAAATCCTGCATGGTGGTTGTAACATTGGAGCGCATTTGCACCACGTTGGGACTTTTTGGTTGAAGTTCGGTGGTATCTTCAATGATGACCAAACGGTCTTCCGGGGTTAGGCGAGCCACCGCCTCGATGACCGCATTGACGAAAGTCGTTTTGCCCGAGCCCGTACCCCCGGCCACTAAAATATTTTTATGGTTGACGACCGCCTCTTCTAAAATTTCTTTGGCCTCCGAAGACAGATTCCCGGCGGTGACATAGTCATCAAAGGTGTAGATTTTAGATGGTTTTTTACGAATACTGAAAGTGGGGCGCGGCACCACCGGCGGAAGCAATCCTTCAAAGCGAGAGCTGTCGAGCGGCAATTCACCTTCCACGATGGGCGATTCGCGGCCTGCTTCCACCTTTAAAGTTCCGGCAATGAACGAAATGGCCAATTCTGCGTACTCCGGTGAAATAACACCAATTTTGCTCATGCCTTCGCCAAATTTATCAATCCACAAACTACCGTCCGGGTTGAGCATAATTTCAATAACATCGGGATTTTTCAGGGCTTCCAAAACGTGTTCACCCAGATTGAGAGAAATACTTTCCAGAAGCATATCCCGCCCTGCGGAGCCATTATCTTTGGGAACAATGTAGTCGTTCATTTTTTCCCCTCACGTCAACGCCAAAATAATAATATTGGCCAGCGCACTAACCGCCACAACGGCCGCACACCACCTATTATTAATTTGCGAAGTCTTCAAATCATTAGAATGGCTATCAAAAATATTGCGGATTGCCTCCACCGAAGTGTTAGCCACGGTTTCATTAAACGACGCCGTTGTTTTTCTAAACTCCTCCACGTAATTTTGCGTTTGGCCCACCATAATTTTTGCTACGGCGTCGTTATGCTGTTTGTGAAGTTCTTCTAATTCCAAGAGAAAAACATTCATGATGGACACAATCATCATTACCGGCTCTTCGCCCTTCATCATGACTTTGTGCTTTTCGGCCAGCATGAGCTGAATGTCTTCATAGCTAAGGCCCTTATCTGGCAATTGTGGAGCGTCCGGCAAAAAAGAGAGTGGTTCTTCAAGCGGAGTTTCAGCTGAAAAATCATCTTTTTCGGCTAATTCTTGGTTTTCTTCTGCGTCCAAGGCCGCCATTTCTGCCGTGCTCATCAGAACACCATTAAATTGCCAATGGCAGCGGAAATTTCATTCCAAAAGGTTTTCATGCGTTGGCGAGTCATGAGCGGCATGGTTGCCGAGGTGATAATTTCGTCATAAGTCATGCCTTGGGCTTGCATAATCTCAATGTCCTTGCCAAAAGTGACGGGATTCCGGTGAGGAATTTCCACAATACCTTCAACCCGAGCTTTGAAATTTTCATAAACATCAAATTCTTCAAAGGGTTTATTTCTAAAGGAAATTTCGCCAAAATAATAATTTTTCCAAACGTAAATGGGGATGCTTGGGAAAGTCTCGGCCAACTCGCCAAAGCATTCAGCGGAAAAAGTCACGCCACTACCACCAATTATGGGAATGTGAAAATAAGGTTCGTGGCCATGTTCTTGGAGCATGGTCAAGGCATTGCTCTCAACGAAATAGGAAACTAAATCGTGAAAACAGGAAGCGCCGCTGTCGATAACCACGTGAGAGCCCTCCGAGAGTTTGTAAATGCCGCCGACCATAACATCGAACATGCGAGCGTCAACCCTTTTGTCAGCTCCCAACAACTCAAATTCCACAATTTTCAGCGCCTTATATTTGGCGAAAGTTCTGTTGGAAGGGTCGGTGTCGATGCCCATCACACAATGACCGTTTGCGAGCAAGTGTTGATAAAAGGTGCTGGATATAAGCGATTTTCCAGAACCACCTTTTTTCTGCAAAACTAAATGGATAGTTATTCCCATAAATTCTCCTTAAATGTCTTCCGACTGTGAGTTGATTTCTAAAAATTCCTTATTTTCCTCGGCCAACTGAGAAAACATATTTCCGCCATCAATAACATTTCCGCTTCCTTTTGGCATGTTGACTGGCGGGGGCAAATGCGGTTCAGGACGCCTGTTCTGCCGTTGCTTCGGTTCAGAAAGGGGCGCGACTTGTTTGCCTACGGAGCGAGAACCTTGCCTACGTCCGCTGAAATTTTCGTAAAATCCGGCATAACTCATGGTGATTCGTTTCTCCTTAAACAAGTGTGAATAAATCATTAATATATTGTGACCTTCTGCCCACAACTTCTTGATGAGGTCAAGGGATGCGATAAATTCCAACCGTGCATGACCCTTTTTCAATTTTTTTTGTTCCGACATAAGACCTCTCTTAATCTGCCCAGCCGCCTTCGGCCAACCAACGGTGGAGCTGGGGCACGAAACGTCCGTTTTCCCGTTGCCATGATTCTTTGTTTCTGGATTGCTTTCTGGCCGACTGAATCAATTCCGAAACTTTAGGGATTAAACCTTTACCCAAAAGATTGATAAAGATTTCCCGAGCTCTAACAAAGCGTTCCTTACGGGGATAAGCTTCGTAAAGTTTTTGGAATTGTTCTGGCGGCGCGAGTGTATCTGGGTCGATGGTGACAGGTGGTGACTTTTTAGCATTTCTCTCAACTTTTTTATTTTGGATTTGTTTTCAAATTTCTCTTGCTGAGCCCCGGTCATCAACTCGAACTTGAATGAAAAAATTTCCACTAACTTCAATGCTTCGGATAATTCTTGGCCGTAGTGTTCTGATAGCCAGCTTTGGAAAAATTTATTAGGAGCACGCAAAATTGCTCCAGTTTCGCTTTTTTCAAAAATTAGGGGAGCAATCCAAGCGGCAAAGTTGCCGTTGGATAATTTTTCGGCCAAGATTTTTTTAGCCGCCGTCCATTCCTGAGCTTCCAAAGTTGCCGGAGCTTCGGATTTTTCCTCTTCGGCAAAATTTTTATCCCCACCCCCTGCGGCCAAGGTTGGAGTTGGCAGTTCTGTTTCTGCTCGGGTGCTATTCACCGAACTGCAACTCAAGTCCTGTCGGCGAAGAGCGCCAACTGGCGCGGGGGTAGGGGGGATTTTATTTTCTTCCCTTAATAGCTCTTCATCTATATAGGGCGCGACAGGTGTGTCGTGTTGGTCGGAACAATTTGTCGTATCGGGTGACAAATTTTTTTGCCCGGAAACAGACCGAGACGACAAATTTGTCGTGTCAGGCGAAGCGAAAAAATCTGAACCGTTTTTGGTCAGAAAATGATAAATATTCCGCACCTGCCCTTTGATAAATTTCTTTCCCTTGGCAATCAAGCCGGAGTCCACCAGTTCTTTGAGATAGCGTTGAATTGTCCGCACATGAACTTTCAGCTTTTCGGCCAAATACTCTTGCGAAGGCCAAGCGTAGTCACGCCCACCGCTACAGGTAGCTAACACGGTGTAGAGCAATTTCGCCGGGGCAGACAAGTTGGTATCCAAAAATTCTTTGGGCACGGTAAAATCTCCGGGGGTAAAATTTCCAATCCTAACGGCCAATCCATTGAATTGTTTTGTATTCATCTTTTCTCACCTTTTCTTTTCAGAAAGTTTAGGGAAAAGAACTCCGAAAACACTTGCTATCAACACGAAAAGAAGATATACTTATTTCACTGTTTCGATGATTGCTAAGCATCGTCTCTGGGCCTCAGAACCACGAATTCTGAGGCTCTTACTTTTTGGAGTTCATTATTTTTTTGCTCAATTCACCTTTCATTTGTGAATAAAAAAAGGCGCACCTGAATATAAAAATATTCAAGTGCGCCTTTAAAATTTTTCAGCACTAAAACGCAAAAAAACCCTTGAATTGGAGCGTGGAAAAAACCACGTGCATTCAAGGGTTTTATATGATATAATTTACAGTATGGGTTATTTAAAAATAAAGGTGCATTCACCGTCCACTTAAGACTAGACGGTGGGAGATTAACAGAATACTGGGATAAACGATTAGAATGACGTCCAAAAAAAGTTTGGCGTCCCCAGGGGGATTTGAACCCCCGTCGCCGGCGTGAAAGGCCGGTGTC
>CAYJAF010000006.1:0-16891 GCA_964368195.1 uncultured Thermodesulfobacteriota bacterium
TTTCACCAGGTCTGACCGTTTTTTTCAAGCAAAGATGCTCTATAAGGAAACGCTGCCTTTCATGAGCCCTTACGGGACGGAAAACCATGGGTTTTCCTCTCATTTCGGCTACGGCAAAGTAAGCAATTTTGCCGTAAGCAAATTGCTTACTTTGCGAAGGAAACGCTAATAAATCAGCGTTCCTATAATTTTCACCGCCCTAAAAGGGCTACGACCTCCAAATGGCTGGTCTGCGGAAACATATCAAAAGCTACGAGCTCAAGTGGGCGATAACCCAAAGAGGCCAAAGCCGGCAAATCTGAGGCCAAAACCTTGGGCTCGCAGGCCACATAAATAATGGCCGTCGGGGAAAGGGCTGCAAGAGATGAGAGTAGCTCTTCTGCTCCGCGCCGTGGAGGATCTAAGACTATTAGCTCAAAGCGTTCTCCATTGCGGACTAAAGTGGAAGTGACGTCTTTAGCGTAACCTTCTAAAAGTCGGAAATTGGGCACCTTTCGCCCGTTGTGACGTGCGGCAACAAGGCTCAAGGGGTCACTTTCCACAGCCGTTACATTAAAACCGCTTTGGGCCAAGGGTAGAGCAATATTACCCAAGCCGGAGTAAAGATCCAACACCCGCCCACCGGAGCCCGAGAAGTCTTTACTCCAAGCCAGAATTTTCCCCACCAGTAACTTATTGACTTCGGGGTTTATTTGACTAAAGCCGCCAGGCCCGGCGCATAAATCTAAAGCCAACTCGGGCCAACTGCTCACCACCGGGCCCACCGGATAATTTTCCAAAAGATTTGCCTCGGCCAAGGTGAGCTTTAATGATTCATTGAGCTTGGCCAAGAGCTTATTTTTACCCCGTCCCTTTAAAGCTTGTCGCCCGGCGGCTGAAGGTGAGATGGCAAGATTAGCCGCTACCTTTCCACTTAAAATATTCGAAGTCAGGCTCAAATCCAAACTAAAAAGGGTTGCCGCCTCTGTTGAATTAAGCTTGGGCAGCCAATTGGAACGGATCAGAGCTAGGGCAACATTGAGTTCTTTCATTAAGAGCCCACATTCTTGTGGTGCCACCAAGGCTCGCCGTTTATCAAAAAAGCCAAGATCCAAACGTCCATCTGCCCCTCGTCCAAAATGAAAAATGACCCGCCCCCGGTAGCCAAATGTGTGGGGCGATTTCACTTCATTAATGGGTAAAGTCAAATCTTGACCCAACTGGCCTAACTTCGCCCGCACTTTCCACGAAAAAGCTACTTCCGGCGAGACGTGATCAAAATCGCAACCACCACATTCTCCGCTCAATGGGCAGCTTTCCGCAATTCGCCAAGGTGAGGTCTCAAGAAGCTCTACGACTTCACCTCGCCAGCCTGTTTTAGAGGGGAAAAGACGGACACGCACCTTTTCTTGAGGCAAAACCCGGGGGGTCAGCACCTGCTTTTCCTCCCAAGTGCTCACCCCCAGACATTGCGAAGTGAGGTCAGTGACTGTGAGTTCTGTTTCGATTATTGTATTATTACGCATTGTTTTCCCAATTTTTACTAAAATACAGGGGGTTAATCTTGCTAACCCTCTCCGTCGCCCTAGCCAAACCATGAAACATTTACTATATCACATCACGCACTTGATGAAGCCGTGAATCCCCCATCAGGGCCTACGCATCTAAATTTTTGGGGTTGTAATTGTTTTTCCCAGGGCAAACACTTGTAATCAAACATGATTTCTGAATTAAGCTTGAAGCCTAATGCGAAGCAAGCGGAACCGAAGGGGTGCTTCTCCAAAAAATTCTGCAATTTTAACTCCGCCTTGCGAACGAAACGAAGGCGTCAGCCGAAGTGGAGTGAAGCCGAAGGAGTTAAAATAAGGAATGTTTTGGAGAATTACCCCGGAGGCAAGCGGCGATAATTTAGATGCGTAGGCCCTGAATCCCCCATAAGAAAAGTTGCTTTTAAACAAAATATTTACTAAAATATTAAACTTAGGATACTAATGAAAGGCCCAGCCATGAAACTCTTTTTTTCTCTTATGCTAGGATTTTTCCTTTTAACAATAAGCAGCTCAAACGCTCTAGATGCCAACGAAAGCGCCGATTCCAATAACGAACAGCCGGCATCTTTGGAAATTCTCACCGGGCCTGCCGGCGGCGATTGGTTTAACTTGGGCACGGCCCTTGCTGAAATCTGGAGCGCAAACATAATCCCTTCAGCCGCCACAGTTGGTGGTGGGATGTCTAACCTGGCAGCGATTAATGACGGCAAAGGCGATGTGGGCTTAACGGTTGCCGCCCTCCACGCTGCCAGCATACATACCAAACACTTACCCCAAACTAATAATCTAACGATTCTGGCCCGCCTTTACCCCGAGATAAACTACTTTATTGTGCAGAGAGATTTTGCCGAAGAGCATAATCTTTCCACCGTGGGAGAACTTTTAGAGCGTAAAATTCCCGTCCGCCTGGGCACTTTACAACAGGGCTCATCTTCAGAGTTTTTGCTGAAAATACTTTTAAATGACGGGTATGGTTACAGCTATGAACAACTCGTCAACGAACAGGGCTGGAGCTTTAAACACCTCACCTATGAAGCGGCCACTGACCTATTTTTAGAAAAAGAAATAGATGTGCTCACCTTTTCCGCCAGCCCAAAGGCCCCGAATGTTAAGGCAATTGAAGCGGCCACCCCCATTAGCCTTTTGGGGATGGATAAAAAAGCTCTGGACATCTTGACCGAAACTTACGCCACCACCACCTTCACCTTGCCACGTCGTGCCCACCAAAGCTTAAGCGACTCCATAGATGTTGTCGGTGATTATACAATTCTCATCAGCCGCAAAAACTTGCCGGAACAACTTGCCTTTGATTTAAGCCAACTTCTGTGGGAAAACAAGGGCCTTTTAGTTGAAGCCCTGCCCGCTTTTAAAGCCCTCACCCCCCAGACGGCCCTACCCACCAACTCAGAGACCGTTAACCCCGGAGCTTTGAAATTTTGGCAGAGTTTGAAGTAAAATTATAGAGTAATTCCAATTGAAATTACTATAACAATCACGCATTTGCTTCAGCCGCAAGTCAGCAATATTAAAAACTTTAGAGCTTCTGACCAAAACAGATTTGGGCAGAAGCTCTAAAGTTTTAAAGGCGTAAGTGTATTAAGCAGTCGTCGCTTTAGGCAATTTATCTTCAATTTTATTGAGCAAAGCATCGCTCGATTTCAAAGGATTGATAAAGAGACTGTCACTTTCCACACTAATCAATTGACACTCTAAAGGCTTGAGGGTCGTTGCCAAGCCGAGGCAGGCGTTTCTGTAATAGGGCAAAACGCTTTCCATCTCGCACGAAATGTCTCCGGCACATTCGTAACCGAACTCAACTTCGTAAACCCGAGCAATTTCAGAGGCCACTTCCCAGTTATTCAACTCAGCTTCCGGGAGAGTGGAAGGCACAACGGGCATGAGGCGCCCTTCGGTGTTGGTGAAAGTTCCGTAAGCTGCGGTGAAGCTGGAGGCCGGAATCACAACATTGGCTTCAAGGGCTGTTTCTGTCAAAGACAAATCGCTAACCATGAGGAATTCCAAGCCTTTCAAGTCCTGGCCCATGGCTTTGGGGTCTTCACCGAAAACGAGCAAAGCCTTGATTCCAGCTAGCACTTCAGCACCATCTTTAATGCCTAAGTCAATGAGACCTTGGGAGTTGTTCTTGGCCTTCAGTTGCAAAATGCCATCTCGCGGGGAGCCGATGTGACCTGACAAGAGGGCAATATCGGCGATTAAAGTCGCAGCCTCAGTGGTCACAAGGTTTTGCTGAAAAACTATCATAGCCTTTTTGGCAGCCAGATAAATATCGGCAACTTCCTTAATTTCAGAACTGACATTCACATTCTTCAAGCCAGCCACAAAGGAATCAAAACCGGCCAAGTTTTTGTTGGCTTGGCCCTTTCCACTTTCGGCCACCACTTTGGCCAACTCTTTAAGTGAATTCAAGTTGTTGTCGCTATAAATCACTTTGTGGGCGAAATCCCAGCCTTTTTCATAGCTATCTTCATAGCCTCCCGGGTTGAGAACTAAAATTTTAGCTCCGTTTTGGGCCGCCTGCCGCAACTTGATTAAAACAACCGGGCTGAGGCTGGCTTTGAAGCCGCTGACTAAAATGACTTCGCTGGTTTGAAGTTCGCCAATAGTGTTGGGAGAAGCATCCACCCCTAACACCGGAGCCAAACCGCTTGGGCGATTGTTAAAACATAAAGTTTTGGCACCTAAAACGTCGGCCAACTTCTTGACCACAAAGGCTTCCTCATTAGTGAGGCGGTCGGAAATGGCCACGGCCACCGAATCTTTGCCGTATTTTGCGGCAATGGATTGGGCTTTTTTCGCCGTATACATAACAGCTTCACTCAAAGAAGTTTGGCGGAATTTGCCATCTTCGGCAATCAAGGGTGTGCGGACGTCATTTTCGTTGTCCGGCAAAACAGCGGCATTAAAACCCCATTTGCCTTTGCCGCAACAGAGACCTTCGTTGACCACGCCGGCTTTGTCGGGATTTGACTTAACCAAGACTTGACCGTGGGTTTCGATGAGCAATGAACAACCAACCGAACAGTAAGCGCAAGTTGTTTCGGTAACTTCAGTGGGAAGGGGCACAGCCTTTTTGAAGTTCAGCCGCTCTTGAAGAGCTCCGGTGGGGCAGACGCTAACACATTGTCCGCAAGAAATGCAACCGGATTCCAACAAAGGACGCTCCAAAGTCGGCTTCACAACAGTATCAAAGCCGCGGTTGACCAGCCCCAGGGCTCCGGCACCAATAACTTCGTCGCAAACTCTGACGCAAAGGCCACATAAGATGCATTTGCCGGGGTCGCGATTAATAAAGGGGTGATCGTCTTCAAACTCAACGGTAGTTTTATCACCACTGAATCTGGCCGGTTTCACCTCGTAATCATTGGCAAATTTAATAAGTTTACATTCGAAGAAATCATGGCAACCACATTCCAAACAGCGAGAAGCATCGGCTGCGGCCTGCTCGGGAGTGTAGCCGAAAATGATTTCGGCAAAGTTGTCTTTGCGCTCTTGGGGGCTAAGGTGGCCCATTTGGGGGCGGCAAATGCGCTCTCTGTCTTCGAAAGTTTTTTCAGTGATGTCGGTTCTGACAACTTGGTAGGGGGGAGTATATTTAATCTTTTCTCCACCAAGATAGCGGTCAATAATCACAGACGCTTTTTGGGCATCGGCAATAGCTTCCACGGCAATGGAGATTTTATCGTTACCGCAATCGCCGCCAGCAAAAATGCCTTCCACATTGGTCATGAAGGTTTCAGGATCGTAGGCAATACCACCTTTTCTCGTCTTTCCAACATCTTCAAGACCTTCGGGGTTGACTGCTTGACCAATGGCCAAAATAACAGTGTCGACCTCAATGGTTTCAGTCTTCCCTTCCACGGCCCGCGGCGCCCGGCGTCCGGAGGAATCGGGCTCGCCGAGCTCCATGACCTGGAGAACCATCTTACTCACCCGCCCATCAGGGCCGGCAACAATTTCCAAAGGATTCGTGAGGTTCAAGAAGATGACGCCCTCTTCTTCCCCTTCAATGATTTCAATGCGGTCGGCCGGCATTTCGTCTTTGGTGCGGCGATAAATATTATAAACTTTGCTGGCCCCTAAGCGCACCGCCGTGCGGCAGGCATCCATGGCGGTGTTACCACCACCGACGATGGCCACTTTATCGCCCAGTTTGATTTCTTCATTACGCACAACATGACGCAAGAAATCGATGCCGCCAATGACTCCCGGCAAATCTTCACCCGGGCAACCCACACCTGTGGAGAGCCAAGCGCCAATGCCCAAGAGGACAGCGTCGTGCTCTTCTTTTATAGTGTCAAAGGAGATGTCGGTGCCGACTTTCGTGTTTGTCACCAGCTTGACGCCCATTTTTTCAATGAGGCTGATTTCGGCGTCCAGAACTTCTTTGGGCAACCTGTATTCGGGAATGCCGTAGCGAATCATGCCGCCGAGTTTGGGCATGGCTTCATAGATGGTGACCGCATGACCCTTTTGGGCCAAGAAATAAGCGGCTGCCAAACCCATGGGCCCACCACCCACAATGGCCACTTTTTTGCCGCTTGCGGCGGCCACTTCCGGCATATAGGGGTTGTCGGTTTCCAAATCTCTATCTGCAGCAAACATTTTAATCCACTGAATAGAGAGGGCACCGTTTTCGCCGTCAATGAGTTTACGGCGACATTTGTCCTCACAAGGGTGCGGACAAACCCGGCCAATGGAAGCCGGCAGCGGAATTCTCTCTCTAATCAACTTAATGGCCGATTCTAAATCACCATTGGCAACCAAACCAACGTAACCTTGGCAATCTGTGCCAGCCGGGCAAGCCAAAGAGCAAGGCCCAACGCAGTCGCCGGTGTGGTTGGACAAAATGAGCTCCAAATTAGTTTTGCGCGATTCCATAACCCTTGGGGTATTGGTTAAAATCACCATATTGGGGGCGATTTCGGTAGCGCAAGCTTTGACCAGTTTGGGGTTTCCTTCCACTTCGCAGACGCATAAACCGCAAGAACCGTAGATCTCCGTTCTTTCGTCATAGCAGAAGGTGGGGATAAAAATATTATTTTCTTGGGCCACTTCTAAAATAGTTTGGCCGGGGTTGGCCTGAACTTCGCGGCCGTCTATATTTAGCCTGAATTTTTTCATTTCACTGTCACCTTATTCCTTAGCGATCTCATTCTTTAGCGATTTTTATTCTTTATCAATTGCGCCAAATTTACAAGAATCAAGACATTGGGAGCACTTGATACATTTTGCGTCGTCTATGGTGTGCATCTCTTTAACCTCACCGGTTATAGCGTTTACCGGGCATTTTTTAGCGCAACGAGTACAACCGACGCATTTGTCGTTTATAGTGAAATGAAGTAGTGGTTTACAGGCCTTGGCCGTACATTTTTTATTATATATGTGATCTTCATATTCATTTCGGAAATAAAGAAGCGTAGTCAAAACGGGGTTAGGCGCCGTTTGACCAAGACCACAGAGAGAGCCGTCTTTAATTTTGTAAGCCAGCTCTTCCAAGAGCTCAATGTCGCCATCGCGCCCTTTACCTTCGGTGATCCGCTCTAAAATCTCCAACATTCTTTTAGTGCCCAAGCGACAATAGTTACACTTGCCGCAAGATTCTTTCTTGGTAAAATCAAGGAAGTAGCGGGCCATATCGACCATACAGGTCTCTTCGTCCATAACAATCATACCGCCGGAGCCAATAATCGCCCCGGTTTTCATGATGTCTTCGTAAGTGACCTTAGTATCGATGAGCTCAGAAGGAATACAGCCGCCGGAAGGCCCGCCCATCTGGACGGCCTTAAAGGCTTTGTCGTTTTTAATGCCGTCGCCAATGCCGAAGATGACATCGCGAATGGGCAAGCCCATGGGCACTTCAACCAAGCCGCCTTTTTTAATTTTACCGGCCAAAGCAAAGACTTTCGTGCCCTTGCTCCGCTCGGTGCCCATGCTGCCAAAGGCGCTCCCGCCATTGACGATAATCCACGGGACGTTGGCAAATGTTTCCACGTTATTGATATTGGTGGGTTTTTGCCAGTAACCTTTTTGGGCCGGGAAAGGAGGTTTAAGCCTGGGCATACCCCGTTCGCCTTCCAAAGAGGCAATGAGAGCCGTTTCTTCGCCGCAGACAAAGGCCCCGGCCCCGGCTTTGATTCTCAAATCAAAATTAAAGCCGCTTTTAAAGATGTTTTGGCCCAAATAGCCTTTTTCCCGAGCTTGGGCCATGGCGATTTCCAGGCGGTGAATGGCCAAGGGATATTCAGCCCGCACGTAAATGATGCCTTCAACCGCGCCCATGGCAAAGCCACCGACAATCATGCCTTCGATGAGAGCATGGGGGTCGCCTTCCAAGATAGACCTATCCATGAAAGCCCCGGGGTCGCCTTCGTCGGCATTACAGACAATATATTTTTCTTTGCCGGGGGAGGCATTGGCGGCGTTCCATTTAAACCAGGTGGGGAAACCTGCCCCGCCGCGTCCGGCGAGCCCAGAGGTTTTTATCTCTTCGATAACATCTTCTTGGCTCATGGAAGTGACGACTTTTTCCGTAGCTTTGTAGCCGCCAATGGCAATATATTCTTCAATATTTTCCGGGTCGATGATGCCGCAATTCTTTAATACAATGCGCTTTTGCTTATCGGTAAAACATTGGTCTACATCAGAAATCACGTGGTCGGTGGCAATTTCGCCGCCAACCAAATGTTTTTCCACAATGTCGGCCACTTTTTCCGGGGTAACTTTAACATAACGAGTCAAGTTTTCGCCATCGTCATAAATGTCGACAATGGGCTCTAAGTAACAATTGCCAACGCAACCGGTCACCCCAACGGTGATGCCCAGTTTCTTTTCACTGATAATCCTTTTAAATTCGTCGGCAGATTTTTTTGCGCCGGTAGAAATGCCGCAGCTGCCTTGTCCTACTACTACTCTCATTTCGCCTCCCTGTCTTGTATCTCAGAGAGAATACTTTTGAGACTATCTCGAGTCAAGCTACCATAAGTTTCTTCGCTGTCTTTACTTTTGATCATCATAACAGGAGCCAATGAACAGCAACCCAAACAGGCCACATTATTTAAAGTGAACAAAGAGTCTTCGGTTGTTTCGCCATCTTTAATGCTCAAGTGCTCATAAATGGCCTCTTCAATAATTTGAGCGCCATTTACGTGGCAGGCTGTCCCTTTACAGAGCATAATCAAGTATTTACCGATGGGCTCCATTCTGAATTGAGCATAAAAAGTACATACGCCATAAATTTTTGCGGCTTTAATGCCTGTTTCCTTGGCAATATACTCAATGGTTTCAACTGCCAAAAAGCCATAAATATCTTGGGCTTTTTGTAAAATGGTAATCAAACTTCCCGGCACTTTGGCATATTTGGCCAAAACGACATCAAGTTCGGCAAAATTCTGACAACCATTTTGCCCCGGACATTTCTCACACATAGCTACCTTGTCCTTTTCTTAAAAGTTAAAAAATTCACACCGCAAACCATCATCAGTGAATGATTTTTGCGACACCGAATAACTTTAATTTAATCATATTTAGATAAAATACCACATACGCCCCATGTAAGCAAGGGAATATTAAAAGGAAGTTGCCAATTTATCACCGGCAACTTCCTTATATTACCCAAAGAAAAAAAATGTTATTAAAACATTACTTTACCCATTGAACCATCTGCTTTTGAGAACGACGGGTCTTTTCGCGCGGCTCTTCAACTCTTTTACCAAAAGCGACCATTACCGCCACCCCAAAAACTTTTGGGTCAAGAAGCCCTTTGCCCACAAGAAGTTCTTCCACCTTTGCTTTGTTGAAACCCTCCATCGGGCAGGAATCATGGCCTAAAATCGCCGCCGTAGTCATCATGTTGCCCAAAGGTATGTAACATTGTCGGGCGGCCCATTCGAATTTAGCCCTGTCGTTACCTTCGTAGGCAAAATCTGTTTTCATGAAATTTGCAAAGAAATCCATATACATTTCCGAAATATCTTCGGGCATCTGCTTAGTATCTTGCAAAATTGTTTTTTTGATGTAATCGCCGCGAGGCTCAAGGGCACCGGGCTGACGGGCAAGAATTATGACAAAGTGGGAAGCCGTGGGCAGTTGCCCTTGAGCGCCCCAACAAAGGGGGAGAAGCTCTTGCCGCAGCTCATTATTTTGCACAACTAAAAAGTGCCACGGCTCAAAGCCGAAAGAAGATGGCGAAAGGCGCCCTGATTCTAAAATAGTGTTAAAATCTTCAGCACTTATCTTGAAATTTGGGTCAAAAGATTTACAAGCATGGCGAAAATTCCAAGCTTCAAACAACTTTTCGCTGACATGAGACATAATCACCTCCGATAATTTGAACGGTTTATCCGCCCAAAAGACAATTTATTCTCACATAAATACCCAAAAAAGTAAACACTCAAATGTAGTTTAAAACACCCCGAATATCGTAGATGACAGCGTCGGCCCCGGCCTTCAGGTAAGCCTTTTCAGCTTCAGCCAGAATTTTTTGCCTCTGAGTCTCGCCCAAAGCTTCAAATTCCTTTTGGCTCAAGCCCACTTGAGAGCTACCTTCAAGCACGCCAATAGTGAAGACGCCAGCATTTTTTCCTTCGCAAATATCAGAAATAGTATCACCAACTTTTAGAACATCGGTGACTGATTCGATTTTCAAAGCTTCCATATTGCGGTAAAGCATATAAGGGTATGGCCGACCTAAACCACCGGTTGAATCGGGGGTGAAGACAGCGTCCGGCGCATAGCCTTGGCTCTTGGCAGCTTTCAAAACCACTTCCATCATTTCATCAGTATAGCCGGTGGTGCTCCCGATTAAAATGCCTTTTGCTCGCAAAGAATCAATAGTTTCAAGCACATATGGCTTTATACTTGTGTATTTTTCTAAAGTTGAAAACACGGCGGGCACAAATTTTTCATAAAGTGCATCAACGTCCTCTTTTTCAGGTGTCCGCCCCTTAAGGGCGACAAAGGCCTCCTGAATACGGGGCATTTTAAGCATGGTATTGATATGCTCCCACTTAAGCGAGCCCATGGGAGCTCTAACCTCATCATCGGTCGGAGTTATACCTATTTCCTCAAAGACTTTGATGAAGGGAATTAAAGGTGCAAAGCAACCATAATCAACCGTAGTGCCGGCCCAATCGAAAATTACTGCTTTTTTCATAAACATCTCCAGTGCTTAAAGAGTTAATAGGTCGAGACAGCTATTGTTGCAGCTGCCTTATGGCAATAGTTATCTATATGACTTTAATATACATTCACTGCCCAAAAAGTCAACAATTTTAAAAGAGCATCTGCTGTAGTTTTCAAGCATCAATTATTATGAACAAAAAAAACCCTTAATTGACCAACTTGACCAATTAAGGGGGGGGAGTGACTTACTATTTATTAAAGCTTAACCAATTAAGCTCAAAGCCAATTGACTCATGGAGTTAGCTTGGGCCAGCATGCTGGTTGCAGCTTGAACGAGCACGTTATTTTTTGTGAACTCAGTCATCTCTTGAGCCACGTCAACATCAGAGATGCGGCTTTCGGAAGCCTGCAAGTTTTCCGCTTGGATCTCCAAATTCGTCATGGTATTTTCCAGACGGTTTTGCATGGCCCCTAAGTCGGCCCGGATTTTATCTTTTTCGACAATGGCATCGGTGAGGGCATCCAGTGCTTCCTGAGCAGAGGATTGAGTCCGCACTTCAGCCCCGGCCCAAGGCGCATCAGAGGCATTTTGCACTTCGATAAAAGATTCGCGATCCATGCCTGTGATGTTATTGACATTACTCCCCATACCGATAAGCTGGGTAGAGCTTCCACTGGCACTGGCAATTTTGCCGCCGGTATCAAAATCATAGACCCCTGGGGCTCCGTCACCAATATTAGCTATCCAAATGTCGCGTTCCGAGCCAACATCGCGGCCTTCAATGGTTACGTTCCAAACTTCTTCACCTTGATCAACGCCGGTTTGAATAGGAGTCATAGATCCCCAATGTTCCCCACCTAAGCTGAAATTGGCCCCGGATTGATTCTCCACACCGGTGGCCACATTTTCAAAGGAAACGAGGTTGGCGGCAGCGGCGGCCAGGCTCGAACTGGTGCCGCTACCTTTGATCAAAACTTCGCAGGCATCTAAGTGATTATTGTCGCCACCCTCTTTGGCAAAGGCGTAAACAGTATTACTTGCGCTGTCAAACATAGCCCAAAATTCAGAAGCGTCATTGTTGTTAATGGCACTGGTCAGCGATTTGGCTGCACTAATGCCACTTGTGCTCGCCCCACTGTGAACCACGGTGAGCTCTTTAGTGTGGTCGGTTCCGGTCGTGGCCGCACTGGGGCTCCCCCAGCTGTAAACTTCGTCACCAATACAGACCGCATAAGCAGACAAACCATCACCGGCCGGGCTTGTCCCGGCAAAATTATTGTTATTAGTGCCGTCGGCAAATTTAATGCCCACCCGGCTTTGAGTGCCGGCGTTAACTTGGTTAACCAAATCCTGCAAGCTGTCAGCTGACGACATGGTATACATACCGGCGGTATATTTCCCGCTCAAAAGGTCGGTGTCAGTATCTTCCGTCCAGTCCCAATTGTAACCATAAGCAAAAGATTCACCGTCAGTAAAACCGGCAGGCTCATCTAAACTATCAAAACCGGCCACGCAACAACCGGCCCCGGCAGCATCCCCTGCGGCAGCCGCACCTTGAGCCCAGATGTCGTTTTTAGCGTCGCCACCGACTTGAAGGCCGGTGCTGGTGGTGGCCCGAGCGTCGCCAATGTCGATGAAGTAATAATCTTCGGCAGCATTATTGGAAACACCAAAGTGAATTTTTAGCCCCTGGCCACCGTGTTGGTTGGAAACGGAACCATCCAGCAACTTAATACCATTGAAATTAGTGGCATTGGCAATTCGATCAATTTCAGCCGCCATTGCTTGATATTCAGAATTGATGATGTCCCGTTGAACGGTGGTATAGGTGCCGTTAGCGGCCTGCTCAGCCAACTCTTTCATCCGAATAAGTTTTTCGTCGATAACGCCCAAGGCGCCATCAGCTGTTTGAATTAAACTGATGGCGTCAGCGGCGTTGCGCAAACCTTGTTGAGTGACGGCAATGTCGGCCTTCATGATTTCGCGAATGGCGAGCCCGGCGGCATCGTCGGCGGCACTGTTAATGCGCAAACCAGAAGACAGACGTTGAGTGCTGGTGCTTAAATTACTATAACTATTATTTAAATTACGAGCAGCATTTGACGCCATCGCATTATGATTGATAGTAATAGCCATAAAATCCTCCTTGAGATACCTAAAATAAATTAGGTTGGGCATCCCTGCCCTTAAGGTTACACATTAAAACTAACAGTGCTCAAAAAGGTTTAAGAGCCCTCTTTAGTTTTCATTTCTCTTGGCAATTTATCGGCAATCAAGACAGGAGGCATTACTAAATTAAGCTTTATTACAAGTCATATTAATACTTTAACTTAAATCAAAAATAATGGAACGTGCTTTTTAACTCGCAAAAGAAAAATAAAATCTCCCCTCAGCTTTTCTTTAGCTTCCGGCTAATTCTTTTAGACAGCCTTAAAATTACTTTGCTAAAACAAATGAGGTAAAACTGAAGTAAAAAAGCTCTTCCGCAAAATAAATTACGAAAGAGCTCTAAAATAACTAGTCGCCGCTGAGAAGGTAAAAACTACTTGCAATGTTGAATGCTAGATGAAATATTGAAAATAATATTAACTAGTTAGCACTGCGCCCTTTGCTAAGCCAAAAGTTAAGAGTTTTGTAAAGACTCTTTGCGTCAATGGGCTTAGTGACGTGGTCATCCATGCCGTGGGAAAGGCTCAGCTCCTTGTCGCCTTTCATGGCGTGAGCTGACATGGCAATGATGGGTAAATTATCAAATTTACCACTGGCGCGAATTTTTTCCGTTGCCGTATAACCATCCATAATAGGCATTTGAATGTCCATGAGCACAAGATCGTAACTGTTTTTCTCCAACATATCTAGGGCTTCCTGGCCATTATTGGCAATATCAACCGTAAAGCCTTGTGCTTGTAAAATTTTCTGAGCCACAAGCTGGTTTAAATCATTATCTTCAGTTAAAAGCAAATGGCCTATTTTCATTTCTTGTGGTTCTGAAAGTTCTTCTCTTATCCTTTCATTTTCTATCTGTTGTTGATCCACTAACGATTTAGGAGCCAGACTAAAGGTGACTGTGCAAAAGAAAGTGGAACCCTTACCGAGCTCGCTTTCAACCCAGATCTTGCCGTTCATCATAGATATGATGTTTTTCGAAATTGCCAACCCCAAACCGGTGCCGCCATATTTACGTGTCACTGTGCTGTCGGCTTGCATAAAAGCGGAAAAGAGGCGTTCTACTTGAAAGGGAGAAAGGCCAATGCCTGTGTCACTCACAGCAAAGCGGCAATTGAGCATGTTTTCGCTTTCTAAACTACCCTCTATTTTCAAAGAGACTTCACCGTTATCAGTAAACTTAATGGCATTACTAATCAAATTAAACAGAACTTGCCGTAAGCGCAAGGAATCGCCAAGCAATAATAGCGTGTCATATTCACCTGATTCAACCTTTAAGCTCAAACCTTTTTCCAAGCTTGCAGGGCCATATAAATCTTTAATATCTTGGCAAATATTCTTAAGGACAAAGGGATGTTTTTCCATTTCTAATTTGCCGGCTTCAATTTTGGAAAAATCGAGAATATCGTCAATAATCCGCATGAGATTATTAGCGGAAAAAACTGTTTTTTTCACATAATCTTCTTGTGTTTCCGTCATAGAAGTCTGCTCTAAAAGGTGCAAGAGCCCTAAAATGCCATTCATCGGCGTGCGAATTTCATGGCTCATGTTGGCCAAAAACTCTCCTTTGGTTTTGGCACTTTGCTCAGCCAACTCTTTGGCATGACGCAATTCTTGCTCGTTATCGGCAAGTTCTTTTAACATGGTCTTTTGTTCGCGTAAATCTCTGAAATAGACAATGAGGCCATCTTTCCCTTGGTAAGAAGTGCGCACAATATAAAGCTCCACCGGGATTTCTTCGCCGGTGACAACGTTTAAGCAAATAGTCTCTGATCTGGCCTTGCCGAGGGCATAGCCTATTTCTATTTGCTCATTCACAAAATCAGTGGAAAGCTTTCCGCAAGGTTGATATTTGGGGTGTATTTTATGAAAGTTTTTAATAAACTCTTCACTTGTTTCAAAACCAAAAAGAGTGGCTGACTCCAAATTACTATAAATAAGAGTGTTGGAACTATCCCAAAAGTTGACTCCCATGGGCATGGAATCAAGCATAATGGTGTTACGCAGTTCAGATTCTTTCAGAAGTTCTTGAGCTTTTTTTACTTCCCGCAGATCTTTAACATAAGAAATGATAATATCTTCATCACCTAATTTAGTGTGGATAATGATAATTTCAGTGGGGATAAAGTTGCCCTCAGTGTCATTATGAAGCCATTCAAAACGAGTATAGCCATCTCTGAGCACATCACGATGGTTTTGAGCCACCGCCTCCATTGAATCTCGCCCATCAGGCTGGTAAGGAGGTGAAGCGTTCTTAAAATTAGCCATGTAATCTTCTTTGGTATCAAATTTAAAGATACGCAAAGTTTCTTGATTACAATTAACTATTTTACCTTCTAAGCTCCAAAACGTAATACCCAAAGGCAAATGATCAGTTATAATTGTGTTGAGATCTTTTTCAATTTTTTCTTTTTGTAGCTCTAAAATCTCTGTTATATCAGTTATAATTGACAAACGCGCTTTTTCTCTGTTATCCCAGGCAATGCAAGAATCAATAATTTGCAAGTGCTTTTGCAAGTTTTCAGCGTAATAGCCCCAAGTGTAAGGGGCATTTAAATGTAACGCCATGTTACCAGCGCAAACCTTACAGCGCCCATTAGAATTTCTAAAAGCCTTATAACAAGGTTGAGATTTGATGTCGCCCTCACAACCGAAAAAATCGTATGAAGCTTTGTTATAATATAACACCTCATAAGTATCGACATCAGCAATATAAATGGGCATTGGAAATGCATCAAGCATATTTTGCACTTGAGCTTGTTTACGCTCCAGCTCTTTTTGGAAGCTCTTTTGTCTTCTGGTATAAACGAAAAGCACTAAAGATAAAATCAATAAAAGTATAATAATGCCAATTAAAAGCTCAATGCTGATATGGGATAAAAATTGCACAAATTGCGATATATAACTTGGTGTAGTTATTTTGCTCAGTAAAATATTACTGAAGTCTTCCTGCGGAATGCAAGTAATGGCTTTGTTAAAAATGGAAATAAGCCGTGGGTCAACATCTTCAGAAAAGACAAATGAGAATTTATCATCAAGAGGAAGCAGATTAGCAATGCGCAAAAACGGATAATCACCTTCGGAAATTGCCATGCGTGCAGCATAAACATTTTCAAAAGTGAAATCGGCCTCACCATCTTCAACCGCTTGATAAGCAGCTGTTATATCATCAAGTTCAATAATTTTATGGCTGGGAAAAGTTTTCTTCACAAAATCAAGAATCACCGGGTGCATTTTAGAGACGGCAAACACACTGTCATCGGTAATGTTATAGCTTCGACCAATCATGGCAATGGGAGTTGAAAGAAAGGTATCGGACAAAACGGCATTGAATTCTTGAGCTTTTTCAGGGTTTGTATCATAACTCAAGTGCATATCTGTTTGGCCGGAAGACAATTCTTCCAAAGCTTCAGCATAAGTTAAACCATGCTTAAATTCAAATTTCAGCCCGGTTAAGCCTGAAATAAGCATGAGTATTTCATAATTTATGCCCTGAACGCTATCGCTTTCCTCATCGTAAAATTCAAAGGGGGGCCAAAAGGCGTCGTAAGAGACTTCAATTGGTTTAGCTTCTTTGACGTAAGCTTGCTCTTGGGGAGTCAGGGAAAGTTTCTGGCTGGCTTGGGCTGGGCTTAAGGCAAAAACAAACAGCACCAAAAAGGGCATAGCTATAAAAAGCACTAAATTTATTAGCCTTCTGCTAGCAAGATTATTTGATATAGCCACTATTAAACCAGCCATTTAACTGCCCTTAAAATTTTAAGTAATTACAAAACAAGGCTATGAAAACACATTTGAATTAAGCTTAAATTGTATCTTTTTTAAATCTTTGTGTCAAGCAAACAATATTTAAAAACAAGGGCCATGCGTCTAATTTTGTTAATAATCAGGGCTCCTAAGGAATATCTTTAGCGCACATTAGGTGTTGAGGTGTAAAAATTTACAGGCGTGGGGGGGGGGGGGGGGTGTGTTGTTTTTTTTTTTTTTTAAAAAAAACATAAAAAAAAAAAAAAAAAAAATAAAATTTATATAAAAAAAAGAAAAAATAATGTTG
>CAYJAF010000006.1:16901-19947 GCA_964368195.1 uncultured Thermodesulfobacteriota bacterium
CCCCCCCCCCCCCCCCCCCCCCCCCCCCCCCCCCCCCCCCCCCCCCCCACCCCCGCCCCCCCCCCCCCCCCCCCCCCCCCCCCCCCCCCCCCCACGCCTGTAAGGAAACGCTAATTAATTAGTGTTTCCTGGCAAAGTAGGCAATTTTGCCTACTTTGCCGCCACCGAAATGAAAGGGAAACTTACTACAAGTGCTAATTCGAAACAAACTGAATTCTCAAAAGCTGAATTCTCAAAAGCTAAATTTTATAATGTAATATCAACTATATAAATTTAAAAAGTTTCCCCCAAATGAGAATTAAACAGGAAAAACAGTCTGCTCACTGACATCGGCCGTGAGGGCATCCAACCCGGCTTTGACAATTTTATAACGCAGTTTGTATTGCTCTTCTTTGGGAAGCGACGGATCGCCCAAAGGATAAGGAATAGAAATTGTAGGCACAATTTTGTTCGCCCCAACAGTGGTGGCGACAATAACCAAGTTACATAAAAGAACAATAGGGAACCCGGCATCTTCAATAGTTTTGACCATCGTTGCACCGCAACGAGTACAGGTGCCTCACGTGGCCACGAGGAGAACAGCGTCCACCCCGTCCTCTTTCAAATAAGGAACTATTTCCGAAGCCATTCTCTTGGCTTCAACTTGAGTTGTGCCGGTGCCCACTGTGGAGTAAAAATAGGGGTGTAAGCTACCGAAAACATTTTCTTTTTCCATGGCCCGCAAAACATCCAAAGGCAGGATGACGTTGGGGTCGGCGTTAGCGGCAGAGGGGTCGAAACCTGCGTGAATGGTTTTGTATTCACCGGCTTTCAAGACGTCCATTTTGCTGATGTCGTAACGGCCCCATTTAGTAGCCGAAGCAGATTGAATGCGGTCGGGGTTATCAACAGGCACAATGCCACCGCTGGTGACAATAGCAATTTTAGCGCTTTTCAAATCTTTAACCGGCGGGGCAACGGGCACTCTATCAGCTAATTTAATAGGCAATTCCGTTTGGAAAGGTTCACCGGCAAGTTTTTTCAAAAGCATATCGACCATGCGTTCAGAAACCGGCTTGGCATCTTCGCGCCAAACTTGCTTTCTGACGCCGCGCCCGAAATAGCCTTCGTTTTCGGCGCAATCAAGCTCTTGGCCATCTAAAATTTTATTTGCCAAAGCAACCATGGCAGCCACGTCTTTTTTCATATGACCGGCACTGTTACCGCCCTTCATGATGAACATATCAGCGCGGAACATCTCCACCCCGGGGTTTTCCACATGCATAGAGCTAATGACCGGGACATTGAATTTTTCTTTCACAGCTTTAGCAATGGTGCCGCAAGCAAAGCCGTAGCGGCCGGCTTGAAACGCGGGGCCGGCCAAGAAGATATCGAACTCTTTACCTTCCAACATGGCCAAAATGCGAGCCACAGCCTCATCGGTATTGCTACCCATGAAGTTATCGCCACAGATAACAGTATTAGTGATTTCAGCCTTCAGCTCTTTGGCCACCTCTAAAGCAGGGCCAACGGTCCCATCTTTAATCACCGGCTCAAAATCGGCTTTATCTTCACCGCCGATTTGACCAAAAAATTGATTAATATAAACAATAGCTTTTTTCATAATGGTCAGACCTCTTAAAATTCTTGGACAGTCTTGGGCGACCAGCCGACAGTTCTATCGCCGCAGAAAGTTGCGTTGTTTTCCATGATAATCGAGCCATCTTCGCGCACGGAGGGGCCAAGCACATCATCATTAGGCCAACCGCCGGAAAGACCATCGCGGGCTAAAGAAGTCAAGTTACCTAAAACGGTTTTCATAGGCGGAAGCTCAATTAAAGCTGAAACATCACCGCTGGAGACAATGGCGTCACATTTCACGTCCAAAGTCACCAAAGGCTGAGAAGCTCCGTCACGGCCGGTGCATTCGTTGGTGATGCCCACAGTTTTCACGCCGGCATCTTCAAGGGCAACATAGCTAATGATGAAATCGACATCGGGGTTGCCGTAACCTTCTTCAGCCAAAACAGCACCATCGGCACCCAAAGTCTTGGCAATTTGGGCCAAGAATTGAGCAGAACGTGCTTTTTGCTCAAAAGAAACGTTAAGGTTAGAGAAAATAACACCCAAAAAGTTAATAGTTTTACCATGTTCACGGTAAAGAGCCTTTATGTTGGGAGTATTTTGGAAATCGTAAGTTGACCACTTGGTGGAGACCGGCATGAAGCTGCCTGAAATAACTGCTCCGTCTAAAATTTCGGTCGGCTGCATCAAAGTGGGCACAATAGAGTTGGTGTTCCAGCCGTAAAGCAAAGTGTTATACTCAGCGCCGCCATCTTCCATTTGAGATTGCACTTGCATAACATAAACAATTGCCGGCAATTTTTCCGTGGAGTCGGCACGTTTAATGACGGGCTCCAGCTCATAAACTTCCGTTTCTTCCGGAGTCAAATCTTTAACGCAAGCAGCAATATATTCAGCCAATTTATGGCCGGCCAAACGCAATGCCGTGTTTTTCTTTTGCGATTCTCTTTGCTCAAACACTTCGTCAGTTGAGGCAACTAAAACAATATTGTTAAGATTACCAAAGAGAGTAAGCTTTTGGCCTTCCCCGCTCATATCAACAATGCCGTCTTGAAAGCCGCCCCACTCTTGGCCAACGGACAAAACGCTGCAATTTTTTAAAGCGTGGACAACGCCTTCACCAGCCGGTTTTAAATCAGACGTATAACCGGGGAAAACACCTCGCCCATCGGGACGAACCCTTGGCTCAATGGCTTCTTTAACCGGGCAGATGCGAATTTCATCGCCGGGCTTTGCAATAAACAGGTCAGCATCAATGATGCGCTCATCCTGTTTGACAAAATCTATGGCTTCTTGTTTATTGATAGACAACACACCGTTAGCAAAAGATAGTTTTTCAGCGAAAACAATATCTTTTACATGAAAATTTCCTATTTCTAGGCGCATAGATACTCCTCCTGCGGCTGTAGTAAGCGCGCTTATACGCACAAAAAAAATCATAACATTATTTAGGTATTTCTGTCAATCTTATTTATGGTTATTT
>CAYJAF010000006.1:20047-68425 GCA_964368195.1 uncultured Thermodesulfobacteriota bacterium
AAAAAAAATCATAACATTATTTAGGTATTTCTGTCAATCTTATTTATGGTTATTTTACATATTTTCAGCCAGGGCCTATGCGTCTTAATTTCTTTAGGCAAAGAGCTTCCCTACTGATTAAGTGATTGTAACTATTTAAATTTACGAATGACTTTTGAATTTACTCGCAAGCAAGCGAAGCCTCCGGGGGTATCCCTCCAAAAGATTCCTTATTTTAACTCTTTCAGCTTCACTTCACTTCGGCTTAATGCCTTCGTTTCGTTCGCAAGGCAGAGTTAAAATTGCGTAATCTTTTGGAGGGATCCCCCGGAGGCGAGCGACAAAAATTAAGGAAACGCATAGGCCCTGATGTTTTCAGCTTGTAAAGCTAGTAAAATTATAAAAATACGTTATAATGACAAAGCTTGTAAATGCGCTAAAGTGATTTAGCAAATTTCCATACAGTGAGAAAACAAGACAAATGACTGATAAAATTATAAAAAAAAGAGACACCTATATCCGCTTCATCAGAGCCACCCAGCAGATAATTGAAAGTGATGGTCTTTCGGCTGTTTCTGTTCGGAAAATTGCCGACAAATCGGGCCTTCACAACTCCACTATTTATCGTTACTTTGAAGATGCAGACGAACTTATCCTCTTGGCCTCAATGAAATATTTCGAACAATACATCAACGATTTGGCTCTTCACAGCTCAGAGACAAGCCCCCCTCGGGAAAATTTTATCTCAATTTGGGATTATTTCCTTGACGCCATAGCAGCTAACCCAAGCATATTTTACAATTTCTTCTTTGGCCGCAAAAGTGATAAATTAAATGAAATCATCACCTTGCACTTTAACATATTTCCTAATGAGCAAAAAGTCCTCTCTCCATTGATCACCAATATGTTCTATGGGGGGAATTTATACGAACGCAATCTTCACCTCACAGCTTCCCTCATTGGCAAAAAAAGCCGTGTAACACCAAGCAATTACCATTTATTAAACGAAATGGCTGTAAGCTATTGCAAATATAAAATAGAAGAAATCTGCAAAAATCCCCAATTTAGCCGCAAAGCTTTTAAAGATGATGTTTTAAATATGTTGAACCACACTTATTTTATAACTCCGTGCGCCAGCTGCACTCCTTCCATGTGAATTAAATATATTTTTAACTTTCTTAGAAACAGCCCCTATATCAAAACGATTCTTCTCGTCCGACCACTGTTGAGAAAGAACTAACTACCAAAAAAGATTGCAAAATAATTATTCCTAGTGTATAATGCTTATTATGTGTGGGGTGCATGGGCGCACCCCAAGATATGGGATAAAACCATAGTTTTTAAAAATTATATGCGTTCCCATGTTAAACAACAGAAGGCTATTCGACCGGCAAGGCTATCTAGGCAAACTTCGCAAAGAGTAGGCAAACTCGCGAATTTTTAGCCCGCTGGGGATAACTGGCATAGTTATAATCGAATGCGTCCTTCTGCTCTTAAATAATGATAGCCATAAGGAGGTTTGGGCATGAAACTTGGCTGTTACTTTTTAACTTTTGTATTGGTTCTCACACCTGTGAGCATTGGTAATTTTGCGTGGGCAGCTGGCCCCTCTTATTTACTTACAGATGAAAATGCGAAACCAGGTCCTCAAACAACTCTGGACGATACTATTCGCTCAGTTCTTCGTACCCACAAATCACTCAAAGCCATTCAAGAAAATCGTCAATCGGCGATTTACGAACTAAAGGCCTCAAAAGCCACCAATGGCCCGTCATTAGATTTGACGGCCACCAGCGGCTTTACCAATGAGGATGCCGACAAATCAACCACCACGGCCAATGCCTATTATGCTGGAGAGGTGTCATTATTATTGACCCAAACCATTTGGGATGGCCATGCAACTCGCAGCCGCATTCGGGCCAGCGAATCCATTGTGGAATCCACCACCAGCCGCGTTATAGATAATGCCACCACCTTGGCATTAGACGGCATCATCGCCCACATCACCCTGATTTGGCGAAAGAAAAATCTGCAACTTGCTGAAGGTAATGTTCAAAGACATAAAGAGATTTTAGATCTCATCAGCGATCGTGAAGCCTTTGGGGCAGACACGCAAGCTGATTTAACTCAAACTCAAGGTCGTTATGTGCGAGCACAAAGCACCCTTGAAACAACTAAAGCCGAGCTATTGCAAAGTGAAAATTCCTATATGCGCTATACGGAAAAACCTGTTCCGCGCGCTTTAGGCCCGGTAAAACTGCCCCCTAAAATGTTTGTCAGCCAAGCCAAAATACTTGAATTGGCCAAAGCAAACAACCCAAAAGCCATCGCCTATACAGCCGATATACGCACGGCACAAGCAGAAAGAGATATGCTAAGGGCAGATCTTAGCCCCACCGTTAACATCGAGGCCGGCTACACCTATAGTAACATAAGCCCAGATGGCGTTCGCTATAACAACTCAAAGTGGGAACCCACTATGGAAGTTATGGCTGTTATGCGCTGGAACCTCTTTCAAAGCGGGGCAACTTTAGCCGATGTTAAAGCGGCCAATGCCAGCGTGCGCGAGGCAAGCCAAACGTCTTATAATTTTATGGACGATTTGACCTTGCAAATTGAAAACTCTTGGGTTGACTATAAAGCAGCAATAGCGCAATATAAATCTCATCAAGAAGCTATTGGATACAACATTCAAACACGTGATTTATACTTAGAGCAATTCCGCGTGGGCGGTCAGCGCTCGCTGTTAGACGTGCTTGATGCTGAAAGTGACTTGTATAACTCTGAAGTTTTAGCCGTGACTGCTCACGCAAATATTCTCATCAGTGCCTATACACTTTACGCCTTAACTGGTATGCTTTTACCTGAGATGGAAATATTTACCAGCGATATGTTGATACCGCCTGTGGCCAACTAAAGCCCTGGCGTTGTATATAAAGGTCAATCATGGCAAATAATACGCCTGACGGCACAAAAAAACAAAGTGAAATGGCCGCACAAGTTGAACAAAAAGAAGCTCCTGCCTCCTCAAAGAAAAATGAGGCGGCAGGGAGCCAGCCTACAACTTCGCAAGTGGGCTCCCCGCTTGGTTCCATTAAGCAAACGCAAGATGACCAAGCCGGTGCTTCTCCGGCAAAACCGGTGGCGAATATGGAATCAGCAAAAGTGACTCCCGCCGATGTTGATTTCATACCGCCTCTTTTGCGCAGCTTGAGCTCGCTTTTGCGCCTCAAAGGCCGAAGCATTTCACCGCAATTTTTATATGCTGGGCTTTCCGGAGCCACAGAAGCTACTCCAAGCGAGTGTTTACGCGCCGCCACCCGGGCCGGCTTGGCCACCCGAGTGGTGGAACGACCGGAACTCAAAGACATCTCCCCTTTGACCTTGCCATGTGTCCTTTTACTTGAAAACAACCGCTCTTGTGTGCTCACAGCGATAAAAGATCAAGTGGCAACCGTTATTTTCCCGGAATTTAACGAAGAACCACAACAAATTAACGTAGAAAGCATAGCCAAAGAATACACGGGCTATGCCATTTTTGGCGCAACCGATAACCCAATCGACAAGCGCATAGAAACTTTCCGAACTCCCAAGGGGAAACGCTGGTTTTGGGATGCCATCAGACACTATGGCCCCATTTATCGCCACGCCGCCGTGGCCAGCATTGCCATTAACCTCATTGCCTTGGCGAGCCCACTTTTCACCATGAACGTCTACGACCGGGTAGTGCCGAACAACGCCACAGACACCCTGTGGGTTTTAACTCTCGGCATAGGCTTGGCTTATGTGTTTGATTTTTTACTGCGCACCTTGCGCAACCACTTTGTAGACCTAGCCGGGCGCAACGCCGACGTGGTTATTTCCAGTATGCTGGTGGATAAAGTTCTCACCATGCGTTTAGATCACAAGCCGGAATCCACAGGTGCCCTTGTAAATAATGTGCGAGAGTTTGAGTCTTTGCGAGAATTTTTCAGCTCGTCCACTCTTCTTTCCTGCATTGACCTGCCCTTTTTAGTGCTCTTTTTAGTTTTCTTGGGCTTCATCGGCGGGCCATTGATCATAATTCCTTTAATTGCCATGCCCATTTTATTTGGGGCAGGCATTTTATTGCAATCTCTCGGCAAAAGGGCAGCTGAAAAGAGCTATGCCCAAAATATGCACAAAAACACCATTCTCACTGAAATGGTGGGCGGCTTGGAAGCCCTGAAATGCTGCCAAGGCGAAACCCGCATGCAACGTATGTGGGAAGCCATTGTGGAATCTTCGGCACAGGCCAATATTGAAACAAAAAAATATTCCTCATTAGCCGTGGGCTTTTCCGTTTTCATAACGCAAGTTGTCACGGTCTCCATGGTCGTGTGGGGGGTATATCTCATTGCGGCCGGCGAATTGACCATGGGCGGGCTCATTGGTTGTAACATTTTAGCCGGTCGGGCCATGGCCCCCCTTATGCAAATGGCCGGTCTCATCACCCGCTATCAAAACTCGCGCATATCTTTAGATGCACTAAATATGCTCATGGAAACCCCCTCAGAAAATACTCGCTCTGATTCCTCGGTGGATTTTGGCCCCTTAGACCCAACCTTCACCTTTGAAGACGTGAGCTTCACTTACCCCCACGCCGCCCGCACAGCTGTGGAAGGCCTCAATTTACGCATTGCCCAAGGGGAAAAGGTGGGCATCATCGGGCGAATGGGCTCAGGCAAATCAACTCTCATTCGCCTGCTCATTGGCCTCTATCAGCCAAAAGATGGGGCTGTAAAGTTTGGCGGTGTTGATATTCGCCAAATAGCAGGCACAGATTTACGCTCTCGGGTGGGCTTTGTCCCCCAAGATGCCATGCTCTTTTATGGTTCTGTGCGCGACAATATCGTCTTAGGTAACCCCGCCTTAGGAGACCAACCCATGCTCAGGGCGGCGGCCATTTCCGGCGTCTCTGATTTTATCCGCACCAATCCTGAAGGCTTTGGAGCCCAAGTCGGCGAACAAGGCCGTGCTCTTTCCGGCGGCCAAAGGCAAGCTGTTGCCCTTGCGCGCGCCCTCATTCGCGACCCTGAGGTGCTCATTTTAGACGAGCCCACAAGCAATATGGACACAGCTAGCGAACACGCCGTTCAAGAGCGCCTCATGAAGGAAATGAAGAAAAAAACCCTTATCTTAGTAACTCACCGCATGAGTATGCTTCGCCTTGTGGACAGAATTATAGTTATGGACGGCGGACACATTGTGGCTGACGGCCCCAAAGAAGTTGTTATTCAAAAGCTCCGTGCCTCTCAGGCGACTAATAATAGCAAAACCGCTCAAAAACAAACAGAGCCCAATATGGTGCTTTAAAGTGCCATTTTATATAGTAAGGTAATTATGCAAGCTGCAAAAGAACCACCGGAAAAATTAGCTTCCCCCCCCGCAAACGGGCAAGCTATGCCTCCCCAAAAAGGCTCAACCCAAGACGGAACTCCGCCTCAAGATGAAGATTCCAGAGGCTTTTTCGGAGAACTGAAAGCTTGGGTTAAAGCATTTTTTGGCCAAGAAGAAGAAAATGAACACGGGCGCAAAATGAGCCCGAGCGAGCTGGAATATGCCGACGTAGTGCAAGCTGCCCTTGAACGCAAACCCAAAGAAAAAGCCCGCATGCTCTCTTTAGTGACGGTATCCGGACTTTTTATTTTCATCGCTTGGGCTGCGTGGGCTGAAGTGGACGAAGTGACCCGCGCCGAAGGCAAAGTTGTGGCCTCTCAACGGACGCAAATTATCCAAAACTTAGAAGGCGGCATTCTGCAAGCCATTTTAGTAAATGAAGGGCAAATCATCACCCAAGGCACTCCCTTGGCCCGCCTTGATAACGAAATGGCCGCCAGCACCTTCCGTGATGCTTTGAGTAAATCTTTAGAGCACAGAGCAGCTATCATTCGCCTGACAGCTGAACTAAATGGCTCGGAATTAGTTTTATCCGAAGACATTTTAAAAGACGCTCCCCAGCTTTTGGAAGACCAAAAAGCGATCATGCAAGCCCGCTTGCGCGAGCGCAATAGCGAACTGCGTCTTTTGGAATCGCAATACGAACAAAAAATTAAAGAAGTGGAAGAACAGGAAGAGCGCAAAAAAACAGTAGACCGCAATTTGTCTTTGGTTTTAGAACGGCGTGAAGCTGTGACACCTTTATATGAGCGCGGCAACTACTCTCGCTTAGATTTCTTATCTTTAGAGCAGGAAGTTTCAAATTTAGAAGGTGAATCAAACGCCCTTGGCGTCTCCATTCCCAAATCCCACGCCGCCGCTCGAGAAGCTTTGGAACGAATTGCTTTCCGCGAAGCAGAGCTCGATTCAGCCATCACCTCTGAAATTAACGAACGACGAGTGGAACTCAATTCCCTGCGAGAAACCTTGGCCGCCGGCAGCGACCGAGTGACCCGCACGGTTTTGCGCTCTCCGGTCAACGGCACAATTCAGCGCATTCATCTAAACACCATCGGGGGCGTCGTCAAGCCGGGCGAGGCCATCATGGAAATCGTGCCCTTGGACGACACTTTGCTGGTGGAGGTGCAGGTGCGCCCTGCTGACGTGGCCTTTTTACACCCCAACCAAAAGGCCATGATTAAGTTTTCAGCCTATGACTTCGGGGTCTATGGCGGCTTGGACGGAGTGCTTGAGCAAATTAGCGCCGACACCATTGAAGATAAAGATGGCGAGGTTTTCTATTTGGCTAAATTGCGCACCAACAAAAGCGGCATTACTTACCATGACGAAGTTTTGCCCATCATACCGGGCATGGTCGCCACCGCCGATATTCTCACCGGGCGTAAAACTATTTTAGACTATATCTTAAAGCCCATTTTAAAAGCACACCAAAATGCTTTACGTGAAAGGTAAGGATATGTCTAGCCAAAATTCTCTACTGAAAACATATCACCGCAGCATATCAGGTATTATGCTGATCATGTTTGGTCTCAGTGCGTTTGCTTTAGCTTGTGTCACCGCTTACGCCATCTACTACACTATCAAAAGCACAGAAAACAACCTTGCAACAAACTTAAACGCTGAAGCACAAAGCAAAGCTTCAGCCGTAGACCTTTGGCTTAATAACATTTTACTTGAAACAGACAACTTCACTAACCAAGAAGTAATCTATAAATTTAGCGAGGAATCTTTCCTTTATAATCAAAAAAAAGATAGTGGCGAACTGCCAACTTGGGCCACCCAAGGAGATAGTCAGGAGACTCTTCAGAATACGCGCAATGCTCTGGAAAACAATATGGCTAATTTTGCCGCTAAAAACAACTTCCTTGATGCTAATATTTGGGATGCACAAATGCGTCCTTTATTGCATATGTTCGACCAAGCCCCGAGCATCACTCCGGATCAAGATACCCTTTTGCGAAGTGCTCTTGAAAAAGATGAAGCCAAATTTTCCCCCATCTTCACAAGCCCCCAAGGCCTTATGTTGAACCTGGCCTACCCCATTGACTCCACTGATCAAGGCACACCTGTGGCCGTGCTTTTACTGAATATTCCGGTAAAAAATCCTTTGACGGAATTATTTCCGGTCTCCGGGGAACAGGGGATGTTCTCTCATCGCCTTATGCAATGGACAAAAGAATCAGGCAATCTACTTCAATATATTGACATCTACAGCGATAGCACCCCCTTTATGGCCGGGTGGAC
The DNA here is from genome assembly GCA_964368195.1 of uncultured Thermodesulfobacteriota bacterium. Lineage (GTDB taxonomy): Bacteria > Desulfobacterota > Desulfarculia > Adiutricales > Adiutricaceae > Adiutrix. The sequence continues at coordinate 27,689 of CAYJAF010000006.1, forward strand.
AACCCCCCCCGGCAAACCACTACCCCTTATGGAACGACGCCTCATCAACGGACAAGAAGTATATTCCTTAGGTGCCCCCTTGGCCAATTACAATATGATAGCCACCTATGATGTCCCGGCTTATATTGTGGAAGATTCTTACCGCAACTTTGGGCAACTCATCACTTTAATAGCAATGGTGGGCGTTGGGCTTTTATTTTTAGTGTTTATATTTGGCTGGGGCTTTGTAATGTCTCGCAAGAAAAAAGCTCTGGAAGAAAAAATGCATACCTTGGCCGATGATGTCAGCACCAAAGAAGAGCTTTTAAACGGCATTAATGCAACTTTAGTCGATGCCGTTGTGCTCACCGACAGCTTAGGTAACATTCAATATGCCAACACCAGCTTTGCCAAAATGATTAACCACGAGGCGGAATCTTTAGTCGGCTTCAAGATGGGAAACTTCCTGCACCCAGATGTGGCCGAACGCCTGCAAGAACAAATAGACAAAGTTGTGCGCACAGAATCCACCCTCACTTTTGAAGAACAAGTATCAATTGGCGGTGAAGTGCTTTACCTCCAAGCCTTGTGTGCGCCTTATTTTGGTTCCCACAAGCACGTAAATGGTGTTGTGGTCGTTTACCGCGACGTTACAGACACCTTCTTGGAACGCAAAGCCGAACAAAAACGCATCGAACAACTTATGCAGGTTTTAACCCGCACAATCGAGTTGGAAAACCCCTACCTCTGCGGCCACTCCTTGGCTTTAGGCACCCTGGCCGTGCAACTGGCCCAAAACCTTAAACGCACGCCGGAAGAACAACAAACCTTGCACATAGCTGCCTCTCTAAGCCAAATAGGCATGATTGGCCTTCCGCAGGAATTACTCAATAAAAAAGAACAACTCACTGACAAAGAAAGGGCTCTTTTACAAACCCACGTTGAACGAGCAGGCAAAATACTTGAAAACTTTGATTTTGGCCTGCCCGTTCAAGAGACCATAGAACAAATGAATGAAAGGCTAGACGGCTCAGGTTACCCCAAACATCTACAAGGGGAAGAAATCAGTTTTCTGGCGCGCATTTTAAACCTGGCCAATGCTTTTTGTGCCATGTTGCGTCCACGCATTTACCGTCAACCAAAAACACTTGTGGAAACACTTGTTATATTAGATAAAGAAAAACATCTTTACGACCCCGTAGTCTTAGCGGCGTTAAATGCCTATGCAGCCTCTGATGAGGGAAAAGAATTTGTCGAATTGCTACAGAACCAAAAGTGAGGCCAAATGAAAATACTATTCGTGCCCCAATCCTTTCCCGGCCCCTTTCGCTACACCGCAGCTCGCCTGGCCGCTGAAAAGGGAAATAAAGTCCTTTTTGTCACCGGAAGAACACGTCGTGACGTGCATATTCCCGGAATCGGGCGCCTTTTGGTAAACTTTTCCCATGTGCCGCCCATGGGAGACAGAGCCGAATATGAAGCTGTGCGAGCCTTGCGCCACGGAGGCCAAGTGGCCAATGTTTTAATGCGCCTCAAAAATACCGGCTTTTCCCCGGACATCACCATCACCAATGCCGGACAAGGCTTTTCCCTTTACGTGAAAGATGTCTTTCCCCAGACAAATCACATAGTTTATGCCGATAGTTTCTATCAAGAAGCAACTTTTTGCCAAATAGCTAAAAAACAACCCACAACATGTTCTGCCCTTGGGAAAGTGCGCAACTTCTTCCAATGGGATGCCCTTCGAAACAGCAAGCTGGCCTACACTTCCACTAACTGGCAAAAATCTTGTTATCCTGAGGAATTATCACCACGCATCAAAGTTCTTCACGAAGGCATTGACACAAACTTTTTTTCCTATACCACCAAAACTCCTTTTATCATTGACGGTTGCAACCTTTCAGAAGTCAAAGAGTTGGTGACTTTTTCCGGCCGGAGTGCTGATTTCAACCAAGCATTTCCCCAATTCTTACATGGTCTTGCCTCAGTTTTAAAAGAGCGGCCCCAGTGTCATGCTCTCGTTGTGGGGCTAGACAACAAAGAAACTCAAACCGCTTGGCTCAACACCATTGGCGAAAAATATAATCTAGATGCCAGCCGAATTCACTGCCTTGGCTTTTTGCCCTATAATGAATATCGCAAATTGCTCCATGCCTCAGCTGTCCACGTGTTTCTTTCGGCGCCTCTTTCGCTCTCTTCGGGGCTCTTTGAAGCCATGAGCTGTGGTTGCCTTGTTTTAGGTTCCGACACAGCCCCCATTCGCGAAGTAATCAAGCATGGCGTTAACGGCTTTTTATACAATTTAGATGATATAGATACCTTCTCTCAAACAGTTAGTAATTTACTTAACCGCAACAAAGAGATGGACAATATCCGCCTGGCAGCTCGCCAAACCATGGTCGAATCTTATAACAGCCAAGTGCAAACGCCTAAAATTATTGATTTAATTAAGAGCTCTTTGCATGGACAATAAAAATGCATATAAATTACCTTACGGTAGGCGAACATGGCTTGTGGTCATGTTCGCTTTATATGCTTTTATGCTCATACCCGAACAAGCCCAAGCCCAAGAAAAGGCCAAGGTCAAGGCCCCTAAACTCTTTGGCTCAGTGGAATTTCGCGGTTCTTTGAAATCTTTGCCCCAATGGGCTGAAACAAAACAACGCAACCTAGCAAATGATATTTTAGTTGCCGGCTCTGCCCTCAGCAGTAAAACAACTTGGGAAGATATTGAAAAAGCGACCGCCGGCAAAACTCAGTTAGAACAAATAACTTATGTAAATTCCTTTTGGAACCAGTGGCCTTATAAACAAGACCCGGCGGCCTATAAAAAAGCAGACTATTGGGCTGCCCCTTATGAGTTTCGCCGCAACTCAGGCGATTGTGAAGATTACGCCATTGTCAAATATTTTACTTTGCGCAAGCTTGGCTTCCCCATGGAGATAATGCGCATTGTAGTGGTGGAAGACACCATCTTAAACCTTGCTCACGCCATTTTAGCTGTCTATCTTGATGGTGACATATACATATTAGATAACCTTTCCCGCAATGTGCTCTCACACACACGGGTTCACAACTATATTCCGCGCTATTCCGTTAATGAAGAAAAACGGTGGATGCACGTGATGCCAAAGAAGAAATAACCTTTTATGGAGGCAACCATGTATAACGAAAACAGTAGCACGCAAATAAAGGAAAATGCTCCCAAAAAATCGCGCCTTGTTCTTTTTGGCGGCATTGTTTTAGCATTTTGTGGCGTTACTGCCCTTTTGTGCCATACCTTTTACACAACCCAAAAGAACGATATTCTCACGGCGCAAAAAGACCGCTTATTGCTCAATGTGGAAATCATGGCCGAAAGCATTCGCCTTTGGGGGCAAAGCCTTGAGAACCAAGCGAAAAGGGTCAGTGAATCTGAGCTCTACCGCCTTTTTGCCCAAGACATTTCGCTTTTGGATTCAGAACGAGCGTCCATGCTCAACGACCCCAACGCCACAAGTGTTCTCGATGAAGATTTAGCTTTTCTATCAGAACAAGTGCCCATGATGCGGAATATTCTTTTAGATTTCATGTCATATAACGGCTTATCTGATGCCCGCTTGGTTAGCCCAGATGGCAGCACCCTTTTGTCGTCGCTGGCCCGCCCGGCTCCCATTCAAGAGGGGCAAGCCAATGCTGTGCGCCTGGCAGTCAAAGAGAGTGAAACGGTCTACGCTCCCGTTCGCAACACAGCCACCGGCATGGTGCTAGATTACGCAGCTCCCCTTATGCCCATTATGATGGAAGGAACCGAAACTTCTTCTGTGGCCGCACTTTTGCTCACAGTTCCCGTCACCGGGCAACTGGCCAATTTTCTTTCCCGCGGTTCCGGCTCCAGCCAAGAAATACGCACAAACTTATTGCAATACAACGGGAAAAATTGGGAAGCCATCTATCCGGATTCCACTCGTCATCTGCCTCAAACTCTGACCATAAAAGAAGACGCCCAAAACTTGGCCTTTGGCGAGCGCACCTCCATTGACGACAGAGGCGAGGTTTATTCCATGGGCCAAAAAGTCCACGGTTTAGATTGGATTATTGTCCAAGAAATCCCGGCTGAGCAAGTCAATGCTCAAATAAGCCGCGCCTTTAATATTGTCTTTGGCGCCGGTGCCTTTTTATGCCTAAGCGTTCTTTTAATGCTAGCCCTTGTGTGGTGGGTTCTCATTGGGCGCGAGCAACGCAACATTGCCCAACAATTTCAACGCCTCTACCAAGTCATCCACAAACAAAAGCACCTTTTAGACAGCATCAATATTTCTTTGGATGTGGGCCTTATTTTAGTTGATGTGAGCGGGAAACTGCACATGGTCAACAGAGCTTTTGCCGAAATTTTTGCCAAAAACGAAGAGGAGTTGCAAGATCAGATTTTGCACAACTTCATCCCCGAGCAAGCCACCCTTCAAGTTCAAGCCGCGGTTTCCGAAGTTTCCACAAGCGGTGAACCAAAGACCATTGAGATAATTTTGCCTCTGAATTGCGACGAACGTCTTTTCCGGGCGACACTTTTCCCCTTTGAATACAAAGAACAAGAGGATAGTTTAGCGGCGGCGGTTATTACGTTTCAAGATATTACCGAATTTCGTAAAATTAGCGAAAAACGTAAACAGCAACAAGTGGATACCATCAAAGCCTTGGTGGGCACCATTGAAATGGTCGACCCCTACTTGGCCGGACGCTCGGCCCTTATGCACCGTTTAGTGGATCTCTTGGCCAAGAATATGAATTTGACCGAAAAAGACAAAGACACACTCATAACAGCGGCCGACCTTTCCCAAATCGGAAAAATCTTTATCCCCCGCGACATTTTAACTAAAACAGATAAGCTTACTCCGGAAGAACAGGCCGAGCTGGCCAAAATTCCGCAATATGCTTACAACATCTTGAGCACCATTGATTTTGGTATGCCGGTGCAAGCAACCATTTTGCAGATGAACGAAAAGCTAAACGGGACAGGAACTCCCAACAAATTACAAGGAGAAGAAATATCTCAGCTCGGACGCGCCTTGGGAATTGTGAATGCTTTTTGCGCCATGACCAGCCCCCGGGCTTTCCGTGCCGGCTTCCCCATTGACGTGGCTTTGGGTAACTTGCGCAATAGTGCCGAGAGCTACGACCAACAAATTGTGGAGCAACTCGCCTTAGTTCTTATTTCGCCGGCCGGAGGAGAGGCTATCAATAACCATTTAGCTAAAGTGGGAAATTAAAAGCACCAACACTTATAACTTAGCTCATAAAAGATTTTGCGAAGAATTTTAAAAGTTCCTCGCAAAATCTTTTTTTTACAACTTTCACCTGATAATCCGCCAATTTAACGCAAATGCAAGCGAAGCACCCCCAAAGTCACAGCTGACGCATGAGAAATTTTTACGACCGGATTTGCGTCAAACCGGGGAGGGCGAATGAACATGTCAATCTAATTTGACAGTCTCCGGGCTCCGTAGGAGCCCTTGCGGCTCAAAGCCAAACAACGTTTATTGTGTCATATTAGATGCTTACCACAAGAGCGAAACGAAGGCTTAGCCGAAGTGAAGCGAAGTCGAAGGAATTAAAATAAGGAAGCTTTTGGAGAAGCACCACCAAGGTGAGCGACAAAAAACAGGCTTGTAGCCCATGCCAAAAAACATTTGGCATATTTATTAAAAGAAGCTAAAATGCAAATATTTAATTTACGGGGAAAAACACTTTGACTAATTTACTCCTTGCTCTGATATATATGTCCTTCATAAGCCTGGGGCTGCCTGATGCGGTGTTGGGCGCAGCTTGGCCGATAATCAGCAGAGAACTTGGCACCCCCATTTCAAACATGGGCATCGTCACCATCATTATTGCTGCCGGAACGATTATATCAAGCTTGCAAAGTGCCCGCCTGATCAATAAAATTGGAGTTCACAAAATAACAGCTTTCAGTGTTTTGCTGACTGCAATTTCTCTTTTGGGTTTTGCCTACAGCCCTTCTTTTTTCATCTTGTGCTTATGGGCGATTCCTTACGGCTTGGGTGCCGGAAGTGTTGATGCGGCCCTGAATAACTATGTGGCGGTAAACTTTGCCAGCAAACACATGAGCTGGCTACATTGCAGTTGGGGCCTTGGGGCAAGTTTAGGCCCTTACATAATGGGCATGGCCTTAACCCACGGCTACACCTTCCGAACCGGTTACGAAATTCTCTTTGCCCTTCAAGCTGTGCTCACCCTCGCCCTATTCCTAAGCAGCCCCATTTGGCGCACAAAAACAATGGTTGAAAATAACAAAAGCAAAGCCCTCACCCTCAAAGAAGTATTTAAGATCAAAGGTGTTCGACAAATCGCCCTAGCTTTTTTTTGCTTCTGCGCCATAGAGCACAGCACAGGCCTCTGGGCCAGTAGCTACCTTGTCTATAACCGAGGAGTAGCCCCGGAACTGGCCGCTAGCTTTGCTGCTCTGTTTTATTTTGGCATTGCCGTTGGCCGCGGAATTTGCGGCTTCATTGCCATGAGATATGACGACACGCAAATGATCAAAGGCGGGAGCCTACTTATGGCTTTGGGAGTTTTAATTTTACTTTTACCACTTGGCGATGTATTTGCCTTCAGCGGCCTTATTATGATTGGTCTGGGTTCAGCCCCTGTTTTCCCTTGCGTAATCCATTCTACTCCTCACAATTTTGGGCTGGAAAATTCCCAAGCTGTGACGGGGGTCTTAATGGCTTCGGCATACACCGGCATACTCGTCATGCCGGCTTTATTTGGCCTCATTGGAAAAGTAAACGATTTTAATCTTTACCCCATTTGCATTGGCCTACTTTTAGTGCTCATGTTCATAATGTATGAAATAACGCTTAAGAAAATTGCCCAATCATAGGCTTCCATTCCAAACAATTTAGGTAAACGCTGATTTATTAGCGTTTCCTTAGAATCAACATAATAATAATAACTGAAATTACGTAAGAAAAAAAGAATTGTGAAAAAAATTTAAATTTACGCAAAATTTTTATTGCAAATGAGAATCATTTAAAGTATACTCTTTTTCAGTTAGACGAAATGAAGAAAGCATACTTCAAATGAAGCAATTCATTATTTTAAAATTATTTTTACAGGAGAAAAGAAATGGCTAAAATCTTAGTTGTTTATGGATCAACTACAGGCAATACCGAATGGACTGCAAAAGAAGTAGCAAAATTGCTCGGTGAGGCCGGCCACGAAACAACCGTTAAAAACGTCACCGATGTCAAAGCCGATGGCCTCTGCCAAGGTTATGATCTTGTAGCTTTTGGGGCCTCTACTTGGGGAACTGACGAACTTGAATTTCAAGAAGATTTTACTCCTTTCTTTGAAAATTTTGATAAACTCGGAGCCAATGGCGTTAAGACAGCGGTTTTCGGTTGCGGTGATGACAGCTATGAGTATTATTGCGGGGCGGTCGATGCCATGGCCGATAAACTTGCTGAACTCGGCTCCACTGTTGTTGGTGGCAAGTTGAAAATCAATGGCGATCCTGAAGAAGCCAGTGCTGATATTGAAGCTTGGGCCAAATCTGTGGCCGGCGCTATCTAAAATAAGCGAGCTTTGCAATCATGGTTATTAACTAAACTGTGATTGCAAGCTGAATCTTGGTGACATCATGAATTTACAAATAATATTAACTTATCTTGAACGCGAAAACGAATCTCACCTGGAAATGTTGGCCAATAACTTGGCGACTTTATGCCCTTTTGGGCAAATAGAGTTGCGCCCTGCTCACAATTTAAAAGGAGCTTCGGCTGATTTAGTTGTCGCAATGTTCAACCTAAAGCCAACGGCATTTGCTCCGCTTTCCTTTGGCTTTCAGAGCCTAAGAGATCAAAGAATAGCTCTGATGGGTTTATTATCCGGCCCTGTCAACTTTGGCCGCATTAACAAAACCCTTTGGGGCACGAAAAAGCAATTTTGCGGCAATGAAATTCTTGCTGCCTATTTCTCCAGTTATGTTACTGAGTCTCCCACAGGAGTCAGTGACGATGAGCTCCAGAAATGTAGAAGCTTCCTTGAGAAATTATATTTGCAAATAATTAACGAAAAAGATCTTCCTTCAGCTGTGAATTTTTAAAAAATTCCAACTGATCTAGTAACAGATAAAAAAACCGAACTCAAAACAGCCCGAAACCATGCGTCAGTCATATCATTAGAGTTCAAAACTATCGCCGGTACACCGGCCCCTAGCAAACCTAAAAACAGCCCTAACCTCCCTAAAAAACCCCCTCTCTGACGCGAACAAAGCCACCGTTCAAACGAATGGTGGCTTTGTTATGTTTACTCAAAAGTTCAAGAAGTCAGCCCTCCCCTTAAGTTTGGCGCCGCTGAAAGAGGCAACAATTTCTTAGAAAAGCGAAGTTTTTGCGGAAGTTTCACTAAAAAACACCTCAAGGCAATTGTTTGTCCTTTAGTGAAACCGGTATGTTTTTGAGACTGCCATCAGCTACGACTAAAGCGACTACCGTTGCGGCAGGTGACTGCTAGCGAGAAGCGCAAACCAGAATTCACTTCCGGCGACACTTTGCAAAGGCCAAAAGTGTGCAAATAAGTGCGGGAGCATACCTTCCTTCGATAAAAAAAGGAATTTTGCAAGCATCAACGAAAATAGCTGCAAAACTCCTAATGGGTCTTTTAAAAAAGAATTAAAATATTTGGCGGTCTTTATATTGCTCCATTAAAAGAAAGGGAATGAGGATATAGAGACCTAAAAATACAATAAAAATTCCTTGTTTACAAAGGGTGCGCTCACGCTGATGGCGAAACCGCAAAACGTAAATAATAGCCAAAACAAAACCCAAGATTAGCGAATAAGGCCAATAAAGCGGGCTGAGATGCAATTGAAAAACCCCAAAGCGGCTTTCAGGTTCTTGAAACTTAATGGCAAAGGGAAATAGAAGACTTGCGGCTTTAGAATATGATGTTGCTTTGCTTTGCGACATCTCGTGGGTGAAATCGTGTAGCGCCTCTAAAACGGGCGGCAATTGTGGGTTATTGGCAAAGGCAATGGCCTTGATGTTTCGAGCATCGGAAAAAATAGCCGTGAGGTAGAGCGGATCCATCACCAGCTTAAAATCCATGCGCTCGGGAACATAACCGGGGGTTGGAATGTGAGTGAGGGCAAAATCTTGTTCGCTGAGTAAATGGATTCTATCTTTAGTATCTAAAACAAGGCCAAGATATTTCCGTTCTTTTGTCTCGGAGACAACGATTGTTTGCGGCACAACATCTTCCGGGAAATCAACACTTTGCACAATCGGCTCGTTGTCGCGGCGAATCAAATGGAAAGTTTTATCAAAAGAATCTAACAAAAAAACGCCGCCTTCATAAGCCTTAAATGTGCTGAAATTACCCCAAATTCCTTTAATTGGGAAAGTAAAGCCTTGATCTTGCAAAGCCTTTGAATATTTCTCACTTTGGCTTGGGTCAACTTGATTGGCATCACTATCTACCATCACAAAGTTATCTCCGCCAAGGCGGAAGCGGTCGGCAGGCAACACCAAAGCCACTTGGCCGGGATTTGACTCAATGAGGGGGAAAATCTGTTCGTATTGCTTTCCGGAAATAAGCCTGGCCGGTAATTCCAAGACCCGGCGTTCAGCTTGAATGATCTGGCGATCAAATGAGCGCCCGTCAATCTCCAAAGGAAGAAGCCCCCTCATTTCCATGTTGCGATAATAGATGAATGGCAACAGAGCTTCGAACTCTTCGCGGGTGAAATATTGCCCTTTTTCATTTTTATAAACGACATCAGAATGGTGAGTTTCCGATTTTTCCTCGGCGGCCATGTCGCGGCTCAGGAGCTGCTCGGTATAGACCATCACTTTAGCGGTGGGGCTGTAAAAGATGTGAGTTTTGCTTACGGTTTTAGTGAAAACAAGATCGTAAAGGGTCGGAAGAGCCCAAGCGAAAAACATAATGCTCATAAAATACAAGCAGAAAGTGGCAAGGCGTATTTTCATGCTACCCACCTATTGCGGTAATCATCGGCTGAAAGGGCGATGGAATATAACATTACAGGAATTGTTAGCGCAAATAGCGGCCAAATATCTTGATAAAAACCCACCGTGCGGTAGATAAAAAGCGGAACAGTGAGGCCAAAGCAGACAATTGCAGCTAAAATTTTGCGCTTTAATTGGGGCTCTAAAAGAACAAAAGCCCCACCCAAATAGGCATAAAACCCGGCTAAAAACCAAGGCAAGGCGGTTATTAAAGCTGAGGAAGCCACTTCAACAGGGTAATATTTTATCATTGTGATAAAGAGCAAAGCAGCATCAAGCGCAAAGAGAAGAAAAAGAAAACATAAGCCGTAAACAGCATGAAGTAAAACCACAACGGCTGAATCACAGGGAGTGTGCAAAGAAATGCGAATTCGGCCATCCCTTGTTTCTTGAATAAATTGAATAGCACAAAAAATAAGGGCAGAAATTAAAGGGACAAAGACTAAACCCTCATAGGGAATTTGCCTTAAGTCTATGGTTCTATACCACACTACTTCTGAGTGATCTTGAATGAAAAGTCGTCGAGTTACTAAGTAATTCCATAACATTATAAAGAAATTAGCAAGTAAAAGTCCCGCCATAACATAGCGGGTCTTAATGCTTTCTTTATAAAAAACAGCATATAACACAGTGCTTATCTTCATTAATATCTCCCTGTGTAGCCAATAAAGGCATCTTCCATGGTCAGGGCTTTTTGGGTATAAGCCTCAAGGTCGCTCTGGGCCAAGGCAGCCTCTTTTTCTTTGCTACCGGCATAAAGAAAAATTTCAGCAAAGTCTTTATGCCATTCCACATTTACTAAAATATCTTGGGGAATAGACTGAAATGATTTCTCTAACTCAGCCCGATTATCCTTCAGGGGGATAACATAGCAAGAAAAGTTTTCACGAAATTCAGCTAAAGAGGTTTGATGAGCTAATTTGTGGCGACGCATAAAAATGGCATCGTCAACAAAGCAATCCAAATCTTGGATGACATGAGAGGTAATGACAATGGTATGCTCACCGTCACGCAAATGCTCGCATAAGTAATCAATAAAAAGACGACGATACCCGGCATCTAAACCCATGGAATAATCGTCTAAAATCAAAAGTTCCGGGTCTTGAGCTAAGGTTAAGCCCAAAACAACTTGCGACCGTTGCCCCTCGCTCATGTGGGCTATTTTATGAGTCTTGGGAAGTCCAAGCAAATCGACAAGGTTATAAAAACGTTCTGGTTTCCATTTGGCATAAAATTGACCGGTGAAACGCTCAATTTGCTCAATGGAAAAAAACTCATAAGCCAAGTGCTTTTCAAAAAGCAAGCCAACCCGAGCGCGAGTGGCCGGGCTTATGGCGTAAGCCAAATCTCCGAAAATGCGGCAAGCTCCGCCGGTGGGCCGCAAAAAGCCCATCAATATTTGAATGAGAGTGGTCTTCCCCACTCCGTTTTTACCCAATAAGGCGCAAACTCGCCCTTTGGGTATGGTTAAGCACAAGCCGTTATAAAGCTCGCGCTTCCCATAGTTGTGATAGAGATTTTCAATAATAATGGGATGTTCCGACATATAAATCTCGCAATTTGATAAGCTAAAAAACTGATTTATTAAAGGTGGGAAGTTTATTGAACAATACTTTCGCCGGGGATTTCCACCGAGTGGCCAGAACCACCATCAAACAAAACTTTGAAATCACCTTGGGGACGCGGAAGAATTACTTCACTATCGGCGTTTAGTTGGGCTTCTTGCAAAATGCGGTCTGAGCTATCTTTAACCACGATTTTAATGCCGGTTGCCGAAGAACCATCGGAATAGCCCCCTTGACAAGTGAAGGTGCCATCGGCATTGTCAAAACAGTTAAGCAGAGCACTGTGGGCCGCAAGAAAAGAAGGAGCGACCATTAAGGCCGCAGCAAAAACGAATGTTGATATTATTTTTTTCATAGTAACCTTGTTAAAATTATGGCGGAGAGCTTGAAAAAAGCACTCCGCCACTTTCAATTATTTAATGTCAGTAGCTTGAATCCAGATAACGGCATCTTGGGAAAGCTCTTTGCCTTGGTATTCTTTATCAGGGCCGGTGCCTAAAGCGGCAAAGCCCCACCAACCGGCTTTGGGAACGCCAAAAGTGAAAACGCCATTGGCATCGGTGTAAATGGCTTGGGCGACCAAAGCGTCATTGGGGTATTCAAGGTCAGCTTTGGGGGAAAGGGCATTAGCGGCCAAATCAGGTTGGTGAGCCAAATATTCAACTTCGATATAGGCGTTGGGAACCGGTTTGCCTTCGGAAAGAAGTTGACCTTGGAACACATTACCAACCCAAAGGGCGTAGGGTTTAATCATGGGGACGATTTCGGTAGGCAGACCAACGGGCTCGTTCCAGATGGTGGGCACGCCGCCGACATTAGCAATCATTTTGGTGATTTGTTGCATATAAACGCCTTCTTCATCTTCATGATAGTAACCAGGAACTAAAACGAAGACATAATCACCCATGGAGCGGAGGTCTTTGCGGGGAATGAGCGCAGAATAAGCAGGAGCACTGGAATCAGGGTTTTTCCAAGTGATTTCTTTGAGTAAACCTTTCAAATCAGTTTTAGTAGGCTCATTTTCACCGCGTTTGGAAACAACATAGAAATCTTTCACACCGCCCATATTCATCATGTGGCCGGCCACCGCAGGGTGAGTGAAGACCATGCGCATATCCATGTCTTGAGCCTTCATCATAAAGGGCTCGGGGGTATACATCATCATAAAGTGAGCAGAAGCCGGTGCTGCCATGGCCAAGGCTCCTAAAAGCAGAGCGGAAGCAAACAATTTTTTCATCGATTTTCTCCTGTTAAGAAAAGAAATAATTATCCCCTTAAAATGGGGGGGGCGCTTTTACCAAGCGAATGTAAAACTTAAGGAAACAATTAGGTTATTCAACAATGTTTTCGCCGGAAATCACAATAGAATGGCCTTCGCCAGCATTCATTTCCACAGAATAAGCACCTTCAGGCTTTTTAAAAGTGCATTCACTGTTAGCGTCTAAAACTAAATCTTCAACGTTTTTGCCATCAGCACCTTTAACGTGAATTTTCACACCGGAAGCTGAAGAACCATCGGAAAAACCGCCCTGACACATAACTGTGCCGTCACCGTTGTCAAAACAATCAAACAAAGGGCTATGGGCAAGGGCAAAGCCGGGGGCAGCCAACATAAAAGCCAGGGTAAAAATGAGCGCACGAATCTTCATCAAAAAAACCTCCATGATTTTTTTTACAGTTGTTTTAAGTGGTTAGATGTCAGAGTTCTACCACTAAGCAGAAATGGTGTTATTATCGAGCAAACCCTTTTCCTTTGGCTTGATAAAACCTAAGATTATTACCAAGCTCAGACAAAGAGCGTAAAATGTCCACATAGCTTGGACACCGGTCAGATTCAAAGCCGTGCCGCCGCTAAAAATAAGCGTCGCGACAAAAAGGCCAATGGTCATTTGGAAAATGATGGAAAAGATCATCCAACGGAGGCTGCCGGTTTGGTTTTTAACCATCATGGCTGCCGGTAAACACGGGGGATAAAGGGCCATGAAGAGCATTAAAGCCAGGGCATGAAGCGGAGTAAAGCCGCTTTCGGCAAAGCTATCTCCAACTTTACCGCCTTCAAAGCCATAAAGTGCTCCCAAGGTAGCCGCACTATTTTCCTTCGCCGCCAAAGCGGAAAGCAAAGCCACGTTAATTCGCCAAGTAAACCCGGCCCCTTCGGTGACAACACCCAAGGCTTTACCGGCCCGACCTAAATAGCTGCTTTCAAAACGTTCCGAACGCATTTCACGCCTGAGGCTCTTACGTTTACTGTCAATTGTCCTAAGAGCCCCGGCGAGCGCACGGCCGTCTTTCCCTTTGCGCAAAACAATAGAGGCATAAATGGGAGATTCCTTTAAGGCCGCTTCATTAATAGCCGCCGCTTGTTCTTTAGTAACTCCGCGTTTATCTTCACGCAAAGTTTCTTGATAGCGAATTAAGGGCAGAATATCTTCTTTCGTGAACGTGGCGGCATATTCAGTTTTAGCCACAGCCGCCATAAAGACATCTTCAGCTTCGACTTGCAAAGTTTCATAATGGGCAATACGCTCTTGAGACAAATTGGGAAAAAAAACCAAAACAAACACAACTGTGGAAACAACCAGCACAACACTTAAAATGCGTTGAATAAAAGTCACGACTTTCCGAAATGTCTCTTGGATTACGTTACGGAAAATAGGCATGTGATAGGCCGGAAGTTCCATGATGAAAGGAGCGGAAGTATGGCCCTTTAAAACCGTTAAATTTAAAAGTTTAGAGACAATGAGAGCCATGAGCAAAGTAATTGTGCCCATAAAAAACATGGCGGAACCGGCAGTGGCAGCAAAAAAGCCACCAATCAATAAAAAGTAGAGCGGGACTTTGGCCAAACAATTCATCATCGGCACAACTAAGATAGTTGAAAAGCGGGCTCGCTCATCGGGGATAGCCTTGGTCGCAACGACCCCGGGAATGGCACAACCACCAACATAAACGCCTGCTAAAATGAGGGGCAAAGTGGATTGACCATGAAGACCGTATGAATGGAATACCCTATCCAAAATAAAGGCGATACGTGCCAAATAGCCACTGCCCTCCAAAATGGAGACAAAGGCAAACATCAAGATAAAAATGGGTATATAATTCATAACGGCCGTGAGGCTCTTCACTACCCACTCGACAAGGGAAGTGCTCACGGGGTCTTCTAAGAATCCTTGATAAGGCAAAACCGAAGAGATAGAGGCTTCGACTCCGGCCCAAAAAGGCCACACTTTAGCCGCCAATTGGTTGCCAAAAGTCACAGACACTTGATAAAAGGTAAACAGCACAATAAAAAGACAAATGGGGCCCATGATTCGGTGGCAAGTCACAGAATCCACTTTTTCGGTGAAAGTTTTTTTAACCAAACCGTCGGCTGTTTTTTCGCGCTCAACGGTCTTTTCCGAAACGGCCCGAGCTCTGGCGTGGCGCCGAGTGGCAATCGCGGTCACAGGCGCGGAACCAAGCACCTCTGCGATTTTTCTATCTTGAGCGTCAAGAGTATTAAATATTTTGGCTTTAAGCTCTTCACTTAAAGTAGCCACTTTTTCCAAAATGGCCGGGTCTCTTTCCAAAAGCCGCAAGGCCAGCCACCTTTGGGGGTAACGAAGCTCAACGCTCGCCTCGCTCAAATCGTCTGCCATGGTCTTAATAAAAGGCTCTAAATTTTCATACTCAAGGACAAAATCATTACTTTTATCTTCTTTGATAAACTCACGCAAATGATTTATGAGCTGCCCCCGACCTTCAGATTTAGCGTCTGTCGCCTGCATGGGCACCACCGGGATTCCCAGCTCTCGGCTCAACTGTTCAGCATCAATATATAAGCCGCGCCTTTCGGCAACGTCCATCATGTTAAGCACTAAAATAACCGGGCGACCCATCTCCAAGAGCTGCAAAGTGAAATAAAGCCCTTTTTCAATGGTTGATGCATCTAAAACTGCCACCACCACTTGCGGATTTTCATTTAAGATAAAATCACGAGCCGCCCTTTCATCGTTGGAAAAGGATGTGAAGGCATAAGTGCCGGGCAAATCGACCACTTCGATTTTTTGCCCGTCAATATTAATCGAACCACCAAGCTTCTCCACTGTAACACCAGGGTAATTAGCAACATATTGACGCGCCCCGGTGAGCAAATTAAAAAGAGTGGATTTACCACAATTGGGTTGGCCGGCTAGGGCAATGGTGAATTTCTTACTCATTGGCAGTCTCTTTTGTAAAAACTCTTTAATTAAAGTAAACGGCGATCAATTCTCAGTCTGAATCAATCACCGCGGCACGCAGCCTTTAATGATCCCTTGTGGTGAGGAATGCCCTCGGCTTTCCTCTCATTGTGGCTGCGGCGAAACAGGCAATTGCTTTTGGTAAAATTGCCTAATTCGCAAAGAAACGCTAATGAACCGGCGTTTCCTCAAGATAATATATTTAAAGGGGAGGCTCTTCGTGAGAAAATATTGAGGAGGAAAATTCTTTAAAAACCACCCTTCAAAGAGCCAATCATTGGAATTTCAACACTGCGCCCCACTTAAGAAGCCAAAATCAAAAAATACAAACAAAGAATCTATCACTGACATGCAACTTCGACAAATTGGGCTTCCGAACGGCGCAAAGCAACGTGATAACTGCCAATTTGCAGGTGAATCGGGTCAAAAAATGGGGCTGAACGAACGAAAGTAATTTTGGTGCCGGGGCAAATGCCCAAATCATAAAGTCTTTGCAAAAGAGCCCCGGATACATTTACTTTTTCAACAGTGCATTCAACGGAAGCTTTCAAATCATTTAACGTCATAATATACCTTCCCCATTTGCGGGATTAATTTTCAAGATAATAAAGCTTAATAATATGCTTTGAAATCAATATACAGAAATTGAGAATCAATGTCAATAAAAACTTAAAAAAATTGTGCAAAATTCCCTAAGATAAGAATTTTGCACAATTAATTCAGAAACTCTAATGATTTAAATCTCGGCTCCCTCATCTTCGAGATGAAGCTCTTCGGCCTCAATATTGGCCACGTCTTCAAAGCGAATATCAAGGCCCAAAATGCCGATAATATCGTCGGTCTCGTCGCGAATGGGCCCACTCACCGTGATACACAAAGCCCCGGTGAAGCGTGAGGTATAGAAATCCGTCAAGTGGATTTTCCCATCTTCCATGGGGCACACAAACCACTGACGGTCGGAAAGCATTGAACCGACTTCGAAATCCGTCACTTTCTTAAAACGCGGCTTATCGTGTAAGGCGACTATGTTCCGAGTTGTTTTAATGCCTTCAGCATTAGTAACATACATAAATTGAATAAATGGTGTTTCAGTAACCCACTTTTCCATAACCGGCTCTTGCAATGTGGGCTCCATGGAGCAAATATCCGGATGCTCCAGCATCTCGCAAATGAGGTCATGGGCCAAGTGTTTAACTTTAGCTTTAAGTCGATCAAATTGCGAGACAAAAAATTGCGGCAAGTGGTGGCGGGCCAAGTTTTCCAACTCCCGGTTAGACAAGTTAGTGCTACGCCCGTTAGCATATTCTTTGGCCACAGCCTTATTCATTTTAATGACGCCGGGGTGCTTTTTATCTAAAGCCGCCTCGCCAGTGAGCTCCAAACGACTGTTGAGCCAATGAGCAACTCCGGCCGCCCCGCTCTTATCGTTAATACTGATGGCCGGGGGCCGCTTTAAGATTTTGGCTGTATCAAAAATATTGTAAATGCGCTCGTCTTTCAGTAAACCATCGGCGTGAATCCCGGCGCAAGTCACGTTGAAATCGCGCCCGACTAAAGGTTGGTAGGGCGGAATGTGGTGGTGAATTTCTTTTTCAAAATATTGGGCCATGTCGGTGATGGCAGTGAAATCAATTCCCGCATGGTCACCGGTGAGGGCGGCATATTCCACCAGCAAAGCCTCTAGCGGAGTGTTACCGGTGCGCTCACCAAAACCAAGTAAGGTGCTGTTAATAGAGCCTAACCCGTAAAGCCACGCCGTGGAAGCATTGATGAAACCCTTATAGAAATCGTTGTGGCCATGCCATTCCAAATCGGCCCCGTCAAAGCCGGCTTCCTCAATTAGAGCCCGCACGAGCTTTGGCACCGAACGGGGCAAAGCGGCCCCGGGGTAAGTCACGCCCATGCCCATGGTGTCACATAAGCGAATGATTATCTTCTGGCCGGATTCTTCAGCCAAATATTTCAATTTCTGCGCAAAAGGCACCACCATGCCGTAGACATCAGCGCGAGTGACGTCTTCAAAATGACAGCGAGGAGTGATGCCATATGAAAGAGCCTCTTTGACAATGCCCAAATAGATCTCCATGGCTTTAGTGCGGTTAAGGCCTAATTTATGGAAAATATGGTAATCGGAAATAGAAGTCAAAAGGCCCGTTTCCGTCAATTTCATCTCTTTGACCAGTTCAAGGTCTTTAGCCACTGCCCGAATCCAGCTGGTTATTTGCGGAAAAGGTAAGTTCAAATCTCGGCAGACATCAAGAGATTGCTTGTCTTTGTCGCTATAGAGGAAAAATTCTGTTTTGCGAATAATGCCGTTCGGGCCTCCCAGACGCGCAAGAAGCTTAAATATATCAACTATTTGCTGAACAGTATAAGGAGCTCTAGCCTGCTGACCATCACGAAAAGTGGTGTCGGTGATCAAAGGATCTGAAGTCGGCTTTAAAGTGGCCTCGTTGCCATCAAACAAAATTTTAGGTATGGCATCATAGGGGAACATATTTTCAAACAATTCCGGAGTTTTTGGCTCAATCACTTTAAAGCGCCGCCCCATGGTTTGCTGGGTAAGTAATATTGATTTTTGAGTCACTTTATGTTCTTCCTTCTGATGAGAGGGTTAGCTAAAGAAGCGCTGGTTAAGATTTTGTTTCAGCTTTTATATCTAAACGCAAAGCCAATTCATTGAGCTGACGCCGTTCCACCGGGCCGGGGGCCTCAGTGAGCGGGCAAGTTGCTTTTTGCGTTTTGGGGAAAGCAATGACTTCCCTGAGCGAGCTTTTCCCGGCCATGAGCATAACCAAACGGTCGAGACCAAAAGCGCAACCACCATGAGGAGGTGCCCCAAAAGAAAGGGCTTGGAGCAAGAAACCAAACTTTTCTTGGGCCTCTTCTTCCGTAATACCCAAAGCGGCAAAGACTTCCGTTTGAATATCTTGGCGGTGAATACGAATGGAGCCCCCACCAATTTCGTGGCCGTTGAGCACTAAATCGTAAGCTTTGGCCCGCACTTTACCGGGATCACTGGTTAAAATGGCCAAATCTTCATCGCGCGGCGAAGTGAAAGGGTGGTGGACGGCTACCCAGCGTTTGGCTTCGGCGTCATAGTCAAACATGGGGAAATCTGTCACCCAAACGAGTCGGAAGTCGCCCGGTTTAACGAGGTTCAGTTCGCTTGCCAAACGAATGCGCACCAAACCCAAAACTTGGCTCACCACCGAAACTTTGTCGGCTCCAAAGAAAATAACGTCGCCGGTTTCAATGGCCAAAGCTTTGGTGAGGGCCTCTTTTTCGGCCTCAGAGAGGAATTTCACCAATGGCCCTTGCCAGCCTTCGGCGGTGATTTTAATCCACGCCAAGCCTTGGGCTCCCACGCTTTGGGCGTAAGCCACCAAATCGTCTAACTGCTTACGGGAAAACGATGCTGCCTCCGGGGCTCGAATGCCGCGAATGCAGCCGCCTTGGCGCAAAGCTTCGGCAAAAACTTTAGCTTCGCTCCCAGCCAGAACTTCCGAAAGCTCCACAATTTCCAGGCCGTAACGCAAATCGGGGCAATCGGTGCCGTAACGCAAAATGGCGTCATCATAGCTGAGACGGGGGAAGGGCTTGGCCAAATCAAGCCCCAAAGCCTTTTGGAAAATTGTGGTGATGTAATCTTCCAAAAGGGCTATGATGTCATCTTGTTCCACAAAGGACATCTCCAAATCGATTTGGGTGAATTCCGGCTGGCGGTCGGCCCGCAAGTCTTCATCACGGAAACATTTAACGATTTGGCAATAGCGATCAATCCCCCCAACCATCAAGAGTTGCTTAAAGAGCTGGGGCGATTGCGGAAGGGCATAAAAGAGCCCCTGATTGACCCTTGAGGGCACCAAGTAGTCACGAGCCCCCTCGGGAGTCGATTTCGTCAAGATGGGAGTCTCCACCTCTAAAAAACCTTTATCAGAGAAAAAATTTCTGGTGTGATGGGCCACTTGGTGACGCAAAATAAAGTTATTCATCACTTTGGGCCGACGCAAGTCTAAATAGCGATATTTCAAGCGTGCCGTCTCGCCCACATCCACGTGGTCTTCAACTTGAAAAGGCGGAGTGGGCGAAGTGTTTAAAATACGCAATTCCTTAATGAAAACTTCCACTTTACCGGTGGCCAAATTGGAATTGACCATGTCGTCGGGCCTCGGGCGCACCGTGCCCCGCAAGGCCAGAACATATTCCGAGCGTAAATCGTGGCTCTTTTCGTGGGTGGCCTCATCTTCTTGGGGGTTGAAAACCGTTTGTAACAGCCCGGAACGATCGCGCAAGTCAATAAAGACCAAGCCCCCGTGGTCGCGGCGGTGTTGCACCCAGCCCATGATGGTGACCTCTTGACCCAAGAGGGTTTCATTAACTTCACCACAATAATGGGTGCGTTTTAAACCGGCCATATTTTCAAGCATTGCTGTTTTCTCCAATCTAAGTAGCTTATATAATTACAAATAAGGTGTAAGATCTAAAGTCTTTTGTTCATGGGTTCCCAAATGGCGCACAATAGCTGTTTTTTTCGCCAACTCGTCTTCACCCAAAATAATAACTTCGCGAGCTTCCATTTTATCGGCACGCTTAAGGCGGCTTTTTAAGCTGGCAGGCGCCCAATCTGTGGCCACCGAGTGGCCTTCTTTACGCAAGGCCTCAACCAGACCCATGGCAGGAATGCGAGCGTCTTTAGTCAAAATGGCAACATAGTAATCGGGGCCCGCAGCTCGGCGAGGAGCTTTTTCTTTCAAGAGCATCACCAGGCGTTCAAGGCCCATGGCAAAGCCAATGCCGGGGATGTCGTCTCCGCCTAAAGAGCGGCAAAGGCCGTCGTAACGCCCTCCCCCGGCCAGAGCGCTTTGGGCTCCCAAATCATTGGAAATAATCTCGAAAGCCGTGCGCGTGTAGTAATCCAAGCCCCGAACTAAATGGGGATTGATTACGTATTTCAAATCAAGAGCCGCAAGGAGTTCCTTTAAAGTGCTCAAGTGTTCTTCACACTCAAGGCAGAGATGCTCCAGCATTTGCGGAGCAGTGAGCACTTCTTGATGACAACGCTCGTTTTTGCAATCGATAATTCGCAAAGGATTAAGGTCTAAACGCCTCTGACAATCAGAGCACAAAGCATCCTTACGGGCGGTGAAAAATTCCACCAACTGAGCTCGATAAGCCGGGCGGCAGTTAGGGCAACCCAAAGAATTCAGATTGATGGTGAGATCAGTCAGGCCCAATTCCCGCAAAAAAGCAGTGAGCCAAGCCAAGAGCTCAGCATCGACCTCTGGGCCGGGGTCACCAATAATCTCCATATCCAATTGGTGAAATTGCCGCTGGCGGCCCTTTTGCGGACGCTCATAGCGAAACATGGGGCCAAAACAAAAAAGCCGTGCCGCCCGCCCGCTGGCGGTGAGGTGATGTTCCAAAACAGCACGCACCATACCTGCTGTGGCCTCGGGGCGCAAACTGATTTTCTCCTCACCTTTATCGCAGAAAGTATACATTTCCTTTTCCACAATATCAGTGGCGTCACCAATGCCGCGGGCAAAAACTTCAGTTTTCTCAGCTATGGGCGGACGCAACTCATGGAAATCATAGCGTTTAGCCAGATCGCGAGCCAGTGATTCCAAATGTTGCCAATAAACGGCTTCATCCGGCAAAATATCTTTAAATCCTTTTATAACGGTATGCGTTTTCATAAGACCTCTAAATCTTATTATTTTAACGGATTGCCCGGCCCTTGTCAATTTTTAAGAATTTTTTTACAGAAAACTTTTTCAAAGCGGAGCATCAAGGTTATTATAATTATTATTTTCCAATCTGCCAACGGAACATTATTCGCCATAACTCAAGCTAATTGTTTGACTTTCGCTAAAATATTATGTTATCATTAAAAAGCTAAATTTCATTTTGCCTTTTACAATTTCCAAAGGGGGCTCCTTGGCTAAAACTTCTATTTTCACTAAAGTAACTTGTGTGCTTCTCTTGGCATTATTTGTGTGCTTCAACGGAGCTTGCTCCCCTGAAGAATCGGCCACTGAGCCCAAAGACGAAGGGACCTCAGCCCTTGAAACATCTTCTATTAGTGAAACAAAAACTAAAGAATTTCCAATAGTCACCTTGCGCCATTGGCAAGATTCAACCCCAAACGAGCGCTATGCCTTTCTCATTGGCTTTGTCACCATGTTAGAGCTGGAGAAAGAATGGCAAGTGCGGGAAGGTGAAGGAGTTTTGCCCTTTGAACTGAGCTTGGCCGGAGCTTGGGCCGAAGGCTTTGCCGCCCGACCGCTGACTGAAATTTACAACAGCATAAATGGCTATATAATTAGTAATCCTGAAGATTTAGATAAGCCCACCGCCGAGGTCATGTGGTTTGAGTTTGTTCAACCTCTGCGGGATAAATACTCAGAAAAAACCAATCTTTCTCCACTCCCGGAGCTTGGGCCGAGCACTGAACCGGTTGAGCCGGAGGTGGAATCTGAATCGGAATCGGAATCTGAGGAAATAGCTACTGAGCCAATTCCTGAAAATGAAACTGAAGATGAAAAGTGACTTTCCGCAATTAGGATTTCTGGTTTTTATATTATTTTCGGTCGTTTATAACGTTTTAGCCTAAAAAGAGCTAAGTTTAAGGAATAGGGCCAAATAAGCCCTTAATATTAACAAGGATCTAACATTACAAGTGAGGTGAAAAATGAAAAAATTAATGGCAACTTTAGCTTTGGCCGCCTTGGTTTCTATGCCTGTGGCTTGCACCGATATGAGCAAAACCAGCCAAGGCGCTTTAAGTGGTGCGGCCGGTGGTGCTTTGGCTGGAGCCGGCATCAGTAAATTAGCCGGTGGTTCCGGCGGCACCGGTGCTTTAATTGGTGGCGCTTTGGGTGGTATTGTCGGCGCTATTTACGGTGCGGCGGAAGAATCTAAATCCCACAATTATCATAATGACGGTTATATTGGTCATTAAGACTTCCTTAAAGGAAACACAAAGCCCCCTTGCTTTTTTTAAAGTAGGGGGCTTTTTAGTATTTTACTTTTCAAGGCGACGGAAAAACAGTGAAAGGGCAAAGTTAAAGAGAAAGTAAAGAAAGGCCACCGTAAGCCAAACTTCAAAAAGTTGTTGCAAACTAGTGGAAAGTTGTTGGCCACTATAGGTCAATTCCGCTAAGCTGATGACTGAAACAATAGAGGAATCTTTTACGGTGCTGATGAATTGCCCGGCCAGTTGAGGGTAGGTGCGGCGGAAAACTTGCGGTAAAATAACATAGCGATATTGTTGCCAAGGGCTCAAGCCCAAGCCCCAGGAGGCCTCCCACTGGCCACGTCCTAAGGATTTAATAGCTCCGCGGAAGATTTCGCTAAAATAAGCAGCTTCATATAAACCCAAAGCTAAAACAGCGGAGAAAAAAACTCCGAGGTCAGAGAGTCGCACGGTGAACGCCTCGACAACATATTGCAATGTCGGGCCACCGCCTCTGATTTCCGTGGCGATTTCCGGCCACGGCAACAAGCTTTGGGCGTTTAGAAAATAAAAAGCGATAAAGACTAAAACTAAGGGCGGGATATTACGGCAAATCTCCACTGTCGAGCGGGCCATAAGCCGGAAATATAAGCCGGAGCTCTGCCGGGCCAGGGCTAAAATAAGCCCGAAAGTCAAAGCGACTAAAGAGGCCCACAGGCTAAGGCGCAAGGTTAAAAACAAGGCTCGGCTCAAAACGCCGGGCCCCCAGGAGCCGTCTTCACCTTTATGCCACAAATAGCCGGGGATTTCTGCCCACTGCCACTGGTAGTCAAAAGTGTTTGACGCCCGCCAGACAACCCACAATAGCACCAAAACCAGCCCCCCAAAAATGAGGCCATCTTTATAATTGAAACGGCGAGGCCGCAATTGGGGGGGGATGTAGTTTTTAGATGTCATTCAGCAATGTTTACTTCTTTTCCCAATCAAGTGATTCAAACCAATAGCTCCAAGTTTCCGGAAGCCATTTGGAGGCGAAACGGGCGGCAATCCAGGCATTGAGCGCAGGCAGAGCATCTTTGTTTTTGGGATTCAAAGCCATGCCGCAGGGCTCTTTGGTGAAAGTGCCGCTGACGGGAAGGTAGAGGATTTCGGGGTTTTTCAAAGCCAATTCAGCCGGGTAAGGAGCTGAAGAGACTAAGGCTTGAGCCCGACCGCTGAGCAATTCTTGAGCTGTTTGCCCTTCGTCATCAAACTCCACCAAGGTGGCTTTGGGCAAATGCTCTTTCACCGCTTGCACGGCAGTGGTGCCGCTTTTGGCCACAACACGTATTTCCGGCTTGTTAAAATCTTCAATTGAAGCCAGCCCGGGAGCTTTTTCTTTATTGGCAACTAAAGACATGCCGGAAAAGAGGTAGGGGTCGGTGAAGATCACACGCTTGGCCCGCTCAGGAGTAATGCCAAGGCCACTGATGATAATGTCAAAACGTGAAGTCAACAGGGCTGGAATAATGCCGTCCCAAGCGGTGGGAATAAGTTCGAGCTTCACGCCCATATCGGCAGCCAGTGCTTCGGCCACTTGAATTTCAAAACCGATGTAACGACCGTCTTGGTTGGCCATGACCCAAGGACGAAAGACATCGAAACCAACTCGTAAAACACCTTGCTCCTTAATGCGCTCGACCCAAGGGTTCCCGGCTAGAAGTTTAGCATCTTCGGCATTGGGGGTGGGGGGGCCCATTTGGGCGGCGGCGTTGGTGACTACTAAAAGTAGGCTTAAAAGTGTAGATCCTAAAATGAAACGAATTTTAGTCATTTTAATCATTTACTTAGTCTCCTTTTCAATTTGCCAAAAGGGCAAGGTATTTACTTAAGAATTTTATTGAGGAAGTTTTGGGCTCTTTCTGTTTGAGGATTATTGAAAAAACCTTCTGTGGCCCCTTTTTCTACAATTTCGCCTTCGTCCATAAAAATTATTTCGTCACCTGCCTCACGGGCAAAACCCGTCTCGTGGGTAACAACCATCATGGTGGCCCCTTCGCGGGCCAAATCACCCATCACGGTTAAAACTTCGCCAATCATTTCCGGGTCAAGGGCGCTGGTGGGCTCGTCAAAGAGCATAATCTGGGGAGTCATGGCCAGGGCCCTGGCAATGGCAACTCGTTGCTGTTGGCCGCCGGATAATTGAGCCGGTTTGGCCTTGGCTTTATCTGATAAACCCACCTTCAAAAGGAGCTCATAAGCTCGCTCTTCAGCTTCTTTTTTACTTAACCCACGCACTCGTTGGGGAGCTAAGGTTAAATTATCCAGCACAGTTAAATGAGGGAAAAGATTAAAAGATTGGAATACCAAACCCAATTCGGGGCGCATTTGCTGCCGGATTTTAGGGCTATCGGTTACCCTTTGTCCCCCAATGGCAATTACGCCGGAATCAACTTCTTCCAGGCCGCACAAACAGCGCAAAAGAGTTGATTTACCCGAACCTGAAGGGCCCATGATGACCAAAGTCTCTGCTCGGCGCACTGTCAATGAAACTTTATGCAAAGCCTTTTCCTGACCATAGGATTTGCTGAGATCAGTAATCTCGATAAATGCCTCGCCTGGTAGTTTGTTGGTATAAGGGCTCATAAAGTTTCTTTATACTCGGGAAACAGCCAGCCGGGTTTCCAGCATAGCACCTAAATAGGACATAAAAAGATTAATGATTAAATAAACAAAAGCGATGCTTAACCAAAGTTCAAAGGCTAAAAAAGTTTCGGCAACTAAGCTGCGGGCCGCTTTGGTCAATTCATAAACGGCAATAGTTGAGGCGAGGGCCGAATCCTTGATGAGGCTGACTATTAAGCTGCACAAAGGAGGGATAAGCATGGGCGCAGTTTGCGGCAAGATCACTCGCCCTAAGGTTGTTGGGGTGGAAAGCCCCAGACAATAAGCCGCTTGCCATTGCCCGGCTTCCACTGCCAAAATGCTCGAACGGATTATTTCCGATAAATAGGCTCCCTCAAAGAGGCTTAAAGTGATAACCGTAGCCCAAAAAGCCGAGAGGTCAAAAATTGGCCCCAAAATGAAATAGACCACCGTCAATTGGACTAAAAGAGGGGTGTTACGAATAATCTCTAAATATAAAAGCGCAACTGCGGCCAATACCGGCCCGCCAAACAGACGCATACAAGCTGTGATGCTGCCTACTAATAAAGTCAGCCCCAAGCTCCAGCTGATAATTTGTAATGTAACCAACAAACCTTTTGTTAAAAGTCCGGGCTCACCTTTAGCAAAATCGTAGAAGAAAGAGGGTATTTGCGACCAATCCCAATAGTAACCCGTGGCAATGGCACCTTCAAAAAGCCCGTAAGCTAAAAGAGCTCCCGTGCTGAGCCAAGCTAAATAAGCCAGTTGTCGGCGTCTTTCGGAACTCTTTTCCATCTCTCTTACCCCCCTTCCCTCAAACTTATTTATTATAACAGAAAAAAAATAAATAAGCAAAACCACCTCAAGTGGTTTCACGAAAATCTAATTTGTTATTTTCTAGGCTTCTACGGAGCAACTGTTCCGTAATTGTCTGTATTTTTGCCCCTAAAGTTCGCTGTCGCTCACAGGCAGGGCAAAAATTTACAGCCAATTTCTGCACAGTTCTCCTACGTCGCCATAAAGTTCATGATGTTCTAACAAATTAGATTGACGTGCAAATGCAGAGCAAGGCCTACGCATGAGAAATTTTACAACCGGATTGCGTCAAACCCGGGGCGAATGAAGGGGATACTTCCAAAGCGAGACCGTCCATTTTAGGGCCGATTGTGAGCAAAAGCGAACTCTAGGCCCTAAAATACGGTCGAGAGGCGGAAGTCGTCCCCAAATGAGCCACAATTGCAAAAAAAAATTTTTCATTTCTCATGCGTCAGCCGTGAAATGCAGACAGGTCAATCTAATTTATTGTTTTCCTCCGTCGCCACTAAGTCATGATGTTCTGGCAAATTAGATTGACGTGCAAATACAGAAGCCATGTTTTTATATAATATAGTATGAGAAAGTTGGCAAGTACGGTCTTTCGTGATACTGCTATCATTATCTTAAGGTGAGCTAATGTGCTAATCTCCACCGAATTACATAGAACTTTAAGGAAATGCTGATTTATTAGTTTTCTATAAATTTTTGGGGAGAATTTGTTCTTGGCAAATTGTCAAAAGAAAGCCACTAAAGAAGTTTAAAAAACAATTTACCAATCATCTCTAAAACACACTCTAAAAGCACTCGAAACTTGAGATGTAATAAATTATTGATTTGATTTATGTTTATTTAAAATTTTAATAAAAATCGTTTTCTATGTCAATGGCACTTGACAAAACAGGGCATTTTAAACCATACTTCTAAAGGTTACTTGGGTTTGCCCACAAAATGACACCTTGAATATCAAAGTTTCTCAATATTAAATTTGCCAACTTAAAATTTCACTTTAAGTTGAAAGACGCCAAAATCAATTATTTACAAGTCTTTAATTGATTTTTGGAAAACTAAAAACCTTTCATCAACGACGCCGCAAACATTTACTTCCGAAAATTTTTCGGGCTTTAACAATATCTCCAGGGGTGAAACATGAAAGACATTGCAAAACAGAGAACAATCGCCTTAATTGCCCACAACGGGGCCGGTAAAACATCGTTGGCTGAAGCCATGTTGTTTTACACCAAAGTCACTAACCGCTTAGGTTCGGTGATGGATGGTAGCTCCATTTTAGATTTCGAACCGGAAGAGGTGAAACGCAAAAGCAGCATTAACGCCGCCTTCCATTCTTTCCCCTGGAAAAAGCACCAAATAACGGTAGTGGATACTGCCGGTGACGAAAACTTTCTCAATGATACAAAAACAGTTTTAAATGGAGTTGACGCTGCTATCTTGGTGGTTGATGCTGTTGACGGCGTTAAGGTCTCCACGGAAAAAACTTGGGATTTTGCCGATATTTACAAGCTCCCTCGCATGATTGTCATCAATAAGATGGATCGCGAACGGGCCGATTTTTTTGCCGCCCTAGAAGACATTAACGATTCTTTAAGTAAGCCTGCGGCCGTGCCCACCTTTTTGCCTATAGGCGCTGAAGCCGACTTCAAAGGGGTTGTTAACCTCTTAACCGGCAAAGCCTATTTTTACGATGCTGATGGCAAAGTCACCGAAGGGGCCACCCCCGACGACATGACCGATTTAGTTGCCGAATGGCGGGAAAAACTGGTTGAGGCCGTGGCCGAAGCCAGTGACGAGCTTTTAGAAAAATTCCTTGAAGGTGCGGAAA
This sequence comes from uncultured Thermodesulfobacteriota bacterium, assembly GCA_964368195.1. Taxonomy (GTDB): domain Bacteria; phylum Desulfobacterota; class Desulfarculia; order Adiutricales; family Adiutricaceae; genus Adiutrix. Next base: position 55,717 of record CAYJAF010000006.1, read on the forward strand.
TTTCCGAAGCTGAGATTGTCGAAGCTTATAAAAAGGAAGTGCTGGCTGTTAAAATTGCCCCGGTTATTCCGGCTGCCGGTTTGAAGATGATTGGCCTGGCCAATATTATGGATATGATTCTCAACTTGCCTTCTCCTTTAGACAGGGGCGCCCGCACAGGCAAGAAACCGGGCCAAGACGAAGTTATCAACTGCGAGCCCAACCCCGACGCTCCTTTCAGCGGCATTGTGCTCAAAACCGTATCCGATTCCTTGGGCCAATTGACCATCTTTCGGGTGGTGAGTGGCACCATTAAAGCCGACAGCGGCTTCTATAACCCCAACCGCGACCAAAAAGAACGTTTCGGCCAACTCTTGGCCTTGGAAGGTAAGGGACAAAAGGCCATTGACGAAGCCGTGCCCGGCGACATTGTGGCCGTGGCCAAACTCAAAGGCACAGCCACTGGCGACACCATCTGCGACGAAAACTCACCTGTTATCTACCCCGTGCCCAAGCCCATGGAGCCGGTGGTAGCTTTTGCGGTGGAAGCCAAGAGCAAAGGTGATGAAGAGAAAGTTTTCGCCGCCATTAACAAAATGCTGGTGGAAGACATCACCTTACGCCTCAACCGCAACAATCAAACTAAAGAGATGATTTTGTCGGGCATGGGCCAAGTTCACATCGACATGGCGTTGGAAAAATTGAAGCGCAAATATGGCGTGGAAATGGTGCTCAACGCTCCTAAAGTGGCCTATAAAGAAACCATCAAAGGACGTGCCCAAAAAGTTCAGGGCAAATATAAAAAACAAACCGGCGGCAAAGGCCAATATGGCGACGCTGTCATTGATATGGAACCATTGCCCAGCGGGGAAGGCTTTGTGTTTGAAGACCGCATTGTGGGCGGCGTCATTCCGCGGCAATTTATTCCGGCGGTGGAAAAAGGCATTATCGAGGCCATGAGCGGCGGCGTCATCAGTGGCAACCCGGTGGTTGACTTGAAGGTCGGCTTGGTCTTCGGTAGCTATCACGATGTGGATTCCTCGGAAATGTCCTTTAAAATCGCCGGTTCCATGGCTTTTAAAAAGGCTTTCATGGAATGTAAACCCACAATTTTAGAGCCCATTATGCTCCTGACTGTCACGGTGCCCGATGAGTTTATGGGTGACGTCATGGGCGACGTCTCCAGCCGCCGCGGTAAACTCTTAGGCACGGAAACTAAGGGGAAAAAGCAAATCATCAAAGCCCACGTGCCGCAGGTGGAAATCTTGAGCTATGCGCCAGTCTTGACTTCCATGACCGGCGGACGCGGCTCTTTCTCCATTGAATTTGCCCGCTATGATGAAGCACCGCCGCAAATTAAAGACAAAGTCATGGCCGAATACAAACCGAAAGAAGAAGAAGCTTAAACCATCATTTTTGGGGGAAAACTTTTTTATAAAAAAGTTTTCCCCCAACCCCCCTTTCAAAAAACTTTTACGGGTGATGGCTCATGAATCGGCTCCTTTCCTTTTTACTTCGTAAAAAATCGGAGCCGATTCATGAGCCATCACCGGAAATGTTATTTAAAGGGAGTTTTATGGAGAAAATGTTGTTTTAAAATACTTTTCCCAAAAATTATGGAAAAAGTAATCAAGCAACTCTAACAAACAACAGAAAGGATGTTATTATGTTAAAATTTTTAGCAATTCTCGCCATGTTCTGTTTACTTCCGGCAACCGCAGCTCTCGCCAAAGATAAAGGTGGCTATACCGGCCCCACCCAAGGGGCAAAAGCCATTAAGGCAAGCGAAGTGGAAAATTATCCCGATGATACACAAGTTATTTTAGTTGGGAAATTAGAATCTCACCTCAAAGGTGATAAATATCATTTTAACGACGGCACGGCCACTATTGTGGTTGAAATTGATGATGACGAGTGGAACGGCCTCACTGTTGGCCCTGAAGAAGTAGTCGAAATATTTGGCGAAATCGATAAAGATTTTAACGGCTACGAAGTTGAAGTGAAGAAAATCACCAAAAAGTAAAAACTGCCATTAAGGAAACGCTGATTAGTTAGCGTTTCCTTGCGAAGTTGGCAATTTGCCAACTTCGCCGCAACCCTTAATGAGAGGAAAACCCATGGTTTTCCGTCCCGCGAGGGCTCATGAAAAGAAGCGTGCCTTGCTGATTTATTCTCACGGAGAATAAATCAGCATTTCCATTAGTTTTCCTTCTAATTCATCTTTTACCATAATTCGCTTTAAAAAATGAGTAAGCTTTAGGAAGATAAGCTTTTTAAAGCATGGACAAGGTGATCAATCTCTTCAATTGTGTTGTGCGGGCCGATGCTAACTCTCACTGCGCCTGTTTTTTCGGTGCCGAGTAAGCGATGGGCTAAGGGAGCACAGTGCAAACCGGCGCGAACCATTATTCCATATTCCGAATCGAGCTTGCGCGCCACCTCGTAGGGGTCTTGACCTGAGAGGTTAAAAGAAAGCAAGCTCACTCGCTTAGCCAAATTTCCCGGGCCATAAAGCGTTATGCTGTCGACCTTGCGTAAATTTTCCCAAAGGTGCACCGTAAGTTCCATTTCGTGCTGCCTGATGGTTTCAACTCCTCGCTCCAAGAGGTAATTGACGGCGGCCTTTAAACCAACCAGGCCAAAGATATTCATGGTTCCGGCTTCAAAGCGATCTGGCGGGTCTTCCGGCTGATAAGGAGAAGTGGCCATGCTGCCTGTGCCACCTTCGCAAAAAGTATTTAGTGACAACTCTTCATTTACCAAACAAAGCCCCCCGGTGCCGGTGGGGCCCAAGAGCCCTTTATGGCCGGTGAAGGCCAACAAATCTATTCCCAGTTCCGTGGCGTTAATGGGGTGGCTCCCGGCGGTTTGAGCGGCATCCACTAAAATTGGAACCCTGTGCGCACGAGCCATTTTGCTGATTTCTGCCAACGGAGTTATTGTGCCTAAGACGTTTGAAGCATGAGTGATGGCGATCAGCTTAGTTCGGGGCAATTTAGTTGATATTTCACTTAAATTAATTTGTCCGTCAGCAAGGCATGAGATTTGTTCAACAATGACCCCACGGTCTCTTTCCAAAGTTTTTAAGGGGCGCCATAGAGCGTTATGTTCGTAACTGGAGCACAATACGCGGTCGCCTGTAGAAAGAAAACCTTTGAGAGCTAAATTAAGGGCCTCGGTGGCATTGGAAGTGAAGATAATTTGCGATGGCCGCTTAACGCCTAACAACTTGGCCACGGCTTTTCTGGTTTCATAGATCAAAAGCTCTGAAGCCATTGCTCGGGCATAATTACCACGCCCGGGGCTGGTTCCATTGCCCCGCATAAAATCTTCCACCGCTCGGTAAACGCATTCCGGCTTGGGGAAAGAAGTCGCTGCATTATCAAAGTATATGCCCATAGGCCATAACTCCAAATAAAGACAGATTTGAATTTGTTTTTAGTAAACAACTAATTTAATTTTATCACAACACCAAGCAAATAACAAGTTCCGGCTTTTGCGTCCACGTCAATCTAATTTACAGTTTTGAAGGCTCCTACAGAGCAACTTTTCATCTCTTGCCTGCAAATTTAAGCTTACAACTCGCTTCGCTCGGACAGTAAGGCTTAAATTTTCGCAGTCAAGTTCTGAAAAGTTCTCCTACGTCGCCCTTACACTTCACATGGCTGCAAAATATTGAAATGATATTAAACGCTTATCTTCTTTCAACAAGATAAAAATAAGACGATCTTGCCCTGATGCTTACTCACGGTTGACGCATAAGAAATGAAATTATTTTTTTTGCAATTGTGGCTCATTTGGGGACGACTTCCGCCTCTCGACCGTATTTTAGGGCCTAGAGTTCGCTTTTGCTCACAATCGGCCCAAAAACTTACGGTCTCGCTTTGGAAGTATCCCCTTCATTCGCCCTGGTTTGACGCAATTCGGTTGTAAAATTTCTCATGCGCATGCGTCGGCCTTGGATGCTTACTGATGGACTATTGACGTGATTCTGCCAGTTATGATAATATAATAATGTTCTATTTATTTACTGCACTGTGCTTATTTAGCTAAACTTATTTTGCTCACCAAAATTACAAACAAGCCTTAAATTAAAGGATGTTGCCATGAAAGCCAAACAAGAATTTAAAATCGTCCCACGTTTTCCTGCTGAGTTAAAGCCTTTAAAGAAAATGGCGTTTAACCTTCTTTTTAGCTGGAAAAGTTCCATTCGAGACTTATTTCAGCGGATTGACCCCAAATTGTGGGAAGATTCAGGCCATAACCCGGTAGCTTTCATGGGCCAAGTCAGCCAAGAGCGTCTAGACAGCTTAGTTAAAGACTTGGGCTTTATGTCTCAGCTGAATGAAGAAGCTAAAGCTTTCGACAAATATATGGCCGAGCCCAAAATTGGGGAGCCTGGCACTTGTGTGGCATATTTTTCCGCTGAGTTTGGCCTCTCCACTTGCGTGCCCATTTATTCCGGTGGCTTAGGGATGTTAGCCGGTGACCACTTAAAATCAGCCTCTGACCTCAGCGTTCCCTTGGTGGGCATGGGGCTTTTATACCAAGAGGGCTATTTTTCCCAATACCTTAACAATGATGGCTGGCAAATGGAACGCTACCCAGCTAACGATTTTGACAATATGCCGGTGGAAAGAGTTCTGGACGAAAACGGCCAGCAAATTAAAGTGCAAGTTCGTTTCAAAGGCCACCCGGTGGTGGTGGCTGTTTGGAAAGTGCAAGTTGGGCGGGTGCCACTCTACCTTTTAGATACCGACCTCAACGAAAACTCACCGGAGCTCCGCGGCACAACGGCCCAACTCTATGGCGGCAACCGTGAAACTCGCATCCGCCAAGAAATCGTCTTGGGCGTGGGCGGCGTGCGCGCTTTAAAAGCCATGGGCCTAACTCCCACAGTTATTCATATGAACGAAGGACACAGTGCCTTTTCAGCCTTAGAGCGCATTAACCTTTTGCGCCAAGATTGTGGCCTTTCCTTTGATGCAGCTCGCGAAGTTGTCCAAGCTTCCACCATCTTCACCACCCACACTCCCGTGCCGGCCGGTAACGACACCTTTGACCCTGAATTGGCTCGTTCTTATTTTGAAGAATACGCCAAAGAATTGGGCCTCAACTGGCGGGCCCTCTGCGGCTACGGTCGCATCAACCCTCGCGATGAAGGTGAGGCTTTTGGCGTGACTCCTTTGTCTTTGCGCCTTTCGTCCCATGCCAATGGCGTCAGCCGCCTCCATGGCCAGGTGAGCCGCCAAATGTGGCAGGCAATTTGGCCTAAAAACCCGGTGGAAGATACGCCCATTGATCACGTCACCAATGGCGTTCACATTTCCTCTTGGGCCTCTCGCGAGATAGCCCGACTCTACGACCTCTATTTAGGTAGCGACTGGAACGAAGACCGTGACCCGGCTCATATTTGGGAGCAAATCAAGCAAATTCCCCTCTCGGAATTGTGGCGAGCCCATGAAAATTGCCGAGCCCAGCTCGTCTCTTACACCAGGCGCGCACTGTTTAAACAATTCAAAAGCCAAGGGGCGGCCACCGATGTTTTGCAAAAAAGCATGGAAGCCCTCTCCCCTGACGTTTTAACCATTGGTTTTGCCCGCCGCTTTGCCACTTATAAACGGGCGACCATGCTTTTCCGCGATCCCGATCGCCTAGCAAAAATCATCAATAATCCCCAACAACCGGTGCAGATTATCATTGCCGGCAAAGCTCACCCCCAAGACAATGAAGGCAAAGCTTTCATTAAACAAATTATCCATATGTCCCGTGAGCCGCGCTTCCAAAACCGCATTGTCTTTATTGAAAATTATGATATGCGCATTGCTCGCCTTTTGGTCTCCGGTTGCGATGTTTGGCTCAACACCCCAAGACGCCCCTTGGAAGCTTGCGGCACCAGCGGCATGAAAGCCTTGGCCAACGGCGTTCTCAATATGTCGGTGCTTGACGGCTGGTGGGATGAAGGCTACGCCCCGGAATACGGCTGGGCCATCGGCCAAGGTGAAGTGGATGATAACCACGAATTCCAAGACGAAACAGAAGCTCGAGCCATTTACAGCTTATTGGAAAAACACGTGGCCCCGCTTTTCTACCAACGGACAAACGACGGATTGCCTCAAACTTGGTGCGAAATGATGCGCAACAGCATCCGCGACCTCGTGCCGCAATTCAGTTCACACCGCATGGTGATCGATTATTACGAAAAGTTCTATAAACAATCTTCCGAACGCTTCCAAAAGCTGACCTCCAATAGCTTCGCCCAAGCTAACGAACAAGCTCAGTGGCGCCAAAAGCTTATGACAACTTGGAACGAATTGCAAATTGGCGTCATCAATTCCAATGCCGACCAAGCTAGCCTTTTGGTCGGTGATAATATTGAATTCACAGCGCAAGTGCAAATGGGCTCTTTGGCTCCGGAAGACGTCACCGTGGCCGCCTACTACGGCCGCCTGAACCATATGGGTGAATTCATCGACCGTCAAATATTACCCCTGACCGCCGTAGAGGATTTGGGCAGCGGCATTTGGCGCTTCCATGGGAAAGTGGCCTTGCGCTCCACCGGCAAGTTTGGCTACACAGTGCGTGTGACGCCAAGCCAAGAGCGGCTGGCTAACCCCTTTGTGTTGGGCCTTGTTTCGTGGGCCTAAAGGAAATAAGAAAGCGCTAATTAATCAGCGTTTCTTATACTTTGCAAATGCCTCACTCCCCCCTTTTTAATGAAAAAAAGGGGGGAGGCAATTGAGGCTAAAAGTCGACAGGTATTTTACCTCTCTTTTTATGTTTTTAAATAATTATATGCCATATTAGAGGAAAGTGTATGTTTGGCAAGTTTTTTAAAAAACCTAAAGTGGAAACTTCTAACATAGACTTAAACCGTCTGGTTCGCCCGCAAACTAAAATTGATATTAATTTAAGCAGTTCCTTAGATGAAGACGAAAAGGATGTGCGCACCTCAATGATTTTAGACCACACCGCAGGGCGTATTGTTGTGGCTCAAACTACCCCCCCGATTTCAAAATCTTGGCTTGGCAAAAACATCGAAGCCAGCGTTGTTCAGCGACAAGTAGATGGTAAAAGCGATTTTGCTCGCTGGGGTTGGACAAGCCAAATTCTGGAAGTGCGCAGTAATTATATTCTCAATGAAGCTGCCAAATCAGACCCTATGGCGGTGATTTTTCTAAGCTCCCCCAAAGCATCGGACGTTTCCAAACGTAATATGCGACATGTGTATCGCATAAATATAGCCAGTCAAAACAATAAAATAGTCTTCAAAGCAGGGCCTGACTTAGACCCTTTCACTCTTTTGGATTTCTCACCGGCCGGTGTTCGAATTTTTAGCTCAAAAATTCCTGAATATTTTCTTGAACCGGAAGTTAAATTTGAATTTGAATTCATAGAAGATGATAAGAGTTCTGGGCTTAAAGTTGCCGGCACAGGTTTTATCACCAGAACCATTGAACTTCCTGAAGGGAAAGGACATTATTGGGGCTTTAAATTTATTGATTTTACCGACCCCTTTGCTTCTAACAACTTACATAAAATGGCCAACAACTATATGCTTGAAGAGCAACGACAACGCCATAAAAACAGAGAGCGCGGCCTGGAAGATTAAAGCGTGTTCACCCAAAACTAATTTGCCAATTTATGGCTGCGCGCATTATGTAACCCAATAAGTCATACCGAATAATCAGGGCTTATGTGCCTAATTTTAAAGTTCCCCACCGTCGCCTTACCTGTCTAAAGCAGCAGCTAAACTAAGTGAAGCTCGCTGTGCCCTCTCAATCCCTTAGCAACCAAGGAGAAAAAAGTAATTTAGCCTCATAGGCTGCGCTTAAATTGCAGGGCCTACGCATCTAAATTCTCGCCGCTCGCCTCCGGGGGTACTTCTCCAAAACATTCCTTATTTTAATTCCTTCGGCTTCACTCCACTTCGGCTTCGCCTTCGTTCCGTTCATTAGGCGGATTTAAAATTGCGGAATTTTTTGGAGAAGCACCCCCTTCGGCTTCGCTTATTTCACAATTAAATTCAAGCTGCACTTGTAAATCATCTTTAATTACTGGCGCTTACCCTGTGAAAAATAATTATAACCTAAAAAAATTTAGATGCGTAGGCCCTGGCTTAAATTGCCTTGTAACTTGACAAACTTAGCTCTCAATTGCTATAGTTAGTTATAAGGATTTAATTTCAAAGTTTGAGCACAGTTTATATAACCTTGTCTAGCTCAAAATGAATTGAGAGTCTCAATGTCTAGGTGGATTTTACTACCATTATGCCTCATACTGGGCTCTTTAAGTGCCTGCCAAAATGAGAGCTCCTCTTCTCAAACGGCCCATGATTCAAATGTGCCCGTAAAAATATTTTTTATTCCCAAAATCATAGGCAACGCCTTTTTTGACGCCGCAAACGAGGGCGCCCAAAAATATGCCAAAGAACAAGGCTTTGAGGTCGAATATATCGGCCCCACAGAAGCATCTGTTTCCGAGCAAGTTAACATTGTTCAAAAAGCTATCAATGAAAAAATACCGGCCTTGGCAATTTCAGCTTTAGACCCGGTGGTTTTAGAGCCGGTTCTAAAGCAAGCTATGGCCAGCGGAGTTAAGGTTGTAACTTGGGATGCCGACGTGCCAAACTCCGCACGACAAATCATGATCTCCCAAGGGACTCCCCAGCAACTGGGGCAAATGCTCGTGGAAATGGGGGCTAAAAGCTTAGCGGCCCGAGGGAAAAACCCCGCTTACGAGCCCATAAAATATCTCTGGCACTATTCTCAACCTTCCGTGAAAGATCAAAACTCTTGGCGTGTTGCCGCTGAAGCCTATATCAAACAAGCTTATCCCCACTGGCAAAATATAGCTCCGAAAAATTTTTACAGTGAGCAAAACTACGATAAAGCTCTGGAGATCGGGCAGACAATCCTAACTGAACACCCCGATGTTGATCTCATTATCTGCAATGATTCCACAGCATTGCCCGCCCAAACTCAAGTGGCGCAAGATCTTGGCTTGACAGCTTCAGACCTGACCATAACCGGTTTTGCCTCCCCCAACGTCATGCGCCAATATCTCAAAGACGGAGTGATTGAGCGCTGGGGCTTGTGGGATTGCCAAGTGCAAGGAGCTCTGGCTTGTTATGTTGCCTACCAGCTGGCTTTGGGCCGCACAATTAAAGTGGGTGACCATTTAGAGGTGCCGGGAATTGGTTTTCTGGAAGTAATGCCCGACACTGTTTTAGATTCACAATCGTCAAATTCTGCTGATTCGGGGGTTATCCTTTTGCCAAACCGCCTTGAATTTACCCTTGAAAACATTAACAAATATAACTTTTAGACAAATATCATTTTTGAATGATAAATATCATTTTTAAACATTGAAAAGTAAATTTTTATGTCAAAAATAATATTAACAACCTTAATAAGTTCTTTAATGTTTATAAGCGCTTGTTCAGATAACTCTCAAAGGCCTGAAAATTTGATGCAAGACGGTTATTATACCGCAAAAACAGACTCCTTCAATGACCACGGCTGGAGTGATTTTATAACCATTTATGTTGAAAACAACCGCATAATCTCAGTGGAATATGACGCTCAAAATGCCAGTGGCTTCATTCGCTCATGGGATTTGGCCTACCAACAGCAAAGAGATTTAAGCATTGGAGAAGATGGCAACAAGCTCGTTCGATCTTTGGCTAAAGCTTTGATAACAAGCCAAAATATTGATGCTATAAAAGTATTAGCAGGTCACGATTCTGTTCGCCTCCCCTTTATTACTTTAGCGCAAGCAGCCATCAAGCAATCTTTAAACGGAGATAGCAATGTGACTTACGTTAGTTTAAGAGAGAATAATTGATAGTTCAATTTGGAAGATTTTAATGACTGAATCTGTTAGCACTCCAAAAAATGAAACGGCAAGAAAATCGGCCTCGCGAAGCATTGCCAACCGAATAGTTTTAGTAGCATTAACTATTGTAGTGCTTTTAAACTTCGGTTTATTGCTTGTCACCACTTTTTTCATAAATGTTATGCTTGATTCTGTTATGCACAACGTTTTACCGCAAATGGCCCACATTTCAGCCCACAATGCAGAATCCAGCTTTCACACACTAGTCAACCGCTTCTTTCTCATCCGCGACCACAGCCAACTTTTAGATTCTACCAAATCAGTACCCATAAAAAAAGCTCTCATAGAACGCATTAAAAACGATACCGATTTCACCTGGTTTGGTTTATACAGCCAAGAGGGCACTTTGCTCATAGGCACCCCGGCATCGCCTTACAGTTTGGTCGGACGCCAAATTCTAGATATCATTAGAGAAACGGATAACATGGCGATTGAAGACGTCAGTGTAGGGCAAAACGAATTGGAAATAATAATGGGCTTGCCGGCCACACGGCTTGCCAACCCCAATGCCAGCGAAAATGCTAGGGAGAAAATTTATTTAATAGGTAGCTATAGTTACGATCTTTTGGCTGATATTTTAAATGAAATTAATCTTGGAACTAACGGCACTGCATTTATTACTAATGACCGGGGAGCGTTTATTGCTCACCGTGATACCGGCAAAGTTTACAGCCAAGAAACTTTAGACGTTCATTTAGGCCAAAACAAATTAAATGCGGAACTTTTGAATAAAATGATCAATGGCGGCATAGGCTCCTTAAGCTATAAGGGAGAAAACGAAGAGATGTTCATCAGCTATGCCCCCATTCGCGGCACACGCTGGACTTTGGGCATTTTAGTTCCGCGCCAAGACTTTACCGGCCCCTTAGAGCAGGCCCGATTGGTTATTTTAGTGATGACCATTCTCTCTGCTCTCTTATTTTTGTTTGTATTTAAAACGCTTATCGGGGGAATGTTAACGGAACCTTTGAAAGTGATCACCGAAAACGCCCGTCGTCTAGCTGCTGGTCATTTTAAAAATCTCTATCCTTTCTCGGTTGGGCGACGTGATGAAATTGGTCATTTGAATGAGACCTTCACCACCATGAGCGATGCCATTCAGTCTGTTATCAAAGAGCTGGACGACCTCACCGAAGCCACCAACAATGGAGCCTTGGGCACCCGTGCTAACCCTTCCGGCCACCAAGGCGATTATCACCGTATCATCACAGCCATTAATGGCACCATGGATATTGTCTGCTCTTATCTCGACCTGATGCCCGGTGCCGTGGCCCTCTTAAACGGTTCTCGTAAAATTATTTTTGCCAACCAAGCCATGAGTAGCATCCTCTATAGCCAAGGTTTTAAAGAGGATACCCCACGGCTTTTAGCCACCTTCTTAAGTGGTTCGGAATCAGCTCCTTTGCCCACTGAAGCCTGCCGCCTCTTTAGCGGCTCTGAAAGTGAAACCGACACCTTTACCACAGATGTGGTCTTGCTCGATTCAAACGGGAAAAAAGTTAGTTATGCTGTGAAGTTGAAACGTTTGAGCGGAGAGCACTTTATTAAAACAACCACTTTAGCCGAAGCAAATTTCATCCTGACCATCAACGATGTCAGCCTTCTGTCTAACGCCTTAGATGCGGCCAAAGCCGCCAGTCAGGCGAAAGGTGATTTTCTGGCCAACATGAGCCACGAAATTCGCACTCCCATGAATGCGGTCATCGGCCTTTCTCACCTTTTGTTGGGAACCACCTTAGATGACCAACAACATGAATATGCTGAAAAAACCCACCGAGCAGCCAAGTCCTTACTCGGCATCATCAATGATATTTTAGACTTTTCCAAAATTGAAGCCGGGCAAATGGTTATGGAAAAAATCCCCTTTTCCCTAAAAGAGCTCTTTGTCGATATTAATGATTTCTTCAAGGAACTGGCCATTGAAAAAGGCTTGGAACTTATTATAGATCCCTTATCGGAAGATTTAAACGTTTTAGAGGGTGACTCCCAACGGCTGCGGCAGATTTTCATTAATTTAGTGGGTAATGCCCTAAAATTTACGGCTTCCGGTTCCATTACCATCAAGTCTAAAGTGACCCAGCAGACGCCGGATTCGATCACGGTGTCCTTTGACGTAATAGACACCGGCATTGGCATCAGCTCAGAGCAGCAAGCCAACCTCTTTAGCGCCTTCACTCAAGCCGATACCTCCACCACCCGTCGCTACGGCGGGACAGGTTTGGGCTTGGCCATCACCAAGAGCTTGGTTGAATTCATGGGCGGAGAAATTTCCGTCACCAGCCAGCTCGGCAGCGGCACCACCATGCATTTCTCTGGTGTTTTTGGGGTAGTTAAAAACATCCCGGCAGAGTTTATGCCTGCGGAAAAGGGCAAAAAAGTCAAAAAGAAATTCGACGAAACCCTTGCCGGCTATCGTGTTTTACTGGTTGAAGATAACGATGTTAACGTTTTGGTTATCAGGTCTATATTGACTAAAATGGGCTTGGAAGTTGTGTTGGCTGAAAACGGAAGCTTCGCTTTAGATCGCCTGGCCGAAGCCGAAAGCTCGAATGTGAGCTTTGATGTTGTTTTGATGGATTTACAAATGCCCGTGATGGACGGCTATGAGGCGACAAAGCGCATCAGATCTTTACCACAATATCAAGACCTTACCATCATTGCCATGACGGCCCACGCCTTTGCCGCCGAAAAAGAACGCTGTTTAACCGGGGGCATGAACGATCACCTGTCCAAACCGGTCGACGTGGAAGCTTTACATCGCCTCTTGAAACATTACATCTTAGGCGAACCAAAAGGGCTGTGATTTATTTTGCCATTATTCATAACTCACTGT
>CAYJAF010000007.1:0-35610 GCA_964368195.1 uncultured Thermodesulfobacteriota bacterium
TTACTTTATACAATACCTATTTTTGCCCTGAACTTCAAGTGGATTGTGCGTCTTTAAATCGTATATTTTGCTAAAGTCTACTTTTTAGCCTACTCATGTCAATCTTTCTTTTTTTGAAAGGCAAAGCACCACTTTTATTTTTGGGGGCTATTTGTCTTTTCAGATAAGCGGTTTTTTAATTCCAAAGCTTTGCGGTCGTGGATGTTGTGTTCAAGCTCTGTATCTAAGGCCAAAAGAGCTTCTTTTTGGCGTCCGAGTTGTAGCAAAACTAGAGCTCGAGCTAAATGGAGCTGGGGAAATTTCGGCAAAAAGGCATTTACATATTCTAGGTTCTGTTGAACGTATAATAAATATGTAAGATCTATATAGCGATATTTGCCAAGTGGAGTTTCCGCTTGCGGTGGTTGGTCTTCGTCTTCACCCCAATTGCGTTTAAAATCCCCGGTCAAAACAAGTTCAATGAGGTGTTTTACTTCATAATTGATATTTGTTTTATATCGATTAAGTAAAGCGGAGACAGTTTCTTTAGTGAGTCTATCTAACTCGTCGGGAGGAAAATTGCCGTCAAGCAGGTCAAAACAATGGTCGCGAATGAAATTTAAAAAGGGCAGATAAATTCTGGGACCGCGAAAAAAGTGGTAATTTTTTCGATCGCAATAGAGGCGATTATAGCGTTCGCTGAGTTTTTCTGCTCCCGCTGCTTGCGTGTTGTCTTGGTGGCGCAATAAAAGCGGCTTTTCCACTTGAACTAGCTTACCCTGAAGAGCCAGAGAAGCTAAAATTTCATTGTCGTTGCCGGCGTTATTGCCATATCCATTGAACATAAGCCGTAAAAAGACTAAAGCCAGAGGCTCTCGACGGCTAAAACCGTGAAAGGCAGTGCACCAGGCCAAACCTTTTAAAACGTTTAAAAAACGTTCGCCGGGATTATCTACGGCAAAATTGGCAGTGTCCTTAGTTATTTCCAGCTTTTGCCCGTTGTTATCGAGCCATTGGCAATAGCTATAGGTCAAGATGGTTTGGGGATCGGCTTCCAGTTGTGTTATGCACTCTTCGGCATAGGTTGGAGCCCAGAGTAGATCGCAATGGAACATGGTAAAATATTCCGCATTGGAACCATAAACCAGCTTAAACCAACTATAGACCAAATTCATGTCAGCTTGGTTACGAATGTAAGTCAGCCGACTGTCGCGTGTTAGAAATTGGCGGACTATTTTTTCAGTGCTATCGGTAGAAGCATTATCTACAATGATTACTTCAAAATCAGTGAACGTTTGGGCTAAAATAGACTCCAAAGCTTTGGTTAAATATTTTTCCCCGTTATATACCGGTAAGCCAATGGTAAGTTTAGGCATTTTTCATTCCTTCTAATAAAGTAACCGGCGCAAATAGCCGTCGGGGGCTGATGTCCACATGAGTTTATTGTTTATTTGCTCATCTATGACAAAATCTTTATTATCCTTAATAAATTCATAGACGGCGGTTTTGGGGTTATTCCCCGGCCCCCATGGTTTATCGGGAAACTCCAGGCCGATGTCCTCAACAATGGTATCGTAGACAATTAAATAACTCCCTGTAGAAACTAAGGGGGAGTAGGCTTTTAATTCGGCTAAAACGTGCTCATGGCTATGGTTGGAATCTAAAAGCACCATCACGGTGTTAAAGTCAGAGGCAAATTCTTTTACCTTACTAACTATTTTCTCATCAATTGAGGAGCCGTCAAAGGTGTGGATTCGGTTAGCCAAAGGGTGTTCGGCCAGAAATTTTCTGTTATGTTCACGAAGTTCAATGTCAATTCCGGCGACTAAACGGCGAGGCGCAGCCGGATTGAGAAGTTCACCCTTTTGGCAAGCCTCCGTCATTTCCAATAAAGCCAAAAGCGAAGCCGACAAAACCAGCGAACCACCGTGGGCGATGCCGGTTTCAATAATCAAATCAGGTTTCACCTGCCAGACCAACTCTTGGAGCTGAACCATATCTTGAGGCGTTTGGATAATTGGTCGGCCCAACCATTCAAAATGATAGACATATTTGGCCATTTTGGGGTCAAAAATGAACTTGTGCATTTTCTCCCTAACTTCGGGGGAGTTTTGGGCCTCTATTTCCTGGGCGCATTCTTGTTTGAAAATTTGATAAGGATTCATAAGTTTAACCTTTTAACACTGGTTAGCACCTAGGGCCTCTTTGGCTGTGCGAGAAATAGCTTTGTATTTAGGCGACATTTTTTGTAGGCGCAATTCATCAAAACGCTTACGCCAATGGGCCAGCTCGTTCAGGCTCATTTGGTGCGGCTTGATAAAAAAATGATTGCCGCGGTTGCTGATGATAGACTCTTCGTAATCCCACAAGCCAAGCTCAGGTTCAATTAACGAGCCATCGTTCAGGGCATTTTCATAAAGTGCCGTCCCCGGAAAAGGTGTGGCGTTGGCAATGGAAATGTCATCTACCGGAAGCTTTGAGGCTAAATCATAGCTTTCTTGTAAAGTTTGGTTTGTATCTTGGGGCATTCCAATGATAAAAAAAGCCGATAAAATGATTTGAGGGTGACGGTGGAACATTTCAGCCACTTCAAAAGCTTTTTTTATATCTAGCTTTTTGCCCATAACCTTGTTGCGAATAAATTCCGAACCGCTTTCAATGGCAATTGGCGTCCAAACCAAGCCCGCTTCGGCCAGTGCATCCACGACTTCGTCATCTAGTGTATTGATGGAGAGCCCGTTAGTGGTGCGGATTTGAATGTCTAATTTTCTTTGCACTATACCACGACAAATTTCCAAAGTTCGTTTTTTATTTAAGGTGAAATTGTCGTCGAAAAATTCAAAATAGTTTGTGCCGTATTCGTGATATAAGAACTCCAGATCATCCAGCACTCGAGTTGCAGAATAGGTTCGGAACGTTGGTCCCATGACATGGAACATACAGCAAAAATTACAACGATTAGGACAAGAGCGGCTGGTGATGAAAGGCATGGGCACGCCAATGGTTTTCTTTTTGGGATTATGCCAATTGGAGGTGTTTGTTTTGTATTGGTTAAAGTCAAAAAGATGATAGGCCGGTCGGGGGATTTTATCTAAATCATCTATGTATTGTTTCTTTTGTTGATTTATGATTTGGTCGTCTGAAGTGCGGTAAGTCAAGCCATCGACTTCATTTAAAGGAGCTTTCTTTTCTAAAGCCTTTAATAGTTTGAGAGTCGATTCTTCTCCTTCTCCTTGAATGATGTAATCAATTTCTGGAACGTTTTCGATGATTTGCTCGTTGAAAATTGTGGGGTGAATACCGCCAATGATTATTGGTAATTCCGGGGTTAGTTTTTTAATTAATTTTGCAATTTTAACTACTTGACCAATTTGCTTGGAGAAAAGAGAGCTAATTCCCACTACCAAAGGTTGAGTTTTTTTCAGAGCTTTGTTTATTGCAGCTGAAATAACTGAGTCAGCTTCATTTTGAGCTAAATTCCAAGGGCGCAATTGGTTTAAATCGAGAATTTCAACTTCATAGTGCGGCACCAAGGCACCGGATAAATGCAATAGTGATAGCGGCAAATAATATTCTTCTAACATGGCCACGCTCACAGTGGAGCGGTCGGTGGTGGCTGCATTTATCAATAATATAGATTTCATTATTCAATCCTTTATGGAAAAATCTTTTAGCACTTGAGTTATGGAAGCGCAAATTTATCATTGTTTTTTGAAGCTATTCGATCCAAGCATATAAAACCGTTTCCGAAGAGTTGGAAGTGTGGTGGCGTACGGCCAGTTTATAATTAGGCTCTATAGATTTTATGAGCAATGGCAATTCGAAAAGGTCTTCGGGCCGATGGTAGATGCAAATGGCCAAGTGGGGTTTGTCGCGCTTGATAATGTTGGCCGCCGAGTTCAACATGGCCCCTTCGGCCCCTTCGATATCGGCCTTGATGAGGTTTACCGGGCCTTTTACAATTTCTTCTAAGGGCAGGGTGGGGAAAGAGCCTGAAAGGGCCTCCCCGACTCCATTGGGGCTACAAACTATTTTTTCCGGCGGCAAAGAGAAGCCGGCAACCGTTTCTTTCAAAGCCCGGAAGAGGTCGGCATTTGGTTCCAGAGCGTAAATTTTAGCAAAACCCTTACCTAAGTAATGATACAAAAAGCTGGTCACTGTGTCGCCGGTAAAGGCCCCACAATCGACAAAAACAGGATCCTTTAGCTCTTTGAATTGTGAGATGGCCCAATATTGGTCACCTTCCATGATGCTGTTGTAGGCAAGGGCGGCCATGTCTCGGTCTTGGCATCTGGCTTTGAGGGTTGTCAAATAGATGTCTTTTGAGCGGTTGTCGTCTAATTGATTGTAAACAATTTCAATTTCCGCCCAATGCTTTAAGAAAAATCTAGTTGTCCAATTAATGACCAGGGCTTGGAAAAAATTGTTTTTAGCTTCAGAAATTGTGATCCCCAAGCTTTGGAGTTGCGTCTGAATGTTTTGGTAACTGGTTTTGGTGCTGACGCAAATGACTACTTCGGCCCCTTTTTCAGCGGCCACTTCAGCCGGGGATAAAACTCGAAGCCCCATAAAGGTTGTGCCCTGCTTGCGGTCGCTATCGTCTTGCCAGCTTTGTAGGCGATCGTTATCGGCCAGAGCATATGGAGTCAAGCCCAAGCTTTGATAGCGTGGCCAAGCATTTTGGAGATTTTTCGATAAACCAAAAAAAATGCTTTTCCCCTCAGCTTCTTTCGGAGCTTCACGGTTGATAAAAGCTTCTGTTAAATCAAAGGCTTTGTCAAGGAAACTTTTGAAACCGGCCAAGGTGGACGAAGCCAGGAAATAGCTTTGGTCGGTTTTTAATGCTTGTTGAAAGTTCACAATAATTCCTTTTGTTGAATTTTGGTTTGTCTTTGCTGGAGTTTATGCAAGCCCAGCCAATAATTCCTAGAGATTAACGCAAGCAAAAATAAGGCCAATTTATGGTAGAGTGGTTCTTGCTAGCCTTGTTTAAGCAAATTAATGAAGATAGTTGGCATTGTCGTTGTCAGTTTAGCCCCTTTACCGGCTCAAAGCAATAAATTAGATTGACGTGCAGGTGATGCTTGACGAAATATATAAATAGTGTTACGATTTTAAAAGAGAGGAGTTTATTGTGTCGTTAAAGATGGGTGATTATGTTGTCTACCCAGCTCATGGAGTTGGCTGTGTCGAAGCTGTGGAACGAAAAAATGTCGATAACCAAGAATATGAATTTTTAGTTATTCGTATTGTGGAAAACGACATGAAGATCATGGTGCCGGTGCAGAATCTCGATGCGGTAGGCTTGCGCCCACTTATGGATGCTGAACTCGTAGAAAGTCTCTATGAGCTCTTTCGTAACCCATCTAAATCCTCGGATAATATTAATTGGAACCGCCGCCAGCGTGATTATTTAGAGCGCATTAAAAAAGGCGAACCCACCGAGCTGGCCCAAATTTTAGCTGAGCTTTTAACCATGCGTCAAGTTAAAGAGTTATCTTTTGGTGAACGCAAGCTTTTAGACATGGTTAAGGGAATTTTGTTTAAAGAAATGGCCATTGCCTCAGATCGCCAGGTAAAAGATGTGGAAAACGAAATAGTCTCTCTTTTCCCCATTTCGCCTAGATAATGCTTGGGTGAGTGATTTGAAGACGCTATCTGATAGTGAGCCCTCTGATTTTTTCGCAGATTCTTCTTGTGCGCAGACAAATTCAGCAAATGAACTTTTATCCTTTACTGTTGAAGAGAGGGAAAAAGGTGAACGATTAGATCAAGTTTTGGCCGGTCGGCTGCCTGATTTTTCCCGCTCTCTTTTGGCGCGTTTAGCGAAAGAAGGCAAGGTATTATTAGATGGTCGTTCGGCCAAGGCTTCGTCTTTGGTGCGTTTGGGCCAGACCATCAGTTTGCCTGAGCCCAAGCCGCCCCGCACAGAGCTTACGGCTAACCCCGAGATTGAATTGGCGGTTATTTATGAAGATGAGCACATTTTAGTAGTCAATAAACCGGCTGACTTGGTGGTTCATCCGGCCCCCAGTTATCAGGGGCCTACTTTGGCCGGAGCCCTTTTGGCTCGCGACAAACGTCTTTTGGAAGTTGGGGAAAAATTTCGTCCCGGTCTGGTTCACCGCCTTGACAGAGATACCAGCGGGGTTTTGATTAGTGCGAAAACTGAACCGGCTTTACGGGCACTCGCAGCTTCTTTTGGCGCACGTGCCACCACTAAGCGATATTTGGCTTTGGCCAGTGGATGCTTTAAAGCCTCGGCCGGGCTTATCGATCAAGCCATTGGTCGTCACCCAAGCTTGCGCCATAAAATGGCAGCGGGAGTTTCAGGAGGGCGGTCGGCTCAGACTCGTTATCGAGTTTTGCGTTATTTCCCGGCGGCTAAAGTCAGTTTGGTTTTGTTGACTTTAATCACCGGACGAACTCATCAGGCTCGCGTTCATCTAGCTAGCCTCGGGCATCCCATTTTGGCAGATTCCACCTATAGCCGCGGCGCCAGCGAACTTTTACGTAAATACCCAAGCTTAGCTCCCCTTTTGCTTCGCCAACAACTTCACGCCCGCAGTTTGACCATTGCTCACCCCATCAGCGGAGACCTTTTAACTTTCACAGCACCTTGGCCCCTTGATTTCAAGGGTGTTTTTTTTGAGCTCTTGCGCTTGGAAAAGGAAAGTTTTTTACATAAATAGCCGGCACCCTTCTGGATAGAGCTGTGGTGCATAAATTAAGAAAACCATGAAATCTTTCCCACTTACTAACGGGACTGATTTTATGGTTTTTTAGGTGTATAGCCAAAAATAAGGCGGCAAGTTTTATATTCTTGCCGCCTTAATAAGGGTAGGGTGTTTATTCTGTTTATTTACAAATAATAAGGTGCATTATTAAAGTTGCCTTATCTAATAGAGCCGGTTCGCCCATCGGTGGATTGGGTGACTATGGGTTTCCAAGCAGGCATTTTGTTGTAATCAAAACAGCGCCCTTCAGAGGTGGAATCCACCACCACTCCACCTTGATCCACAATAAACATGGCCAAGCAAGAAGCCACTTGGGTTTGACCGGCCGAGTTTTCACCGGCAGGAATAGTCACCTGAGCAGTTTGGCTCCATTTATAAACAGTCAGGCCATCTTGGCTCAAGCCTGCCTCCAAATTTCCCCAAGAGCGACGCACTTGGTTAAGGCTTTCTCCGCGAGCACTTTCGAGCTTTTGGTCAAAAGATGCTTGGGCCGCTTGCATCTGAGCTCGAGGGTTGGCCGAGGTGGAGGTGGGGCCAGTTGAGCCCGGAACGCCAAGCCAATCGCTGAACTGACTGCAAGCCGGAGCTAGCATAAATAAGACCAGAAGGGGTATAAATTTTATCATCATTTTACCTCGCCTAATATAACTATAAAAAATCTTTCACTACTAATTTTCTTTTATCATATTTCCATCTAAAGGGCAAGTTTACTTTCACAAAAGCGCAATTATACTTTCAGTAACGTCACTTACAGATTCAGTGCCCCCCAATTCAAAGGGACGCTTGGTGCCGGTTAAATAAGTGGCAATGGCATTGCGAATCTGGGCGGCTGCCTCATTTTGACCGATATGCTCCAGCATCATGGCCCCCGACATAATTGCCGCCAAGGGGTTGGCCTTGCCTGTGTTGGTCAGGGATGGGGCCGAACCGTGGACAGGCTCGAAAGTTGAGAGCCCATCGCCGATGCTACCGGAGGCTGCGAGTCCCAAGCCTCCGGCCAGAGCAGAAACGAGATCGCTCACAATGTCGCCGAATAAATTGGGGCAGAGCAGCACACCAAAATCGAGAGGTTTGCGCGGCAAGACGTAGCACATGGCATCGACATTTAAGTTAATGAGCTCTAAATCGGCAAATTCACGTTCCCAAGTTTCCCGCACAACTTGATCCCAAAGGCCGTAAAGTTGGGGGACGGCATTGGCTTTACTGGCCATGTGGACTTTTTTCTCGCCACGCTCGCGGGCCAAAAGCCCTGCCCGGCGGGCGATGCGTTCAATGGCCGGGCGCGTCATTATGCCCAAAGAGAAAGCCGCTTCACAAGGAGGGTTGAAGTTGAGCTTCGTTTGCCCCGTCAGTTTATAAAGTCCGCGGGTGAGATCCAGTTCTTGGTCGATTGTGCCCTCGCCTAAGCCGCCGAGACCCATGTAAATATCTTCGGTGTTTTCCCTAACCACGGCAATGTCAAGGGTTTGGCCGTCCGGAAAAGGAACAGGAGTCGCCACCCCGGGGTAGCTTTTAGCCGGGCGCAAGTTGAGATATTGATCAAAGTGAAAGCGCATGGCCAACAAAAGACCTTGTTCCAAGATTCCCGGCTTCATGCGAGGGTCACCCACGGCACCTAAAAGCATGGCCTGGCATTCGGCCATATCGTCCAAGGCCGAGGGGGGAAGGACTTCATTGTGGGCCAAATAGTAAGAGCCCCCAAAGGGAAAGTCGCGCCATTTAATTTCAAAGCCAAATTTTTGGCCGGTGGTTTCGCAAACGCGGCGGGCTGAGGCCACAACTTCGGGGCCAATGCCGTCGCCGGGGAGGGAGGCTATTAAGTATTGAGTCATGCTGAATTCTCCTTAAAATTTTAATCGTCTTTTTGAATTCTTTCAAGTATATTTTTTTCCCTTTGGGCTCGCTTGTCCCAAGGGGCAGGTGAGCTTTGGGAGGCTACTTGAGTAAAGTGGAAAATGGCCTCTTTGAGGTCGCCGTTTTCTTGGAAGTAGCGCCCGGTATAATAGTGTCCTTTGGCTTTTTGGGCTGCTTGACCAAAGAAGCGCCCGGCAAATTCATATGCTTCCGGGTATGGTTCCAAGTTGAAATTGATAGCTTTATCGTAAAAGGTGGCGGCTTTTTTAGAATCGCCCAAAAGCTCGGCGGCCCGAGCTGAGCCCAAGAGAGCTTGGCGGTTTTTACTTCCGGCTTGGGTGAAATATTTTTGGGCCTCTTTGGGCTGGCGGAGTCTTAGGTAAATTTCGCCCAAGTCAGCTAAATATTCCGAATTGCGAGGGACCAAGGCCAGCGCTTTTTTTAAAATAGTTGCCGCCTGGCTCAAGTTTTGTTCGCGGGCGGCCAAAAGGGCCAGGGCGTGAATGGCAGAGTGATCTTGAGAATTTTCCCTCAAGCGTCTTTCCATCAGGGCTTGAATGCGGCGCGGTTCGCCGGAAAGGGCCAGTATGCGGTCACGGAAAGCGTCGTATTTCACATCTTTTGAGGCGGCCGGGGAGTTTTGCAGATCGCTGAAGGTGGTGGCCAGGCGGCTACTTAATGAGGGATGAGTGGTGAGGTAGGTGGGCACTTGACTCCCGGTGGAGACAAGGCCGCTACGGTCGCTCATAATTTTAAACGCACCATACATATCCCGAGGGTTATATCCGGCGCCGATGAGATAATCTCGACCTTTGGCGTCGGCTTCGGCCTCATCGGCCCGTGAGTTAGCCATCATGGAAGAGACGGTGGCCCCCATGCCTCCCACCATCAAAGCTTGCCCAAGGGCCGCAGCGCCGCCCCCTTGGCTGGCCAAAAGAGCTCCCGCCAGCATACTTGCTATGTAGGCCAAAGACAGAGATCCGGCGGCTTCCATGCGGCGGGCAAAATGGCGTGAGGTTATGTGGGCTATTTCGTGGCCTACAATGGAGGCCAATTGCCCTTCGTTTTCAAGGCTGATGATGGTTTCGGTGTTCATATAAATATAACCACCGGGCACGGCAAAGGCATTTATGCTGCCGCTGTTAATAATGTAGAAGTGGTATTGGTCAGAGCGAAGACCGGCACTCTTCATGATTCTATCGGTGATTTTCTTATAGTACTCGTTGGCAACGGGGTCGTCTAAAATTGTGCCGGTGGAGGCTATTTTAAGGTGAAAGCGTTGGCCTATTTCATTTTCTTTTTGCTGGCCAATGGCGTCGGCCCAAGCGACTCCGGCCGGAAAGGGCAGGGCTAAAAGCACTGCTAAAATTAAAGAGAGAGCCGATTTCAAAAGCTTCACTTAAGACCCTCTCTTTGCTCAGCTAAAGCGCGGCTGACTTCCGGCCACAAAGCTTCTAAATTATAGATGGCTCTTGTTTCGGCCGCAAAAATATGCACCACCACCGAACCCAAGTCCACCAGTGTCCAGTGGGGGCTTCCCACACCTTCGGTGCCCAAAGGGCGGTAGCCATGCTCGCGAGCCCGAAAGATGACCTTGTCGGCAATAGCCTCCATCTGGCGAGGATTTTCCCCGCTGACAATGAAGTAATGATCAGTTATTGACGACCGTCCCGTTAAATCCAGGTGGACGGGATCTTGGGCTTTGTGTTCACCTGCGGCTGCGATGACAATATCAATGAGTGCTTTAGTGGTCACTTGTTCAGTTGGCTTATTTTGGGAGGTCACGTTTTTATCTTTCCAGCGGAATATTGCTACTTGTTTGGCGATAGAGGCCATGTTCTTGAATATAGTTGCGCACAGCTTCCGGCACCAAATAGCGCACAGAGCTGCCGTTTTCAAGGTTTTGGCGCAACATGGTGGATGAAATGGCCAAACGCCCGCCGCTGTGGAAGTGGATTGGCTCTATTTCCGGGGCGGTGAACATCTGCTGACGAGGGTGCCATTTAATTTCTGGGTGAATTTGGAAAAGCATTTTGGCTAAAGAGTCGAAATTGTCGTCAATGCCGGCGCGGGCGAAAACAACAAAAGAAGTGGCCGCTAAAAGCTCCCGGAAGGAATACCAAGATGGCAGGGTCATGAAGGAATCAAGCCCCACCACAAAGTGAATTTTAGCATTGGTGGGCCAGCGTTTTTTAAATTCCAAAACAGTGGTCAAGGTAAAGCTGGGCGAGGGCAGGTGATTTTCCAATTCCGAGACGAAAAAACCCGGCCGCTCAGCCACCGCCAGCTTAAGCATGGCCACTCGATGCTTAAAATCAGCCAAAGGAGCAGGCTCTTTATGGGGCGGGTGGGCCGACGGCATAAAGTGAATTTGAGCTAATTCTAAACTTTCAGCTATTTCTTCAGCTGCCCGCAAATGGCCCAAGTGAATGGGATTAAAAGTCCCCCCCATTAGGGCTAAGCGTTGTGGAGAACTCGACATAAGCCTCTTTAATTTTAAGGAAGCGCTGATTAATCAGCGTTTCCTTGCGAAGTTGGCAATTTGCCGACTTCGCTGTCGCCGAAATGAGAGGGAAACCCATGGTTTTCCGTCCCGCAAGGGCTCATGTAAGGCGGCGTGTCTTGCTGATTTATTCTGCTAGCAGAATAAATCAGCGTTTCCTTAAGTGTGCGCTGATTTATTAGCGTTTCCTAAGCTTCTTCGGTGGTGTCACTGCCCAGGCCAAAGGCTTCATGGAGGGTGCGGACTGCCAACTCAGTATATTTCTTTTCGATTATACAGCTTATTTTGACTTCAGAGGTGGAAATAAGGCTAATGTTAATGCCCTCTTTGGCCAAAGTTTGAAACATTTGTGAAGCCACCCCGGCGTGGTTGCGCATCCCCACCCCTACGATGGAAATTTTGGCAATATTATCGTTACCAACCACGCGTTCGGCCCCGATTTCTGAGGCTGTGCCTTCCATGAGTTCCATGGTGCGACTGTAATCAGTCAAGGGCACGGTGAAAGAAAAATCGGTGTAATAGCTGCCGGTTACGGGGTCGGCGTCTACCGATTGGTTTTGGATTATCATATCCACCACAATGCCAAAGCGGGAAACAATGGCCAAAATCTTGGCGGCAATGCCCGGTTGGTCGGCAACTTTTAACAAGGTGATGCGGGCTTCATTTTTGGAGTAAGTTACACCGCTAACAGGTTTTTTTTCCATATCAGTATCCTCTTGGCAAATCCAGGTGCCTTCACCAGAAAGGTGAGCATGGCGCACATGAATGGCCATATTATAATTCATGGCAAATTCAACCGAACGAATTTCCATGACTTTAGCTCCTAAAGACGAGAGCTCAAGCATTTCTTCAAAGCTGATTTTTTCTAATTTGCTGGCGTTTTCGCAAATATTGGGGTCGGTGGTATAAATGCCGTCCACGTCGGTATATATCTCGCAACTGTCGGCGTTGAGGGCCACCGCCAGAGCCACGGCGGTGGTGTCGGTGCCCCCGCGGCCCAAAGTGGTGATGTCGCCGCTTTTATCAACACCTTGGAAGCCGGCCACGCAGGCAATACGCCCTTTGGCCAATTCCGTCTTTATAGTTGCGGGGTTTATGGCAGTGATCCGGGCTTTTTGGTGCAGATCATCTGTTTGGATGCCTGCTTGGGGCCCAGTGAAGCTTTTAGCTTTTTCACCCATTTTTTGGCAGGCCAGGGCAAAAAGAGCAACACAAGTTTGCTCCCCTGTGCTGATGAGCATGTCGACTTCTCTCGGTTCGGGGTTGTCGACCATTTCAGCGGCCAAGCTGAGTAAGCGGTCGGTTTCGCCTTTCATGGCTGATAAAACGACCACCACTTGGTTGCCTTGATTTTTGGTTTCGATGGCGCGTTTGGCCACGTTGCGAATTAGCTCAGGAGTTGCCACCGAGCTACCGCCGTATTTTTGCACGATTAAGGCCATAAAGTTTCCTTTTTTAATTAATACCGCTAAAACATCTTCTTTCTAATTTTGTAGCGGGTAACTCTATAAATATACCATTTTTTCAGCCAAAGAGCAAACTATATCCAAAGGCTATGTCCAATTAACTTATTAGAGTTTCTGAAGGGCGGCTGCCAAGTAGGTGAAATTCTGCTTGCTTTGCAAGGAAAAGCTAATTGGTCGCCCTTGAAAAATCTAATAACGGCTAGTAATGATTGATTAATTAGCGAAAAACAAAGAAAAATATATGCAAGGGAATTACGCCCCTTTTGGCAAAACTCGTTATATTTTTCCCGCAAAAATGCCGCTAGCGGCTGCTAAGGCGACTGCTGAAAAACGCCCAAAAGGGAGTTTGTCAGCACCGACTAATTAATCAGTGGCTGCTTGAATTTACTTGCTTTGCAAATTTTAACCTTTGTGTTATAGTAAAAAACTGGCTATAAAACAACTTATGAGATTCTTTCAACTTAGAGATTCTTTCAATGATTGATAACATAGAGCTTTTTTTAGATCCCCAATTGGCAGGCCGAATTAAAGACATCGGCCGCCTTTCCACTTTGCCCCAAGTCACCTGGGAACTCATGCGTCTTTTGAGCGATGAAAGCACCACCCCTGATGATTTGCAAAAAGTCGTTGAGCAAGACCCGGCCCTTTCGGCTAAAGTCATCAGTTTGGGGAATTCAGCCTACTATGGCCTCCGCACTCCGGTGACGACCATCTCCCGGGCCATTGTGGTCATTGGCTTTAAAGAATTGGAATTCCTCGCTTTGGGCTTGGGCTTGGCCGATACCTTTGATTTGCGTCAAGTTCCTTACGGCTTTGATGGGGAAACTCTGTGGCTCAACAGCCTTTCGGTTTCCTGGGCGGCCCGAGAAGTGGCGGCGGCCTCGCGTTTGGTCGATCCCGGGGAGGCCATGTTAGCCGGGCTGCTTCACAATTTGGGGCAGATTATGCTGGTTACTCACTTCACTGTCCAGTTGCAAAAACTTATGGATTACGTGGGGAGAGGCCACAGCTATACCCAAGGTGAAACTCTTTTTGGCTTATGGCATGAAGCTTTGGGCCATTTGCTGGCGAAAAATTGGGGAATGCCTCAGTATTTACAAGATGTTATCCTCTATCACCACACTCCTCATCTGGCCCCTCCCGAAGAGCGGATGGTGGCTATTGTCAATTTGGCTTTGCAACTTGTCAACAAGACGAAATATGCCCTAAGCTATGAAGAGGGTGAATGTGGCGACCTCTTTGATTATTCCGATTTATTGCCTGAAATTGATGAGGAATGTAAAGAGAAAATTTTATCAAAACTGAATATCACCTTGCCGCTTATGGCTCCCACGTGGTTGCAAATGTTGGGGCCCGGCGGGAGGCGGCGAAAGTAGCTTTTTGTGACTGATCTTTTTGAGGCAAGTGCCGGTAATTTGGGCCCTGCTTATTGGCTTCTCCATGCCGATGGTGCTTCGGTGGGTAACCCCGGGGCCGGAGGGGCCGGGGCTGTGCTCTATGATCCAAATGGGGCTATACATCGCGAAGTAAGCCAATATTTAGGCCCGCGGGTGACTAATAACGAAGCTGAATATCAAGCTCTTCTCTTGGGGCTTAAAGCCGCTTTGGAAGAGGGCGTGGAGTTTTTGCGCATTCGTCTTGATTCGGAACTCATTGTGCGGCAAGTTTTGGGTATTTACAAAGTTAAGAACCCGCAACTAGCTGTTTATTTTGCGGAACTGCAAAAATTACTTAAAGGTTTTAAGCATTTTGAAATTGCCCATGTGCGGCGAGAGTTTAACCGCGAGGCCGATGCTTTGGCGTCAGCTGCGGCCCGCAGTGCGAAACGAGTTACGAAATACGAATAACTAAGGAAACGCTGATTTATTAGCGTTTCCCTAAGAAAAAGTTTACCACCTAAGGTGTTGACTTTTAAAATGTTTTCTATCGCTAACTGTTTTGGCAAAAAAATTTGGTTGGGGCGGGATAAGGTGGCCGCCGGGTGCGAATTTTGCACCGGGAGGAAAGTCCGGGCTCCACAGGGCGAAGTGCTGGGTAACGCCCAGCGGGGGTAACCTCGGGCAAGCGCAACAGAGAGTAGACCGCCATTGTTGAACCAAATGGTTCGCCATGGTAAGGGTGAAAGGGTGAGGTAAGAGCTCACCGGCCGAGCGGGCGACCGTTCGGGCCAGGCAAGCCCCACTTGGAGCAAAACCAAATAGGACGGCAAACGGGGGGCCCCTCCGGTCGTCGGGTAGGTTGCTTGAGCCGTTTTGGGTAACCAACGGCCTAGATGAATGGTCACCACCTTTTTAAGGCACAGAACCCGGCTTACTGTCCCCCTCAACCAAAACTCTTTTGAATTCAAGTTTCCCTAGGAAATTTGTTTGCAATGAAAACTTGTTTCTGATGAAAATTTGTTTCCGATGAATTTCAAAATGAATAAAACAATCCACCCCCCCACTTCCGCCATCATCGTCGCCGGAGGCACCGGCAGCCGTTTCGGTGGCGAACGCCCCAAACAGTTGGCTCCTTTGGCGGGCCTACCTATTTTGACTCACACTTTAAAAGCCTTTTCTTTAAATATAATTTCGGAAATAATACTGGTTCTTCCTTCGGCTTGGCGAGAAGCTATTTTAAAGGAAGCCGTTTATCCCTTTGATTTAGGGGATATTAAGGTCGTTGAAGCCGGAGAAACTCGCAGCGAATCGACAAAAAACGGACTTTTAGCAGCCACAAATCCATTAGTTTTGATCCATGACGGAGTCCGCCCTTTGGTCGAGAGGGGCACCATCGAAGCCGTGGCCCAAAGAGCTTGGGAATGTGGGGCCGCTTTGGCCGCTACCCCTGTTTACGACACTTTGAAGAAAGCGGAGCCCGGTCAAGAGCGGCAAGATTCTTGGCAGGTTGTTTCCACCGTTGACCGTCGAAACCTCTGGCAGGCTCAGACTCCCCAGGGCTTTCGGCGTGACTTGTTACTGCGGGCTTTGGATTCTGCAAAAGAGGCCACCGACGACATCGCCTTGGTGGAGGCTTTGGGCTACAAGGCCGTCATTGTGCCCGGTTCGCCAACTAATTTGAAAATCACCACTTTTCAGGATTTACTCATGGCAGAAGCCTTATTCCCTTCGGAAGCAAAAGAGCCTTTATTTAATTTACGCATTGGCCATGGTTACGATTTGCACCGTTTAGTGGCCGGGCGAGATTTGTGGCTTGGGGGTGTTAAAATTCCCTTTGAATTGGGGCTTTTGGGGCATTCCGATGCTGATGTTTTAGCACACGCCTTAATTGATGCTCTTTATGGGGCCGCCGCCTTAGGCGATATTGGTATGCATTTCCCCGACAGTGACCCCGCGTGGAAGGGGGCCCCCGGCTTGACGCTTTTGGCCGCAGCCATGGCAGAGGTACGGGCCGCCGGGTTCGAGCTCATTAACGCTGACCTCACTTTGATTGGGGAGCGCCCCAAAATTGGCCCTTACCGCGCTGGAATAATTTCTAACATAGCTAAAACTTTAGAAATTTCACCCCAAATGATTAACCTCAAAGCCACCACCACCGAAGGCTTGGACGCCACCGGCAAGGGGCTGGCCTTGGCTGCCCAAGCAGTTGTGCTTTTAAGAAAACGCTAATAAATCAACGTTTCTTGAAGAAACAGTAAAATGCCTATTTAGTCGCTGCTGAATGTTTATGGCTTTCAGCCGGGGTAATGATATTCTTTTGCGCTTTCTTCGCCGCGCAAAACTCTTAAACAACCAAAAGCCAAAGCCTCCATTTCGTTCTCCCCGGGGAGAATGGTCACCGGCGCAATAAAAGTGACTTTGGGGGCAATTAAGCCGGTGAGGGTTTTGGAGTTTGCCAAACCACCGGTGAGTATGATGTGGTCTATTTGACCATTGACAGTGGGAGCCAATTTCGCAATGTTTTTAGCCACATTGAGGGCCAAGGCTTCCATGACCAATTTCGCTTGGGCGTCGCCTTCCCGAACCAGTTGCGAAACAACACGGGCATCGGTGGTGCCGAAGTGACTCATAAAACCGCCTTGGCGATTGAGAAGCTTCAACAGCGACGGCATATCATAATTGCCCTCAATCACCATTTTAGCCAATTGGAAACCGGGTAGACCCCCGGCTCTCTCCGGCGAAAACGGCCCTTCGTCATCGGAAATCATATCAATAATGCGCCCTCGACAGTGTAGGCTTAAAGTGATCCCTCCGCCTAAATGCGCGACAATACAAGTTAAATCATTATAAGCACAGTTGTTTTCTTGGGCAAATTTAATGGCCACCGACCGCATATTTAAAATATGCCCCTGACTGCGCCGCTGAATCTCCTTAAGCCCCGTAATGCGCACAACTTCGTCCATTTGGTCGGCGGTGACAGGGTCGTAGATATAGGATGGTAAACCGTGGGGTTCTCCCAGGGAATTGGCCAGGGCGGCCCCGATGTTGGAAATGTGCATACCTTGGGCGCGGTGGCGTAAGGTATCGAGAAGCTCGGGAGTCACGAGGTAGGCGCCGGGAGAGGCGTGGGGCAAAAGGCCGCCTCGGGCCACAAGCGCCGTCAAGTCTGCCGGTGAAAATCCTTTTTCCTGAAGAAATCCAGCTAGAATTTGACCGCGTAAAGTAAATTGGTCATAAATAGTTTCATATTTCGCCAGCTCAGCAGGGTCATGTTCCACCGATTCCTTAAAAAGGCATAATTCATCTTCGTAAATAGCAATTTTAGTGGAAGTGGAGCCGGGATTTATAGCTAAAATTTTTGCCATTTAAATCTCCTTTTTTGATGATAAAATAATATTATATCATAGGAAAATTATAAAACAAGAAGTAGGGCAAGAAGTCGCAGGGCTTATGCATCTAAATTTTCGTCGCTCACCTCGGGGGTGCTTCTCCAAAAGCTTCCTTATTTTAATTCCTTCGGCTTTACTCACGCTTCGGCTAGCGCCTTCGTTTCGTTCATTAGGTGGAATTAAAATTGCAGAATCTTTGGGATAAGCACCCCCTTCGGCTTCGCTTGCTTCGTAATAAACTTCAAACGCCACTTGCAAATCATGCATAATTACAATTATTTATCCCGCAAAGAAAAACTTGCCTTCAAAAATTTAGATGTGGCGGCCCTGGAAGTTGTAGACTTTCAGAAGCTTTTTGAGTTATTATATATTATTGTTTTAACTAAGTCAGACTATTACCTAAAATTTTATGGAATAAGGATTTTTATGCCTGCCAAAACGCTAATGGTGGTGGGAACCGCCTCTTCAGCCGGGAAAAGCCTTTTAGTGACAGCACTTTGTCGCATTTTTAAACGTCGTGGTTTTCGGGTCGCTCCCTTTAAAAGTCAAAATATGTCTCTCAACTCCTTTGTGACTCCCGAAGGTCACGAAATGGGTCGGGCGCAAGTTTCCCAAGCTGAGGCCGCAGGGCTCGTTCCGTCAGCCTTGATGAACCCCATTTTGCTCAAGCCAACCACTAATCGACGCAGCCAGGTTATTGTGCGAGGCAAGGTTCGTGCCGATATGTCGGCTCCGGAATACTATGCTTTTAAAGATTCGCTGAAAGACGAAATGCTTGAATCTTTCAATACTTTAGCCGCTCAAAATGATATTATAGTCATTGAAGGAGCAGGTTCTCCGGCGGAAATCAACCTTCTGGATAACGATTTTGTCAATTTGGGGCTGGCCGCCATGTTGGGGGCTCCCACTTTGCTGGTGGGCGATATTGATCGGGGGGGAGTTTTTGCCTCCCTTTACGGCACGGTGAAGCTTGTGCCTTCCGAGCAACAAGCTTGTATAAAGGGCTTGGTGATAAATAAATTCCGTGGTGATCTTAAGGTTTTAGAGCCCGGTTTGCGGCAGATTGAAGAGCTTTTGTCCTTGCCTGTTTTAGGCGTTTTGCCTTATGAGAAATTTGCCATTGATGAAGAGGACAGCCTCACTGACCGCTTGGGGAAACGGGCCGGCTTTAAAGCGAAAGGAGCTTTGGAGATTGCTGTTTTACGTTTGCCTAAAATTTCTAACTTTACTGATTTTGCGGTGTTTGATGCTTTGCCCAATGTTGAGCTCAATTACGTTGAAGACGAAAGCGATTTGGCCAAAGCTGATTTAATAATAATTCCCGGCTCAAAAAACACCATTGAAGATATGTATTTCTTAAATGAAAGCGGCTTGGCCTCCGCCCTTAAAGAAAAAGCCGCAAGTGGTGTTCCGGTGGTGGGAATTTGTGGTGGTTTTCAAATCTTAGGGCGCACCATTCACGATCCCTATGGGGTGGAAGGGGCGAGCGGGGCCAGCGTTGAAGGTTTGGGCCTCCTTGAAGTGGCAACTTCTTTCGCCGCCGACAAACACACTCGCCAGGCAAAGTTAACTGTTGAGGCGGCTGTCGGCCCATTGACCGGTTGCAGTGGCTTACAAATAGACGGTTACGAAATTCACATGGGCGAGACGCAAAGTGCCCCGGGGGTGCTTTCTTTGGGTCGCGGAGAAGGGGGCTCATTGGGCGCAGTCAGTGCTGACGGTAAAATTATCGGGACTTATCTCCATGGTTTTTTTGATAATTTAGAGTTCACCCGTCGCTTTTTGGAAAATATTACGAGCCCAAAAGCAGTGCCTTGGTCTTGGGAAGGGGGCGGAAATTTAAAGACTTACCAAGATATTAAAAATAAGGAATACGATCGCCTGGCCGATATGGTGGAAGCTAACATCCCCTTTGAACAACTGGCTAAAATAGCCGGCTTATAAGCTATTAAGTTACTTAAGGAAATGCTGATTGATTAGCGTTTACTTAAATAAACCCTCTTAAGGAAGTGTTTCTATGACCAATAGACGCGGCATCATCTTAGCAGGAGGAGCAGGCACCAGGCTTCACCCGGCCACCTTAGCCATCTCAAAGCAAATCCTACCTATTTACGATAAGCCCATGATTTATTATCCACTCTCAACTTTAATGCTGGCCGGCTTGCGAGAGATTTTAATCATTTCCACTCCCCATGATTTGCCTCTCTTCAAACGTCTTTTGGGTGACGGGCATTCATGGGGTTTAAAGTTGGAATATGCTGAGCAACCTTCCCCAGATGGTTTGGCGCAAGCTCTTATTATTGCAGAAGAATTCTTAGACGGTAATCCTTCAGCCCTCGTTTTGGGTGATAATATTTTCTATGGCCACGATTTGACCGAAGAGCTAACCAGGGCAGATAAACAAAAAAGTGGGGCCTCAGTTTTTGCTTACTGGGTGGCAGATCCTGAACGCTATGGGGTCGTTGAAATGAATTCCGACGGGAAAGCCTTGAGCTTAGTAGAAAAACCGGCTAAACCAAAAAGCAATTTAGCAGTGACCGGCCTTTATTTTTACGATGAAAAAGCCTCGGAATTGGCTCGCAGCTTAAAACCTTCACCTCGAGGAGAATTGGAAATTACCGATCTCAATCGCCTCTATTTGGATCAAGATGCCTTGCGGGTTCATCGTTTGAAACGGGGTTACGCTTGGCTTGATACCGGAACTCACCAAAGTTTATTGGAAGCAAGTCAGTTTATTGCAACTCTAGAGACTCGTCAGGGCTTGAAAATTTCTTGCCCGGAAGAAATCGCCTGGCGCCAAGGGTGGATTAATGATAAAGATTTAAGTGCTTTGGCCGCTAATTTAGGCAAAAGTGGCTATAGCCAATATTTGCGCACGCTTTTAGAGGAAAAGAGTTAAGCTTTAAGGAGACGCTGATTATTCTGCCTGCAGAATAAATCAGCAAGGCACGTGCTGCCTTTCATGAGCCCTTCGGGACGGAAAACCATGGGTTTTCCTCTCATTTCGGCGACGGCAAAGTAGGCAATTTTGCCTACTTTGTAAGTAAACGCTAATCAATCAGCGTTTACTTAAGTCACAGATGATTTTAAGCTTAAAATATTTCCAAATATGTGTTATAATAAGGTATAAATTGTTACGATTGGGAGATGAGGTTTTGATTTTAGTTGAACATCTCAAAACATTGACGCCGCAAAGGCGGGAGCAGATCTTGGGTCGTTCTACCCTTGATTTAGGTTCCACTTTAGAACGAACTAAAACTATTTTGGAGTCTTTGCGGAAAAGCCCGGCTCGAGAATTGCAAAAGGAATACGGGACTTTTCCCGACTATAGCTTGGAAAGTATCAAAATAGCTGATGAAGAGCTGGCCACGGCCCACGAGCTCTTACCCTCTGATTTCAAAAAAGCCCTCGAAACAGCCGCTGAATCCATTCGTCGTTTTCACGCTGCCCAAAAAGATAAACCAATTTGGTTGGAAGAATTTGCTCCCGGTCTTCTGGCCGGACAAATGACCAAGCCTTTAGAACGGGTGGGAGTTTATATCCCAGGCGGACGGGCGGCCTACCCTTCAAGCGCCCTTATGAATATTATCCCGGCGAAGGTGGCCGGGGTGAAGGAAATTATAGCCACAACACCACCCGGAATAGACGGCTCCGTGCGCCCGGAAATATTGGCCGCCGCTCATTTGGCCGGGGCAACAAGTGTTTATAAATTGGGCGGAGCCTGGGCTGTGGGTTGTTTGGCTTACGGTTTGGGCGGCGTCCCGCAGGTGGATAAAATTGTGGGCCCCGGGAGCTCTTGGGTGACGGCGGCAAAAATGGCCGTGTTTGGCCAGGTTGATATTGATTCCCCGGCGGGCCCCAGCGAGGGTTTCATTGTGGCCGATGAAACGGCTCAAAGCCGCTGGCTGGCCTGGGATCTCCTTTCCCAATTAGAGCACGACCCCCAAGCGGCTGCCGTTTTAGTGACCACTTGCTCTTACTTGGCCCAAGAGGTGGCCGATATTGTTAATGAGCTTTTGCCTTCTTTGGAACGAGCTGAGATTGTGGCGGAATCCATTAAGGGTGGGGGAGCTATTTTAGTGGTGGATAAAATCACCGAAGCTATTGATTTCGCTAATGAATATGCTCCTGAGCACCTTCAACTGGTGCTGGCGAACCCCATGAGTTATTTAACCTCAATTCAAAACGCCGGTTCAATTTTCCTCGGGCCTTACGCCACTATCCCCGTGGGAGACTACGCCAGCGGCACTAACCACGTTTTGCCAACCGGCATGGGGGCGCGGATGTTTTCCGGCCTTTCCACCGCCGCTTTTGAAAAGAAAATTAGCTTTCAACAGCTAGATGCCCAAGCTTTAGTCGATTTGGCCCCCACAGTTACCACTTTGGCCAGGGCTGAAGGTCTTTATGCCCACGCTGAGGCTGTTGAAATTCGTCTGAAAAAATAAGCCCTCGTTATATTTTATAGTATTTTAAGTTGACTTCACTAAGGTCAGTTTATAAAGGCACACTTTGCTTTTGCTAGCGAGCTGCGTAATAAAATTACACTATGCCCAAGTGCTTGACAGCTAGCGCATTGTCAAACTAGCAATTTCAACTGAAATTACTATAAATAAAAGATTGAAAATACTAGAAGTTACACATATTTGCGTCAAAGGAACCGAAATGAGCGATTTGAAGGAAGCAGCTGTTTCCAACTTTATTCACACCTTTATTGATGAAGATCTAGCGGCCGAGCGCTATGAAAAAATATCCACTCGTTTCCCCCCGGAACCAAATGGCTATCTGCACCTTGGCCACGCCAAAAGCATTTGTCTCAACTTTGGCACTGCCCAAATCTATAATGGTCACTGCAACTTGCGTTTTGACGATACCAACCCGGTGAAGGAAGATTTGGAATATGTGAAATCAATTGAGGAAGACGTCAGCTGGCTGGGCTTTAGCTGGCCCTCAGCTGAACCTTACTTTGCCTCTAATTATTTTGAAGAGCTCTATAAAGCCGCTGTTCAGCTCATTGAAAACGGCTTGGCTTATGTTGATGACTTGACGCCGGATGAGGTTCGCGAATATCGCGGCACACTCACTGAGCCGGGACGGGAAAGCCCGTGGCGTAACCGTTCGATTGAGGAGAATCTAGACCTTTTCCGGCGGATGCGAGCCGGAGAATTCCCCGATGGCGCCAAAAGTCTGCGGGCTAAAATCGACATGGCCTCCCCCAATATAAATATGCGCGACCCGGCCCTTTATCGCATTCGCCACACTCACCATCACCGCACTCAAGATGCGTGGTGTATTTATCCCATGTATGATTACGCCCATTGCCTCTCAGATGCCATTGAAGGGGTGAGCCATTCCCTTTGCACCTTGGAGTTTGAAGACCATCGCCCCCTTTACGATTGGGTGCTCGAGGCCCTTAAGTGGCCGGCTCCTCGGCCGCGCCAAATTGAATTTGCCCGCCTCAACTTTGAATACACTTTGTTGAGCAAACGCAAGTTAATTCAGTTAGTTAAGGAAGAGTGGGTTGATGGTTGGGATGACCCGCGCCTCCCGACTTTGGCCGGAATCAGGCGTCGCGGTTTCACGCCGGAGTCTCTCCGTCTCTTTTGCGAGCGCATCGGTGTGGCTAAACGTGACAGTTGGATAGAATATTACTGGTTGGAAAAGGCCTTGCGTGACGACTTAAACCCCAAAGTGCCGCGAGTTATGGCCGTTTTAAATCCTTTGAAGGTAGTTATTGAAAACTTTCCGGCAGATGAAAAAGAATTTTTTGAGGCCCCTTATTTCCCCGATGACCCACAAAAAGAACTCCCCGGTTTAACGGCCAAAACACGCCCCCTTACTTTTACCCGGGAAATCTATATTGAACAAGACGATTTCATGCTGGAGCCAAGTAAAAAATATTATCGTCTGGGCCCCAACCGTGAAGTTTTGCTCCGCTGGGGGCACTATATCCACTGCCATGACGTGCTCACCGATGAAGACGGAAATCCTTTCGAGCTTCGCTGCACTTATAGCAAAGAACCCCGCGGTTTCGGCAAAGGCCCCGGAGGCCAGCCGGCCATTATCCACTGGGTTCCGGCGGCAGAATCAATCCCGGCTAAAGTGCGCCTCTATGATCGGCTCTTTAAGGTGCCGCGTCCTAAAGGCGATTTGAAAAAAGAAGTAAGCCCCGATTCTTTAATTGAATGTTTAAATGCTCGCTTAGAGCCGGCATTAGCTGAATTCGGTGTCGGGCAGAGGGTTCAGTTTGAGCGCTTGGGTTATTTTATTTTTGATAAACTCCACTCAACTAATGAACCAACCTTAAACCGCATTGTGACCTTGCGTGATAAACGTTAGTTCGAGAAGGACATTTATTTCGCCAAACTTAAAGTGGCTAAAGGCAATTTGAAATGTCCCTCGGAAAGTGATTAGAATGATAAATTTCGTAGGCACTAAAGAACAGGTTTCCACCAGTTTACTTAACCGCACAGTTAAGTCAATGGGTTTGGGTTTTTTCAAAGTGCAACCTAACGAAGAAGGTGTGCTTCTTATTTCAGTTGATTCTGTGGCCTTAAATATTTTGGGGTTGACCGAAAAAGACTTCCCCAAGCCTTTACACGAATATGTGACTGAATGCATTCACCCAGACGAGCAAGCACAAACTCAAGTTTTCGTGGCCCTTGAAGAC
This sequence comes from uncultured Thermodesulfobacteriota bacterium, assembly GCA_964368195.1. Taxonomy (GTDB): domain Bacteria; phylum Desulfobacterota; class Desulfarculia; order Adiutricales; family Adiutricaceae; genus Adiutrix. Next base: position 23,975 of record CAYJAF010000007.1, read on the forward strand.
GAAATGAACTCAGCTGATCGAAGTTTAAAAATAAGGCTCTTTAACCACCAAACAAAAGAGTGGCGCCAGACTCAAAGTTGGTTTGAACCAATAGTTTTTGATGCAAATGGTAATTTTTCAGAACTTTCCGGCAGCATATTGGATATTTCGACTTTAGTAGCTCAGGTAAGCACCTCAACTTTAGAAAATACCTCCTCCTCCAATCTCAAAGATAGCATTGTTCAAGAATTAACTTCCAGTGTCACTTCAAGAATTAAGCCAATCTCAGCTTCATCTAAAGAAGAAGTTAGTTCTGTGTTACAAAATATTTATCAACAGGTTGGTAATGCCTTAAAAGCTCCGCCTAAAAGAATGGATTTAGTGCAACAAAATCTGCACGGCGAATTAATTCAACTCATGGCAAGTGTGGAATCTAAAACCAAATCAACTACCCAAGAGGATTCCGCTAACTATATTAACCGCGCTTTTGAATTCATCACCAATGAAAGGGTGTGGTATAAAGCTGTTTTAGATAACCTTCCATTCCCTGTCTCAGTTTTCGGCCTTAATCGCCAGTGGACATATCTGAATGTTCCGGCTGCTGAGGCCATGGGTGAATCTGACCCAAATAAGTTTTTAGGGTGCCATTACCGCGAAGGGTGGCGTAATTTTCGTGATTTTAACATCCACTTTAAACCGGGCCAAGCCGGGAAAAAAACTTTCACTCGGCACCTAATTGGTAATGACAGTTTTTTTAATTGTCAAAGCTCCATTTTAATAGACGAAAATAACAAGGCCATTGGTTTTATTGAAACAATGCAAGACGTCACCGAAGCCCACGAAGCTGACGAACGGATGCGCCTTATGTTAGACGCCACTCCTCTTGCTTGTTCTTTCTTTAATAAAGACGGTAACTTAATTGATTGCAATCAAGAGGCCGTCACCATTTGCAATCTCAAAAACAAATATGAATACATCGATAATTTCGAAAACTTTTTACCCACCCATCTGCCCGATGGTCGCTTAACTAAAAAAGTTCTTCAAGATGGCATCCAAGAAGCTTTTCAAGATGGCCATTGTGAAATAGATATTTCGCTGCACATACCCGATGGAGATTTAGATATACCCGGGGAAATGGAGCTGATTCGGGTCTTTTGGCGCGGAGACCACATAGTCCTTGGCTATTTTCGCGATTTAAGAACTGTTTTGGCAGCCCAAGAGAAATTGGGTAAAGAACGCCTTTTATTGCGTAATATTTTAAATGGTTGCCCTGTTTCCTTTGCAATTTGTGTTGATGGTTTTGTGAAATATACAACTCCTTACACGGAAAACTCTTTAGGTTTGGCTCCGGGCGTGCCTATTTCACGAATCATTGTAGAACTCAATGAACTGGCCACTTTAAATCGCAATTTGAAGCAAAATTCATATTTAAACTGGTGCCTTATTAAAGTGCGCACCCGCCAGGGTAATATTTCTGAATGTCTTTTGAATGCTTATTACGCTGAATATGAAAACCAAAATGCTTTAATGTGCTGGCTAATGGACGTTAGTGAATTGAAGGAAAACGAACGGGAACTGGAAGTGGCCCGTGATTTGGCCGAAGAGAGCACTCAGGCAAAAAGTGATTTTTTAGCCAACATTAGCCACGAAATCAGAACGCCCATGAATGCCATCATTGGCTTGACTCACCTTTTATTGCAAACTGATTTAGATGATACTCAGCTTGAATACATACTCAAAAGCGATGCAGCGGCTAAAAATCTCTTGCATTTATTAAATGATATTTTGGATTTTTCCAAAATAGAGGCCGGTAAACTCGAGACTAATCCTCAAGAGTTTTATTTGACTGAAATTTTGCAAAGTGCGGTTGATCTTGCTTCTCCTGCTTTAAAACAAAAGGGTTTGGAGTTTATACTCATTGTTGACCCCAACATTCCCAATGGCTTAATTGGTGATGATTTTAGGCTTTTGCAGGTTTTAAATAATCTCACCTCTAATGCCGTTAAGTTTACTGAAAAAGGCGAGATTAGCTTATTGGTTGAGTTGGTTAGCGAAAGCAGTAATAAAGCTGTGTTAGAATTTTCCGTGAAAGATTCCGGCATCGGCATGTCAGAAGAGGCCCAAGCCAAACTCTTTTCAGCTTTCACCCAAGCCGATACCTCCACCACTCGCCGTTATGGCGGCACCGGTTTGGGCTTGGCTATTTCGAAAAAACTAGTGGAAATGTTGGGTGGTGAAATTTCAGTGACAAGCATCGAAGGGCAAGGGAGCTCCTTCACCTTTACCGCTACATTCGGTCGCCACGATCGAGAGATGCGCTATATTGAGCGGCATATTGATTTCAACGGCCGCACTGCTTTAGCTGTTGATGACAATGAACTGGCTTTGACCATTTTAAGAGACTATTTAAAAACCATTGGCTTTGATGTCAAAACAGCTCAAAGTGGCCCGGAAGCTCTGAAAATCATAACAGAACTTAATGAAAATGATCAACATCTTGATCTCATTCTCATTGACTGGCGAATGCCGGGAATGGATGGCATTGAAACAACAAGACGCATAAACCAAATTACTAACCCTGAACGCATTCCGGCTGTGATAATGGCTACGGCTTACAGTTGCAGCGAAGTCATTGTCCAAGCTAAAGAGGTGGGCATTAAAACTGTTTTGCCCAAACCGCTTTCGCCATCTTCCCTTTATAATACTTTAGCCACTGTTTTTTATCCGGGCAGTAAAGAGCAAAAATCGCCGACAAAGCATTCTTCTAAAACTCACGATCCGGTTGAATTCGTTAAAGGTTTAACTGATGCAAAAATCTTATTGGTGGAAGATAACGAAGTTAACCAATTGGTGGCGCGAAAAATTTTAACTAAAGCCGGCTTTAAAGTGACGTTAGCTAACAATGGTCAAGAGGCTTTAGATCTTTATCAAGCTGAAAAATTCGACATTATTTTGATGGATATTCAAATGCCAATTATGGACGGACTTACCGCCGCTAGGCAAATTCGGGCATTGCCCGGTGGTGAAGTGATTCCCATTGTGGCCATGACAGCCCATGCCTTGCCTCAAGATAAAGAAAAGAGCTTAGAGGCCGGGATGAACGACCACATTTGTAAACCCTTAGATCTGGAAGAGCTTTTCCAATGTCTGGCCCGTTGGTTGGAAAAATAAAGGAAATAATGTGTTAAAAAATTTTGAAGCCGTTAAAGCAGCTGCCCAGGTAAAAGGGCCGCAAACAATTTGTGTGGCAGTGGCTCAAGATGAAGACGTTCTGACTGCCCTTCTTGAGGCCCAAAAGTGCGGCTTGGCCCGTAGTGTTTTAGTGGGGGAGGGCAAGTTAATTGAAGAAATGGCGTTAAAAGTTGGTCTTACTGATTACAGAATTGTTGATGAGCCCGATCAGGCAAAAGCCTCGTTAAAAGCGGCCGAGTTGGTGCGCCAAGGGGAGGCCAAAATCTTAATGAAAGGTTTAGTAAATAGCTCAGTATTTTTGCGAGCTGTTTTGAACCCCGAGCGCGGCCTCCGCGGTAAAAGACGTTTGAGCCATTTGGCTGCCTTTTCAGTGCCTAATGGAGATAAGCTCATCTTCCATACCGATGGCGGCATGAATGTGGCCCCGGATTTTGAAGCTAAATGCGAAATTTTACTAAATGCACTTGAAACTCTTTACGCCCTTGGTTACGATTGTCCCAAGGTTGCTGTTTTGGCTCACAATGAACAGGTTGATCCCAAGGTGGCTACCACTGTGGATGCTGCGGCTTTGGCAGCTCTTTCTAACTTGCCACCTTGCATTATTGAAGGGCCTATAGCGATGGATGTGGCGGCGAGTTTAGAAGCTGCTCGCCATAAAAAAATAAATAGCCAAATTAGTGGAGAGGTGGATCTTTTTTTATTGCCCAACATTGAATCAGGAAATTTAGTTGGGAAAACATTAATTTATTATGCTAATGCCTCTTTTGCTGGTTTGATTTTGGGTGCCTCGGCTCCCATTATCATGGCATCTCGTTCTGACACTCCGGCGGCAAAATTGTGTTCCATTGCTTTAGGTTGCTTGGCAGGGTAAAAATTTTAGAATGATTTATTTTTTTAACGATGCGGAAAACAACTTAAAGGTAGTTTTTCGCATCATTTTTTTGCCCGCTTTAGCCTGATTAAACCGCTTGCAGAGCAGGTGGTTTAATCAGGCTAAAGCGGGCAATTAAAAAACCCAAAGCTTTTCGCTTTGGGTTTTTTGGTGAGATGTTAACAAATCTTAGAAGTTGAAATCATCGTCCATTGAGAATTCATCTTTAGAAGACATGGCCGGACGCGGCAGTGATTTTGTTGCTTGTTTTGAGGCCATGCTGCCAGAGCTTGAGCTCTTGAGCGAAGAGTGCGAAATTTTCCCACCTCCGCCACCGCCTTTAACCAAACCTTCGAGTGCTTCAACAGCTTCAAGGAGGTTGTTCGCTTGGAGGGACAATTGAGAAGCTGAGTTAGCAGATTCCGAGGCAGAGGCCGCATTGGACTGCGTAACTTTATCCATTTCGTTCATGGCAGTGTTAATTTGGCTGATGCCTTGGCTTTGCTCTTTGGAAGCTTCAGAAACTTCAGATAAGAGCTCGGCGATTTTGCCGGAAGTTGTTTCCACGGTGCGGAAGTTATCGGCGGTGGTGTTGACCATTTCCGAGCCGGAGCTGATGTTGGAAATGGTGGAGGCGATAAGGTCGGCGGTGTTTTTGGCGGCATCAGCAGAGCGGATGGCCAAGTTCCGAACTTCGTCGGCCACAACGGCAAAGCCAGCCCCGGCTTCACCGGCGCGAGCAGCTTCAACGGCGGCGTTGAGAGCGAGAAGGTTGGTTTGGAAGGCGATTTCGTCAATGGTTTTGATAATTTTACCGATTTCATTACCGGAGACGGATATCTCTTCCATGCTGTGGATAACTTGGGACATTGATTTGTTGGCTTTTTCCACCGCCACCCGGCCTTCACCCATGAGAGCGTTTGCTTCTTGGGCGTTGTCGGCGTTGCGGCTGGTCATAGAGCTGAGCTCTTCCAAAGCGGCACTTGTTTCTTCCAAGGAAGCAGCGTTTTGTGAGGCACCTTCGGCCAAAGTGTTACCGGAAACAGAGAGTTGATCGGCAGCACCGTTCACTTCATTGGCGCCTTCGTTCAGAACTTCAATGAGGCGGTTGATGGGGTTAGTGATGCTACGTCCAATGACAAAGGCCAAAATCATGGCCACGGTCAAAGAAACAACCATGCCCACAAGTAAGGTGGAGATGATGGAAGAAACAGAAGTGTCAACACCATCAAGCACTTCAACGATCATGGCTTTAGTTAAGGTGTCGAGCTCTAATGAAGAATCTGCAATTTTTCTTTGGAAGCCCAATAATGTGTCAGTGTTTGCGATAAGTTGTTTTGCATCACTTTGCAAATCTAAAACAGCAGCTTTAAAGGGGCCATTGATGGTTTTATCTAAGTTTAAAAGAGCGTTTCTAACAGTTTGGTCAGAAGTTGCGCTACTGCCGGCAAGCATTTTGGCAACATCATTTTGTAATGTGGCTAAAAATTCCAAAGAAGTTTCAAAGTGCTTAAGAGCAGTGGGGTCTGTTTGGGAGTAATAAAGACCGCGCAAAATATAAATTAAAATGGAATCAGCAGTGTCCCCTAAGTCAACAACTGTTTCAATGCGGTTGGCACGGCGCTCGAAAACGCTTGGGTCAGTGGTGTAAGAGGCAGCCCCTTCTTGGCGAAGAAGCCGATATTGATTTTGTTTTAAAGATTTGATGTCATTTAAAAGGCTGGCATGGGCCGCAGCTGTTGTTTTAAGAGCATCGTTCATTTCAGTAAAAGCTTTATCCAAATCATAATAAAAGACCGAATAATCATCATAATCTTTTAAAACAACGGCAAAGGCATCAGCAATGGTTTTGTTCGATTGCATGAGAGGCGTTTTGAAGAATTCTTTTAATTGAGAATACTTTCCTGTGACCACGCCTTCTTGCTTGACAACTAATTCATCAGCTTCTGATGTTTTTATGTAGTTGTAGTTCACTGCATAAAGCAACTCAAGGTTTAAATCTGCCCTTAAATCGCTGGTCACAATGGCGGTTGGCAAAACAATTTCTTCAAGCTCAAGTACATCGTTTCCGACACTTTTGGACGCAGTAAAAATAATGCCTGCGAGAATTGAAAAAATAGCACAAACTGCAATAAAACCTAAAAAGATCTTTGTCCCTAGCTTCATAAATCGACTCCAATTTTAGCAAGTTTCGGTTGAAAAAAGCTGCCTATTTTGCTAAAAGCTTAAAGCGGCATCGTTTGACGCGTGCAGACTTTTCTAAACCATTAAGCACTTAAGGCGGTTACACGATAAACAACAATATAATTAGTTAGAGTTTTATCTAACTTGCTCTACCCATAATTAATTATAATATATTATAAATCTCTAGTTATGTCAACACTCTAAAAATCAGTATTTCTCTTATCGGCAGAGTAAAGCTTAAACATAAACCGGTTTCATCAAGCTGGTTTGCAAAGTGTTGTGAACATTTGTGAGGCTGATTTGAGCAGAAGTTTGGGCAAGGAGTTCCTTTGTGTTTAAAGTTAACTCTTGAGCTGAGGTCAGGTTTAATTTAGGTGTGGGTTCCGCTGTCGTTTTTTTGACGATGGATTTTGGGGCTTGGCTGCTGATTGTTTGGCGGTCGCGGGTGCGGTCGAGACCTGTTCCGACTCCGGCTCCGTCCGTGGTGTTTTGCTCAGGTGGACGGAAATCCGGCCGTTCGTAATGGGGGCCGATTTTACCTAGAACGTTGTAATTTGTTGAGCTGATCTGCATAAAGCCTCAAAGGGTATGTCGGCGGTAAAAAGTGCTTGCTACTATCAGGTGAAAAAGCACCGTGTTTTTTAAGGAAACGCTAATCAATCCGCCTTTTCTTAAAGGTAATCGCCCCGTTTAAATTTCATGGCCTCCACAGTGGCCAGCACTGCTGTTTCTTTTGAAATATCTTTAAGTGGGCTGTTTTCCGGCAAATCTTTACTGAAATTAGCCAAATCTTTGGCGGACTTTTCTAAATCTTGAGCCAGGGGAGCAAGTTCGCGTAAGCTCACGTTTTCATCGCCCAGGGCTTGAGCGTAACTGTCTATTTTACCCAAAGTTTTTTCCAATTGTTGTTCGGTTTTGACACTTGGGTCACCCACTGATTGCGAGGTCAAAATTTGGCCCACCAAAAGGTTTTGATTCAAGGCCGCACTGGCCATAGGAGCAGAAGTCGCTGCTTTGGCAGTCCCTTGGGCTTCTTTTAGAATATCGGAAAAGCCTAAGTCTGTTTGGGTTTGGTTTTGTTTTGTTTGCTGGACAGCTTCGGTGTAGTTAGGGGAAGTAATTTTCATTTTAATCTCACCTTTTACAATGGGGTTGACATGTTCCCTTGCCAACAGGAAGGGAACGGAAACCAATTGCCAAGATTATAAGCAAAATAAGTGCCAGTTTTTTTCGGAGCCTTGTTTTTAGTCCGTTCGGTTTCAAGTGTTTTACTTGAAGCAATATAATTGTTGAGTTTTCAACTGTTTATGCGTGTTTAGTGATTGTGTCTCAGGTTTGATTCAGCTACCTAAATAAAAGCCCTAAAGGAGAAGAGGGTAATAATTGCCGCTTTGGGCCTTATCTTAACGCTTGCGACGTGTGGCAACAGTGTAAAATGCGACCGACACCACCAGCACTAAACCATGGACAAGGCGCGTCCAGAATCCTGACCACCCGGCGCTTACGAGTCCAGCTTCTATCATACCAATAATAACTGCGCCAATCAAGGTGCCCCAAACAGTCCCTTGCCCACCGTGGACGTAAGTCCCCCCTAAGAAAACTGACGCGAAGACTAATAGCAAATATCCTTCCCCTTGGGTGGGCCACCAGTTGGCCATTTCCATAGTCGCCAGAATACCGGCTAGGGCGGCGGTGAAGCCGAGGAAGGCAAAGGCGGCAATGCGTGAGGCCGAAACAGCGACGCCCATCATTATGGCAGCTTCTTTGTTGTCGCCGATAAAACGGAGGTTATCACCCCAGGCCGTGCGGTGGAGAATAAGAGCGGTGACCGCTGCCAGGGCGATGCACCAAAGGCTTTGGGCCGGAATGAGCCCGCCCACTCGCCCGACAAAAAATTGAGTGCTTTCCATTTCGCGAATGAAGGGGAGGGCAATGGCCAGGCCGCCGGAGATGAGAAGCACAGCCCCCCGCCAGAAGAAATCAGTGCCAATGGTGGCCACAATGGCCGGAACTCCCGTGCGGACAATAATCTGGCCGTTGAGCCAGCCTATCAAGGTGCCGGTTGTCAGCCCGGCTAAAATTCCCCAGAGAGGATCTCCGCAAGCTTTGGTGATAAGGGCGAAAACAAAGCCGCTCATGGCCATGTTCGAGGCAAAGGAGAGATCTATCTCACCGGTGACCACGACCAGAGTCATACCGAGGGCTACAATGGCAATAAATGGTATGGTGCTCAAAAAAGAAATATATATGTAAGGAGCTAAAAAAGTCCCGGGAGCGGCCATGACAAAAAAAAGCCACAGTGCAAAGAGCAAAGCTGTGATCAGCAGTTGATTTTTATAGGTAAAAAGAAATTTCACCGAGCGGCCTTTCGCAAAATTTGAAGCAGCTCTTCGAAAGTTAGCTCTGAGCGGGGGCAATCGCCATAAAGGCGCCCTTGGCTCATGATCACAAAGCGATCGGCCACGTTCCAAGCTTGTTCCAAATTGTGGGTAATAAAGATCACCGAGCGGCCCTGCTCTTTGACTTTTTTAATAAATTCAAGGGTTTTTTCGACTTCGCCAATGGCTAAAGCCGTGGTGGGCTCATCTAAAATTACCACTTTTGCCTGAAAGTGAATTGCCCGACCAATGGCCAGCCCTTGCCGTTCCCCACCGGAAAGAAGCCCGGCCGGAGTGTCGGGAGATAGCTCGGCCAGCCCCAAATTTGCTAAAAGCTCAGCCACTACCGCCCGCTCTTTTCGGACATCAATTAAACCCCAAGGAGTTTTGAGGTGGCGCCCCATAAAGAGATTGCGCCAAAGTGATTGGCCGTCCCCTAAAGATTTATCTTGGTAAACGGTTTCAATGCCCATTTGGCGGGCTTGGGCAACACTGTGTTTTTTAAAATTGACAGCTTTCCCTTCAAAGAGAAAAGTGCCGCTGTCAGATCGGTGGAACCCGGCTAAAATTTTGATTAAAGTTGATTTGCCGGCCCCATTGTCGCCCAAAAGAGCGACAATTTCGCCGGAATTTAAAGTGAAATCCAATTCTTTCAAAGCACAAACTTGGCCGAAAGATTTCTTAATTCCGCAAAGTTCAATAAGGGGAGAAATCAACGCAAACCCTTTTCAGCTAATGGGGCAACTATTGCGATGTTATCTTTTGAGACGTAACCGCCGGCCGTGTCGATATAAAATCCGCCAAAGCCGCCCAATTTAGTTTGGACAATTTGCACCACCGCAAAATAACCCATCATAAACGGTTGGCCTTCAGAGATTAAATCTACATAGCCTTGTTCTATGGCCTCGACGGTCGCCGGGGATAAGCTGAAGCCGGCAATATTGACCTCAGAGGGATCCAAGCCAGCTGATCTCAAGGCATTACCGGCCTGAGCCGTCAAAGCTCCGTGGTCGATGACAACCAGTTTGCAGTCGCGATTAGCGGCTAAGTAACCGGCCAAAATGGGGGAGCCTACGGTGGCGTCTTTGTTGGCTTCCGGGGAAATTTCCAAATAGTCAACTTCTAAACCGGCTTTGTTGAAAGTGTCAATGATAGCCTGGGAGCGATCTCCGCGGCCGGGAAGACTCTTGAGGCCCCAGACGAAAACTTTAGCTCCCTTTTCAAGGCCAAATTGACTGATGGATTTCTCGGCCAAAGCTGCCCCTTGTTGGTAGTTGTTCGTTCCGGCATAGCCAAAACCTTGAGCCTGGTATTTTTTAAAGAGCTCCGGCAGGGGCGTGTCAACAGATGTGACCACAATGCCCCTTTCAATTGCTTGAGCAACTAAGGGAGCGAAAGCCTCATCGCCGGGGCTACCGATGACTACCATGCCGGCAGGATTGGTGGCCAAGCCGCGGGAGAAGTTCGTCAGCATTTTCTCAGGGTTCCAATCCGAATAAACGAAAGAGACATCAACATCTAAATCCTGAGCCGCTTGGGTGGCCCCGTTTTGTAAAATGGTGGCGTAGGATTCCCCGGGAGAGCCGCCAACGTCGAACCATATTTTGAGTTTATCTGCATCCGCCCCACCGGCCAAAGCCAAGTTGAGAACTAAGGCGGCGATAAAACTATTAAAAATTAGCTTCATAAAAACACCTTTCCCAAAAAAGACTCCTCACTTTAGGAGGAGTCTCTCTGGTCGTTTTATTGAGTTTTAATGGCTGTCCACGCTTCATCATAGAGGCGGTTATTGGGGCCAAGGTCTTTAATATACTCCATTTTAGCATTTTCTAAAGACGGGTAACTATTTAAGACATCACTGGGAATGAATTCTTTAGCCGCAGCATTCGGGGAGGCCGCAAAGTTATAGACTGCTTGCTGGGCGCTCACTTTCGGCTCCATCATAAAGTTCAAAAAGGCGTGGGCATTGGCTAAGTTCGGAGCTTTAGCCGGAATGGCCATTAAGTCTGTCCAGATTTCAAAACCCTCTTTTGGTAAAATGAAAGAGAGGGTGGCATCTTCATTGGCCGCACGTGAGCCTTCCCCTGAATAAGCTTGAACAACCTTGGCTGTGCCGCTGAGAACTTTATTCACGCCGCCAAGGCCGGATTCATAGCCCACAAATTGCGGGGTATTTTTCGCTGCAACCATTAGCTCCATGGCTTTTTTAAGCTCGGCCGGGTCAGTTGTGTTAATGGAATAGCCCAAGTAAAAGAGAGCAGCGGCGATGGAATCGCGAGCGGCATTGATCATGGTGAAAGGTTCGGTGGCCATTTTGGGGTCAAATAAAATAGCCCATGAAGCCTCTTGTCCTTGGGGGAAATCTTTGACCAACAGCCCGGTAGTCCCCCATTGGTAAGGGATTGACCAGTTATTACCGGGGTCAACTTCCATTTTCGTGAAAGTTTCTTCCAAATTTTTCAAATTCGGTAAAAGTTTATGATCTAACTTTTCCACCAGATTCAATTCGCGCAAAGCAGGTAAACTGTAAGTGGAGGGAACAATAATATCATATTGTCCCAAACCCCCGCTTTGAAGTTTCGAAATCATCTCTTCGTTAGATTCATAATAGTCAAGTTTAACTTTAACATCGTGTTTTTCTTCAAACTCTTTCAAAAGCGCAGGGTCTATATACTCTGCGAAAGTGAAGATGGTCAAATCACCGGAGGCCCAAGAAGAAGCCGAAGCGTTCATGGTTAAAAGTAAAGCAAGTGCAACAGTTAAAAAAAACTTTTTCATTTATAACCTCATGAAAAAACCTCTGGCTTTTGGGCCAAAGGGCAAAAGAAGACTTATTATAACACGTCAGCAGTTAGAGTTGGAAAAAAAATTGGTCGGCAGGGCCGACAGCCAACTCCGGCGTCGCTTCGCTTACTTTGATATAGAGCAAGTACCGTTTGTTTCCGAGTAGAGGCTAAGTTGCCTCATTTGTTGCGTAGGTCGGCAGGGCCGACAGCCAACTCCGGCGTCGCTTCGCTTACTTTGATATAGAG
>CAYJAF010000007.1:35710-64396 GCA_964368195.1 uncultured Thermodesulfobacteriota bacterium
CCGAGTAGAGGCTAAGTTGCCTCATTTGTTGCGTAGGTCGGCAGGGCCGACAGCCTACGCCGACGACCGCTTGGCCCGATGGGCCAAGCTGACCACGATGCGAACAAGCGGCGATAGTTTCCGAGTAGTAGCTTTAGGCGGGGCAAGAGGGGTGAGTTTAGTTACTACTCGGGTATTATAGCCGCTTGTTTGCTACGTTGCAAGCGAAGCGACGCCGGGGAAATGCGAAGCATTTCAGGGTGCAGGGCGAACGCCCTGCTTCCCAAAGAGAGACGAAGATAGATAGCGTTCGCCCAAATCAGGGAGGATAACCACCATTTTTTTGTCGGCGTATTCTGCTTTGGCAGCCAGGCGGGCGGCGGCGGCCACGGCAGCACCTGACGATATTCCGGCCAAGATGCCTTCTTGGCGAGCCAGACGTTTGGCATATTCGAAAGCTTCATCGTTATCAATGCCCACAACTTCGTCAATGAGGCTTAGGTCTAAAATTGGTGGGATGAACCCGGCTCCGATGCCTTGAATTTGGTGGGGAGCGGGGCTTAGGGTTTTTCCGGCCAATTTTTGGGCGATGACGGGGCTGGCTGCCGGTTCTACTGCCACGTTAATGATGTTGGGATTTTTGCTTTTTAAGAATTGCCCGGTGCCGCTGAAAGTGCCGCCGGTGCCGACTCCGGCGATGAATATCTCAACTTGTCCGTCGGTATCTGCCCAAATTTCCGGGCCGGTGGTCTTGGCGTGGATGATCGGCCCGATGGGGTTTTCAAATTGCCCCGGCATATAGGCTCCAGGGTTTTCGTCCACAATTTCGCGGGCTTTGGCGATGGCTCCGGCCATGCCTGTAGCCCCTTCGGTGAGCACGACCTCCGCTCCCAAAAAGCCCATAACCTGACGGCGTTCAAGGCTCATGGTTTCGGGCATGGTGATAATTAGGCGATAGCCGCGGGCGGCAGCCACGCTGGCCAGAGCTATGCCGGTGTTGCCGCTGGAGGGCTCCACGATTAAGCTTTTTTGCCCCGGCGTGAGTATTTTCTTTTCTTCGGCGTCCCAAATCAGGGCCGAACCGAGCCGACATTTTACGCTGAAGGCGGGGTTACGGGCTTCAATTTTGGCGTAAACCTTCCCTCCTTCAATCACTTTATTTAAACGCACTAAGGGAGTATTACCGATGGATTGGGGGTTGTCGGGAAATATTTTCATAAAAACTCCTTACAAATAAGCTAAATAGCGACCACTGGCGGTGCGCTCCAGTTGCAGAGGTAAGTCATAAACTCTTTGAAGCATTTCATTTGTCAGCTCTTGGTCAATAAGGCCGGCAGCTAAAACTTCTCCCTCTTTTAAAAATAAAACGTGGTCTATGAAGGGGGCGATTTCTAAAGTGTTGTGAGTGGCTAAAATGATTGTCGGTGGGTTGGGAGTGGCGACAAGTTGCCCTAAATGTTTAAGAAACTCTTCGCGTCCACCGAGATCCAAGTTAGCCATGGGTTCATCTAAAAATAAAATTTCAGGCTTTGCTAGGCTCGCGCGAGCAAGGAGAACCCTCTGTTTTTCTCCGGATGACAAAAGACCGAATGCCCGCTTTAAAATAGGAGTTAAGCGGAAAGCCTCGGCCAAATTTTCGGCCCTTTCAAGCATTGATTGAGAAGGGGAAGAATAAAGCCCTAACGTGCTCTCCGGGCCCGATAAAATAACTTTTAGAACACTGGTTTCCGGCGGCGTTATTTCTTCTAAAGCCTTGGCTACCCAAGCCAAGCGGCGACGCAAAACGCGTAAATCAACTTTTCCCAAAGTGTGGCCTAATATTTCGATTTTCCCTTGGGTGGGCCAGAGATAACCCATTAAAAGACGCAATAATAGAGTCTTACCGGCTCCGTTAGGGCCCAAAATAGCCCAATGGCTCCCTTGGGGGACTTCCCAGCTGAGATCTTGAATGAGCTTTGTTTTTTGCCGTTCAAATGTGATATTTTCAGCTTTTAAGCATAATTTGTTTTGAATCATTATTTTTTCTTACTCCCAATTATGCTATAATAACATTTTTAAAAAAAGCTAGCTAGTGTCTGAATAACGGCAGACGCATGGGAAATAAAAATTATTTTTTGTGATTATTTTAGGGGCTCATTTGGGGACTATTAAATTTTCATCGCCTGCCTCGGGGGTGCTTCTCGGCTTCGCGTGCATAGCTTAGACTTTAAACCTAACTTGCAAACCATTAATTACAATATAAAGATTTCTTTGGAAACCTTTTTTCTTTGGAGTGCTTATAAAATGATTATCAGAAAAGCTCGGCTGCTTGATGTGCCGGCCATTTACGACCTTTTAAAATACATGGCGGCTAAAGATTTATTATTGCCGCGCAGTTTGGCCAATATTTACGAAATGATTCAAACTTTTTGGGTTGGCGAAAATGAAGACGGCCGGGTGGTTGGCGTGGCGGCCTTGCAAGTTTCGTGGGGAGATTTGGCTGAAGTTCGTTCTTTGGCCGTGGAAGATGACTATGCCGGGCATGGTTTAGGGCGCCAATTGACCTTGGCTGTGGAGGGCGAAGCCCGCCAGTTGGGAGCGAGAAAGATTTTTGTGCTCACTTATGTGCCCCAATTTTTCCAAAAGTTAAATTACGAAGTGATTACTTTAGAGGAGTTACCGCAAAAAATTTGGGCTGTTTGCTTTCAATGCGTCCACTATCCCAATTGCAAAGAAACTCCTTTAATTAAATCTTTGGACTAAATACACTAAAGCCGGTTCGAAGTGAAATAACTTTGAAATGAAGCTCAAAAAAACGATAGCAGTGAAGAAAAACCTATGATCGCCGAAGACTCAAAAAGTCCCGCCCTTGATTCATTTAAAGCTGGGCTCTGGGCCGGGAGCCCCATTATGGCAGGCATCGTGCCTTTTGGTTTAATTTATGGTGCGGCGGCTCAAGAGGCCGGTTTAAGCTTAATTGAAAGCCAAGGGATGAGCTTGACCATTTTTGCCGGCCTTTCGCAAATGGTCTTGTTAGATCTCTGGCAGAGTGGTGCGGCACTGATTATTATAGTTTTGACGGTTTTAACTGTCAATTTACGCTTGCTTGTCTATAGTGCTTCAATTTCTCCGTATTTAAACTTGAAAAGCCGATCCCAGAGCCTACTTGCCGCTTATTTTTTAGTTGACGAAGGCTATGGAGTCTTCATGGGGCAAATGCTTTCCGGCCATAAAAAGCCACCGGTGCCCCTCTATTTTCACGTTGGAGCCTCTTTTCCCACTTATTTCAGTTGGCAAGTTTGCTCTCTTTTAGGTTACCTTTTGGGAACATTTATCCCACCGTCGTGGCCGCTCCACATGGCAATCCCTTTCATATTCCTATCGTTACTACTGCCGCTTTTGGCCAAAGGACCCAAATTAGTCAGCGCATTTACGGCAATGGTCGTGGCTGTTTTAGCGGCCCGGGCACCTTTTAATTTAGGTCTTTTACTGGCTGTGTTCAGCGGAGTTGCCGCAGGGGTGCTCTATTCTAAATTGAGAGGGGAAAAATGAGTAGTTATTGGGCTCCTGTTTTAATTGTTGCTGCCGTTACTTTTCTTTTTCGTTACAGTTGCCTGGGCGGCAAACTCGTTTCCGGCTTTCCTCCTTTGTTGAAACTGTGCTTGGAATATGTGCCGGTTTCCATAATGGCGACCATGGTGGCTTTGGGCTTTTTTATCGGCGAAGACAAAAGCTTTATTTTGAGCCCGCCCCATTTGGCCTCCGCTTTAGTTGCAATGTTAGCAGCTATTTACCTTAAAAAAGATTTGATTACTATCTTGCTTGGCTTGGTCACCTTCGCTTTGGTTGATTACTATTTTTAACGCCTCTTTGAAAAAAACTTTCATAAAAAAAGCACCGGTTTGAGGCCGGTGCTTTTTAGTAAGTGGTATAGTTTTTATGGTTTTGTTGGGGCAGGGGTTTGGCTCTTTTCTTGGAGCAGAAGTTTTACTTGTGCCTCAAGTTCCAAAAGTCTTTTTTCCGTGGCATTTAAAGATGCTTCCGTTTTTAAGAGGCGATCGGCTAAGGAAGCAGAATCTTCTGTAGCCGCAGTTAATTCCGGAGTTGAAGGCTGGTTTGCGTCCGGAGAGGCATTCGGAGCTTTGTCATTTGTTTGGGGGGCGCTTTCTTCAGTTGCTTTGGGGGGTGTTTCTGCTTGTTCTTGAACAATAACAGGAGCAGAGGTGGCTTCACTCGGGGCCGAGGACGTTAGTTCTGTGGTAGCATCACCTGCCGGAGTGATAACAGGCACCGGAGGGGCAACTTGAGGAGTTGATTCTTCGCTGGGGAAAAGGCTGTCAGCTGTTTCCGGCATCTGATTTCTGATTAAGATTTCAGCTGCGCTGTTGCTTTGGGGAGGAACCGGAGAAGCTGTTTGCGCCTCAGTGGTTGTGGAAGTCTTTGTTGTCGTTTCCACATGATCGGGGAAAAGCATGTCGGTTGTTTCCGGCATTTGCTCTTGAATCATTGAGTTTGTAGTGGTGGAGCCCTGAGGAAGTTCGCTTGGGTTCTTTTTTTCTATTTGATCAGGGAAAAGGAGCTCAGCGGTTTCTGGGAACTCTGATTGTATTAAGCGGTCGGCATCAGTTAAAGGAGGCGAGCTAGCTTGAGAAGTTGCCTTTGATTCTGAAGTATGGGCATATTGATAATCGCCTTCAGCGGTGGGCACCACCGGGCGAGCATATGCTAAAGCCGGGTGGTAGAGACCGCGCAAAGCGTGGACACCGGCCGGAAAATTTTCCATGGCTTTGTCGTAACTTAAAAAACCGTAAGGCAAAAGAGCTAAGAAAGCGAGCGCTAAAAAGAGGTCTCCGCCATGACGAGTGCCTGCTTGGCTTAAAGCAGTTACTTGGTCGGTCAGCGCAAAAATAGCAGACAGAGGCAAAACAACCGCCAGCATAATCGACATGGGCCAAACAAACCACGGCACAAGGTCAGTTAACAGTTTCGGACTGTTGGAAAGAATGTTAAAATCTAAGGTGGGCGGTAAGGCGGCCATCATTTGCGTAAAAATAGCCCAAGCCGGGGCGCTGGCCGCAACTAATAATAGAATATATAAAAGAAGCATTAAAACCGGAACCTGGCTTAATCTGCGCCAAACAGCAACCATTGCCCATATAACGATGGCAAGTAAATAGAAAGACCAAACCAAGGCCGCCGGAATATGGTTGAAAAGTAACTCTGAAGGGCCGTATAATGCGGAAATGATAAAGGTTATGCTTGCTAAAAAGGCCAGTAAACCGCCTCTGGTGGGAAGCCTTAAGAGTTTGGCTCCAAAGGTAGCCAGTAAAATCGAGAAAACTAAAATGCCCAAAGCCGGCCATTTGTAAGGCCTAGCAGAATATTGAGCTTCAACTGCCCAAGCTATAATCGTCAGTAGCGATAAAATTAATAGTAAAAACCAGCGAACCTTAGGAATTGAAGCCATATTGTCCCTCTCTTTTTTTAACATTTTTTTATTGTTTTTAGCTGTTATGGTTTGAGAAGCTGAATAGGCTTCTTCAGGGCTGAGGCCTGCTTCTTTGAGATCCATTACGGCTTCTGATATGCTCTCATGGTTTGATGGGCCAGTTAAGTTGTCGGTTTTAATTTGTTCGTTTTGGGCCACTATTTTCTCTCTGTATAAATAATTTTTTAGATTTTTTTAGAATGATATTAGTAAAGTTCAAACTTTAAATTTTGTCACAACTTTTGTCTTCAGTGGCTGGATATTTTAAATATGTTTGAAATGAAGACTTTTAGTAGATTTAAGATTATTTTCACCTTATAATTTTACCTATGTTATCATAACTTGAAAATGCTAGCAAGTTATCTGACAGCTAAAGAAAGGTGGTAAGATGGATTCACCGGAAACAAAAACTCAAGGTAGCCTCGGACGCTTGAGCCAATTGGGGCGCCTCTATCGCCACATGGGCCGCGTCAGTGAAATGGCCACAATCTTGGTAAAATTTGGTTTTGATGATTTCTTGTTGCGTGTTGGGCTCACTGATCTTTTAAACCAAGTTCGCGGCTTAGTCGGTTTAAAAGTTGAAACTAACCTCTCGCGCCCGGAGCGCATTCGCCTTGCTTTGGAGGAATTGGGTGTTGTTTTCATCAAGTGGGGGCAATATCTTTCCACCAGAGATGATTTTGTCCCTAAGGATTATATTTACGAATTCAGCCGCCTGCAAAATACGGTGGCCCCGGTTCCTTACGAAATGCTGGAAAAACTTTTCAGTTCTTTATTGGCCACAGGAGAATTTAGTAAAATATCGGCCGAACCACTGGCCGCAGCTTCAATTGCCCAAGTGCATGAGGCCACTTTAAGTGACGGCGCCGAAGTGGTGGTCAAAGTGCGGCGGCCGGGTTTGCGCAAGCAAGTGGTTACTGATTTGGAAATTTTGGCCGACTTAGCTGAGCTGGTGGAAAAGCATTTGCCGGCCTTGGCCAGCACCAAACCGGGGGAGATGGTGGCGGAGTTCACTCGCGGGCTTCTTAACGAGCTTGATTTCACCTTGGAGGCCATTAATATTGAACGCTTCGGTCGTTTTTACGCCACTAATTCTCGGGTCAAAATACCTCGCCTTTACCGCTCTTTGTGTAGCCAGCGGGTGTTGGTTATGGAAAAGATGACCGGCCATCGCTTTAATGAACACGACGAGTTGATTAAAGAGGGCTATAATCCCAAAGAGCTGGCCCGCTTTGGGGCAGAGATTGTTTTAGAGCAAATTATGATCTTTGGCTTTTTCCATGGCGACCCTCACCCCGGGAATCTTTTGGTGCAACCGGGGCCTCGTTTAGTTCTTTTGGATTTCGGTTTGGTTGGGCGTCTTAACAAACGCACCAGGCAAATTTTATGGTCGTTGACGTTGGGGGTTGTGCGCCGTAGCCCCCGGGCTGTGACCACTGCTCTTTTGAAGCTCCTCATAAGCCCACCGGATTTAGATCGTGAGCGGTTGGAGATGGAAATTGAGCAATTTATGGAGGCCAATCTAGACCGCACCCTTAAAGAGCTGAATATTGAAAAAGTGTTGAGGGATATGCTTAACATCACCACTCAATATGAACTCTCTCTGCCGCCGGATATTATGCTGCTCATTAAAGCTCTCAGCCAAGTTGAGGGCTTGGGGCTTCAGCTTGACCCGAATTTTGACATTGTAGAAGTGGCAAAACCCCTTGTTTTGAAGGAATATAAACGTCGTTCCAGTCCGCGTCATATTTTGAACCGCCTAAGGGAATACTTAGGCGAGGCGAAAGATTTTTTCGATGTTTTGCCTAATGAGTTAAAGCCGTTACTAAAGCTGATAAAGGGTGGGCATCTTAAGTGTGATTTCCAAATGGAGGGCATGGAGGAACTGCGCCACAGCGTGGACAAAGCCAGTTATCGAATGTCTTTTGCCCTTGTTTTAGCGTCATTGGTCATTGGTTCTTCCATTGTGATTCACGCAGACATTCCGCCCAAATGGCATGATTTACCCGTGCTTGGTCTGGTTGGTTTTGTGGGGGCGGCTTTGGTGGGCTTTTGGCTGCTCTATGACTTCCTTAAGAATCGACGCTTTTAAGGAGAGGTTAATTAATCAGCCTTTCCTTAAAGATGACCACCAGCTGCCTGCGTAGGTTGAAATGAGTTCCCGACCGGGCTCGGCAAAACGAAAGGCCAAATCAAGGCGCTCAGGGGGCCAGATGGAGGAGGGGACTTTCTCCGGCCATTCCACCAAAGTTACTCCCGGGCCAATGAGATATTCATCTAACCCGGCTTCGTAAAATTGGGCCGCACTTTCCAAACGATATAAATCCAAATGATACAGGGGTATATAGCCGGGATATTCATTGGCCAAAGTGAAGGTGGGGCTGATTATTTCCGCCGGTTCAAAAACTTTCAACCCGCGGCCGAGTCCTTGGCAAAAGGTGGTCTTCCCGGCTCCCAAATCGCCGCTTATGGTGATGAGGG
This sequence comes from uncultured Thermodesulfobacteriota bacterium, assembly GCA_964368195.1. GTDB lineage: Bacteria > Desulfobacterota > Desulfarculia > Adiutricales > Adiutricaceae > Adiutrix. Next base: position 43,638 of record CAYJAF010000007.1, read on the forward strand.
CTCCGAAGGAAGGGGATGTTTCAGGCCAAAGGCGGACTAGCTCTTGGCCTAAGGCTTGGCCTGCTTCATAGGTCGCAGTTGCGGTGGGGAGTTCTTTAGTCCAAATCATTTTTCACCTTTAGATGCGCCAGCCTTGGACGTGGTGAGTTTTGTGGTTGACAATTCGGGGAAAGTTTTTTATATTAAAAAGACCGAGAGAGTGCGCTAACATCCTCCCGGTCATTTGGGGCAAGCCCCCCTGATTTATTATAAAGCAAGAAGTTATGCCCCTATGGGAAGAGCAATTCCCATAGGGGCAATTTCATTTATAAGTACCGGTGTTATTTACGCCAGCGGCTTTCAATGAAAATTACCAGTATCCCGGCCAAAGTTCCGGCCAGAATATCCATAAGGAACTGCGTCATAAGCAGCCTCCTTTCCGAGAGACTGCCCCATAGTTAAAAATAACACATTTCGCACTGAAAGAAAAGTTGAGTTTTTCACACGTCAATCTAATTTGTTATTTTTTCGGCTCCGCCGTCGCCATAAAATTCATGACGTTCCAACAAATTAGATTAAGGGCGTAACTTCCTTGCATATTTTTTTTCCTTGATTTTTCGCAATTTCATCAATCATTACGAGGTTTTATTGCATTCTTCAGCGGCGACTAATTAGATTGACGTGGGCATTACATTTTTTTATTTAAACGACTTTCAGCGTAACCCAGCAGAAAAACAGAGACGATGATAATTAATCCACCGGTGATTTCATTGGTGGTGGGAGGCGTTCCGTAAGCAATAAAAACTGCTGCCAAAGTGGCCAAAGGCATAAAGTTAAATGACATATTCGACATATTGATGCCAATTCGCTCAATGGCGTAAAGAATTAAAAAGTAAGTGACGGCCGAATTAAACACGCCTAAAATAACAATTGAGGAAACCACGCTGGTAAAATGTGGCTCCAAAAGGTTCCAGTTGATGGGATAAATAAAAATAAAAGGTAAAGAGACTAAAAAACCGGCAACGGCATTCCAAAATAAAACCACGCTTTTTTCATAATCTTCGGCCACCCGAGGAGCCATGAAGCTATAAAGAACCCAAACAATCACACTTCCCACGCAATAAGCATAGCCTAAGAAGTTAGTGTTGGCTAAATTCTCCCAAGTGAGATCCATAATAACATAGAGCCCCCCGAGGCTGAGAAAGACGGCAATCCAGCTGAGAAGATTGGTGCTTTTTTTGTAAAATAAAATATTGATTAGTAGAGAAAAAGCCGGGGATAAGCCAAAGAGCAGGGAAGGGATGTTGGCCCCCACGTGGGCTACAGCTGTAATGGTTATGGTGTAGAAAATGACAGTGCCCATCAAGCCGGTTAAAATCATCAAGGGCAAATGTTTGGGGGAAACTTTAATGCTTTTTTTGGTGGCAATGTTATAGATGCCAAACAAAAAGGCCATGATAAAAAGTTGAAACAAACTGATGATAATCGGCTCTAAAGATCCTGTTTCGGTTATAACCTTCCGAAACATATAGGAAATACCCGAAATAATTACAGCGATGATAATGGCAATATAGCCTAAAACTTTTTGTTGATTCATAAAATTTCCCAAGTGATAAAGAGGAACCGCCCCACTGTTTAAAGATGCGCTGATTAATCAGCGTTTCCTTAAATATTCACATACCGCTTATTTACATCGCTGATTTATTCTGCTTGCGTTTTGGTGTTTTGCTCGGTTAAAACCACAAACAAAATTCCCAAAAAAGCGCCTCCCGCCAAAAGCCAAGAGGCTAAAGTGTAGCCCCCCGACCAGCCGTAAGTAAAACCGCAAACCAAAGGAGCCATAACTGCCCCCAATTGGAAAATGGCGTTAGAGGCTCCGTTGGCGGTGGCCACCCATTGGGGCGGAGAATTCGTTGAAATTAAAAGGGCATACATAGGGTTACAGAAGCCGACACTCATGCCGAAGAGGGCTGCCAGAATGGTCGTTGTGCTCAAAGACGCTCCCAAGCCAATGAGGAGAACAGTTGTGCCCATAAGTAAATGGCCGCCAATGAGCATCATTTTACGTTGCCGCAGAAGTGGGAAGCGGTCTGAAAGCCAGCCTGAAACCGAGGGCATGGCCAGACCGGCCAAGCCATAGACCATCATGACGAAACCGGCTTCTTTGAGAGTGATGTTGAAACTCGTGACTAAAAGATCGTTTCCGATACTGCCAAAACCAACTTGAGCCCAAAGAGCGGTGAGTCCGGCCAGCGCAACGAGTAAAATATTGCGGTTCTTCAAAACGAATTTTAACCCGTCAAAGACTCCGCCCCGAGGGGCTCCTTTTGCCTGACTCTCAAGGGGTACATCTTTCATTAGGGCAAAGAGCAAAATGGCCGTCGCCATAATGATCAAACCCAACACTTTGAAGGCTCCTTGCCAGCTGCCAGCTGCTTCTAAAGCTGGCATCAGAATATTAGGCAGGGCTACTCCCAAGCTGGGGGCGCACATCACAATGCCAATGGCCAGGCCTCTTTGGGTCGGGGAAAACCACTGGCAGACAGACTTCAAGCAGGCTGAGTAGACAAAGCCGGCCCCCAAGCCGCAAAGGAAGCGGGTGGTCAAACCCAGCTCAAAATTGCTAACTAAGCCGAGACATAGGGTGGTTAATCCTTGCAGTAAAAGAGAAAATGCTAAAATGCGCCGAGAGCCGAACTTGTCGGCCAAGATGCCGCCCGGTATTTGGGTGATGACGTAACCAACCCAAAAAGCCGTCATGTAAGTCATGGCCACACTGCGGGTGATGTCCAATTGGGGCATTATCACCGGCAAAAGAGGAGGCCAGGCGAACCTGGTGACGTAAGTCATGGTGAAAGTGGTCAGGGCCAAGGCCAGAATGACCCAGCGAAAACCGCTGGCCGGGGGATCTGTTGCCCTGAAAGAGGTAGACGATTGCATAAATACTCCTGAATGTTCAAATCGAAGGAAACGTAAAGGTTTCCTTTAAGTAAACAGGGGGCGGCCTCTGTTACGATGACCAGCGGTTTTCGGAAGTATATAGCAAATTGCAGTGATTAAGCAACACTTATTAGCCTTACGCCCAGGGTAAGAGCGTCTTATTTGCTACTTTCTCGGGCTCCTACAGAGCAACTTTTCCGTAATTGAGCCATAAGTCCTACAACTCGCTAACGCTCAAACAGTAGGACTTATGGCTTCAATTCCTGAAAAGTTCTCCTTGGGTCGCCACTAAGTTCATGATGTTTTACCAAATTAGATTGTCGTGAAGCCTATAACTCACTAACGCTCAAACATTAGTGATAGAGTTGATAGGGCCGAAGGTCGGTGGTTGTTTTCCAAATGAAAATACGCCCTTAAAAGAGGCTTTAGCCTCCACGGGCGTATTTAATTTGGAAAACAATTAACGACCGAAAGCCGATGGCCTACTCCGATGCAGCTTGGCCCTTGGTCAAGCTGGCTATACTGTTATAAAATTTTAAAAAATTTCTTCCCAAAAAAATCTTAAAATTATAAATATTTAGGGTCGGGGTTGTGGCCGTCGAACTCGGCTTCGTCAGAGAGAAGCTCGGGCATATCACCGCGCATGGGTTTTATGATTAAACCGGTGATAAATCCGGCGATGATCCCCAAGAGCAAAGTGGCCACACCGGCGATGATATTGATGACGGTTGAGGCAAATATTGCCCCGCCCAAAAGGGAAATCCACCCGGCCACGCCGTGGAGTTGGTGAACGCCCATGATGTCAACGATACCAAGCTTTTGGTTGAGCCATGGCCCTAAGCGGAGGAAGGCCAGGGCGCTTAAAGCTCCGGCGATGGCTCCCAGTAAAAGGGAGGCCCAAGGGCCGATGAGGAGCAAGCTAGAGCTACTGGCTACCGGGCCGGCCAACATGGCATACATATAGACCAAGGGATTGATCTTTTTAGAATTCAAGCGACAAGTGAGGAAAGCCGCTATCATGGAGCCAAAACCGGACATATAACAGTTGGCCATAACCGGGGTTGTCTCTTCTAAACTGGCCAGAGCCGTGACAAAAGAAGGCCACAGGATAAAAAGAAGCATGGCGGCCAGCCAGGCAAAAGAGATGCTGTGGACAGAGGTGTGGAGAGGTTCGTCAAAGGCTCTTTTTTCCTTAAGGGCCAAGGCCACACCCAAGCCCCAGTAAGCTGCGTAAAGGTGGACTAAGATGCCTCCGCCGGGGTCGACTACAGGGCCGCCGAAAGAGGCCGGAATCCCAGTAAATAATAGGTATTCCAAAAAGACGTAAGCCGGGGCAAAGAGGGCACCCACCACTAAATAAAGGCCAGAAGGTATTGTGCCGACAAAAACTCCAATGGCAATGACCACGGTGATGGCGCAAGTAACTCCGCCAATCATCACGTTCTGCGACCAAGCTTGGGCGGAATCTTGCAAAATGAAAAACTCCTGAATGCCCATGTAGGCAATAAAACTGGTGCAGGCTGTCAAAATAACGGCCAAACAAATGCCCCATTCAAACTTGCGAATAAAGAGCATGAGAAAAGCCACCAGCATCAGCATGAACCAAATGTTTTGGTTTTTGTTGAATTTGGCGGCGTCGGTTGGGCTGCCTAGGGTATCGGCGGCCAGGGCTTCCATGGGGAAGGTGATGAAAAGGGTTGCCAGGATTAAAGATAAAAAGGTTAGAGTTTTGACTAAAGCTGTCACTTTGCTTCTCCTTTTTTGTTGCTCGTGGAAAGAACTAAATGCTCATGTGGGCAAATATAAATGCGAAAGCGTAAATATGAAATTTTATAATGTTTAAAGACAGCTTGACGAAATTTAAATTTGAGGGAGTGAAGTTTGAAAAACATTTTATAAAACTTAGGGAAACGCTGATTTATTCTCCACGAGAACAAATCAGCAAGGCACGTCACCTCTCATGAGCCCTTGCGGGACGGAAAACCATAGGTTCCCCTCTCGTTAAAGGCTGCGGCAAAGTAGGCAATTTTGCCTACTTTGCTAAGGAAACGCTAATTAATCAGGGTTTCCTTTGATTAATAATACAATATTAGGTAAATAGTTGGCAAGCAGTTTAAGAAGTTATTTTTATTCTTTTAGAAACGCATGCTAATTCAGTAAATAGAGTAAATACACGTTTCTTTTGGGAGTTTGAGCATTTGATAATGTCTTTGGTATAAGTTGTCAGGGCCTACGCATCTAAATTTTTTTAGGTTATAATTATTTTTCACAGGGTAAGCGCCAGTAATTAAAGATGATTTACAAGTGCAGCTTGAATTTAATTGTGAAATAAGCGAAGCCGAAGGGGGTGCTTCTCCAAAAAATTCCGCAATTTTAAATCCGCCCCGGTGAACGGAACGAAGGCGAAGCCGAAGCGTGAGTGAAGCCGAAGGAATTAAGGAAACGCTGATTTATAAGCGTTTCCTTGCGAAGTTGGCAATTTGCCAACTTCGCCGCAGCCGAAATGAGAGGAAAACCTATGGTTTTCCGTCCCGCAAGGGCTCATGAAAGGCAGCGTGCCTTGCTGATTTGTTCTCATGGAGAATAAATCAGCGTTTCCTTAAAATAAGGAATGTTTTGGAGAAGTACCCCCGGAGGCGAGCGGCGAGAATTTAGATGCGTAGGCCCTGTATAAGTTGTAATAAAATCTTGACATAAATTTATAGACATGGTATAAGTTTTCTGACTTAAAAAAACTTTATTTCTTACAAAACAATCTGCCCTAAAGTGTGAATGATATTAAAGCTTTGCCTGGGTGCATGCTTTTTAAATGTCATTTTAGCACGAAAAGGGTGTGGGGTCTTATTTCCCACAAACAATCTGCCCTAAAATATGAATGATATTAAGCCTTGCCTTTGGTGCATGCTTTTAAGTTTTTTTTGTAGCTCGAAAAAGTGTGGGATATTTCCCCACAATCAATCTGCCCTAAAATGTGAATTATATTAAAGCCTTGCCTTTTGGCACATGGCTTTGAGATGTTTTTTGTAGCGCGAAAAGGGTGCGTGGTATTTTTTCCAACAGAGGAGAAATTTTAAAAGATTATCTCCAAAGGAATTTTCCACCTATCCCTTGAGCTTTAACCGCAACACTAACGTTGCATTACTTTTAAACTACGGAGGCAAACATCATGGGTTTGAATTGGCAAGATTATACCGCAAAAGGTGCCAAGGATTACGAGATCGCAGAAGCTGCTGAAAAGCATATGGTCAAAATTCGCGATTTGGGCGCGAAAATTGGTCTGTTGGATGACGAAATCTTACCTTACGGTCACTATGTTGCAAAAATTGACTACGCCAAGGTCTTAAATCGTCTTAAAGATAAACCCGACGGTAAATACATCGACGTGACCGCCATCACTCCCACACCTTTGGGTGAAGGCAAATCCACCACCACCATGGGCTTGGTTCAAGGCCTTGGTTATTTGGGTTTGAACGTTACGGCCGGCATCCGCCAACCTTCCGGCGGCCCCACCATGAACATTAAAGGTTCCGCAGCCGGCGGCGGCATGAGCCAATGTGTGCCTTTGACTCCGTTCTCTTTGGGTCTCACCGGCGACATCAACGCTATCATGAACGCTCACAACTTGGGCATGGTTGCTTTGAACTCCCGGATGCAACACGAAAGAAACTACACCGACGAAATCATGGCCAAACGCGGCCTCAGACGCCTTGATATTGACCCCACTCGCGTGGAATATAACTGGGTTATCGATTTCGCCGCTCAATGTTTGCGTAACATCATCATTGGTTTAGGTGGTAAATCCGATGGTTACACCATGCAATCCAAATTCGGTATTGCCGTGTCTTCGGAAATTATGGCTATTTTGGCCGTTGCCTCTGATTTGAAAGATATGCGCGAACGCATTGGCAAAATCGTGGTTGCTTACGACAAAACAGGCAAACCCGTCACCACCAGCGATCTTGATGTTGCCGGCGCCATGACCGCCTGGATGGTCGAAGCCCTCAATCCCAACCTGATGCAAACCATCGAAGGTCAACCTTCTTTCGTTCACGCAGGGCCTTTCGCCAACATCGCCATCGGCCAAAGCTCCATCGTTTCTGACCGTTTGGCTCTGAAATTGGCTGACTACCACGTCACCGAATCCGGTTTCGCCGCTGACATCGGTTTTGAGAAATTCTGGAACCTCAAATGCCGTTTCTCCGGCCTCACCCCCAACGCCGCCGTTGTCGTGGCCACGGTGCGGGCTTTGAAATGTCATGGTGGCGCCCCCATTCCCGTTCCCGGCAAACCCTTGCCCGAGGAATACAAAGTGCCCAACGTGGGTCAAGTGGAAAAAGGTTGTGCCAACTTGTTGCACCACGTGGCCACCGTGCGTAAAGCCGGCATCAGCCCCGTTGTCTGCATCAATTCCTTTGTCACCGATACCAAAGAAGAAATCGAAGCTATCCGCAAGGCTTGTGAATCTGCCGGCGCCCGCGTGGCCGTCAGTGACCACTGGCTCAAAGGCGGCGAAGGCGCTGTTGAATTGGCCGAAGCCGTTAAAGAAGCTTGCGAAGACAAACTCGACTTCAAATATCTCTATGACCTCAACGATCCCATCAAAGATCGTATTGAAAAAATCGCCAAAGAAGTTTATGGCGCCGACGGTGTTGATTACGGCCCCGAAGCCAACCAAAAACTTGAACTTTACCAAAAAGATCCCAAACTCTCTCAATTGGGCCTCTGCATGGTTAAGACTCACTTGTCTCTCTCCGGCGATCCCACCCTCAAGGGTGTGCCCAAGGGCTGGCGTCTTTTCGTCCGCGACTGCTTGGTCTATGCCGGCGCCGGTTTCTTGGTGCCCATGGCCGGAACCGTCACCCTTATGCCCGGCACCGCCTCTGACCCGGCTTACCGCCGCGTTGATGTTGATGTGGACACCGGCAAAGTTAAAGGTATTTTCTAAGAAACGGCCCTTAACTTTGGAAGCACTTCGGCCTGAAAAGGTCAAAGTGGCCTGAATTAACAAAGCCCGCCCTGATAACCTCAAGGTGGGCTTTGTTACAAAGATGTCAATCTAGTTTAGTAGTATCTCACAAATTAAGTTGCTCCGTAGGAGCCAGTCCCTTGTCAATATAGAAAATTTTTCGGGCTCCGTTGGCCCAACTTTTCATCTCTTGCCTACAATTTAAACCCTACAACTCGTTAACGCTCAAACAGTAGGATTTAAATTTTGCAGTCAATTTCTGAAAAGTTTTCCTTGGGTCGCCACATATTTAATGATGAACTATCAAATTAGATTGATAAGTTGTTACGAATACTTTTTGGATATTATTTATGACCATTAAAGACCGTAGTCGCTTGAGTTCCAATGACCACTTTAGCCAAAAGGCCCGCAAAGACGGCTTTCCGGCTCGGTCTGTTTATAAGCTGGAAGAAATAGATAAAAAATACAAGATATTAGCGGCGCGGCAGCACGTTTTAGATCTTGGTTGTTCGCCCGGTTCCTGGAGTCTTTACGCCTCTCAGAAGGTGGGTTACCAAGGCTTGGTGGTGGGTTTGGACATAAACCCGGCTTCTGTAGCTGAAGGGCCTTTTTTGCATTTTCGCCAAGCAGATTTACTCGATGACCCCACAGCCATTTTACGAGACGGTGAGGCTCCGTTTGAGGTTATACTTTCCGACATGGCCCCTAAGACTACCGGGCGCCGCGATGTCGACCAGGCTCGTAGTTTGGAGTTGGTGGAAATGGCTTGGCTCTGGGCCGAGCGCTATTTAAAAAGAAACGGCCATTTCTTGTGTAAAATATTTCAAAGCCAAGAAGCTGAAGATTTCATCAAGACAATTAAGCCCAAGTTCAATAAAATAGTGCGCCTGAAACCGGAAGCAACCCGCAGTCAGAGTTACGAGTTTTTTCTATTAGGTATTAAGTATTTAGGTGAACCAACCATGGGAGAAGTACTTTGAGAGACCCCTTCATTTGTCCGATAAGTAATATTATGTAAACTTGGAGATCGTAAATTTTAAGGAAACCTACGTGATTAGCGTTTCCTTAAAGACAAGGCAAGAGCGTCTTATTTGCTGCTTCCTCGGGCTCCTACGTCGCCCTTACATTTTATACGGCTACAAAATATCAATATAATATTAAACGCTTATTTGTCAATTGACATGCTCGATTATTTCCCCAAGAAAAACAGTGCCTCGTCAGCCGTCAGGTTGTCTTGAGGGCTTAAGGGGTGAATTTTGCCTTCGGTTAAGCCGTAAGCTTTGGCCACTTCAACCCTGGAATTTTCGCACCAATCCCAAAAGTCGGCCAAAGTAAAAAGGTGAATGTTCGGTGTGTTATGCCAGCCGTAAGGCAAACTTGGCGTAACCGGCATCCGCCCCCGCACCGCTAAATCAAAACGAACACGCCATTGGCCAAAGTTGGGAAAAGAGACAATACTCCGCCGGCCAACCCGCAACATCTCTTCGAGCACAGCTATAGGCTCTTTAAGGGTTTGGAGCGTGCTTTCTAAAATGACGTAATCAAAGCTTTGGCTGGCAAAATCCCCCAAACCTTTATCTACATCAAGGTTTAAGACCGGGACTCCGCGATCAATGCTCCTTAAGACCGCCATGGGATCGAGCTCCACCCCTTGGCCCCGAACTTCTAGAGTGCGCATGAGCTTTGAGAGCAAATCTCCATCACCACAGCCCAAATCTAAAACCGAGGCCCCCCGCGGCAATTCCTCTAAAATGATTTGGTCTTGCCAACGGCCCACCACTTCAGGAGCAGTTTCTGTTCTGTTTAATAGGTTTACAACTTGACGCACCAAAGCGATGTCGATGTTTTCAGCGGCAAATAGTTTCAACTCTTCCAGGTCGGAGTTAGGTTTAGCCGAGTTTTGTTTGGGTTTGGTCATAAAAAATCCTATTTCAATTGCGCAAGAAACTGTTGATTAGGCGGCTGACTGTTTCGGTCTCCACCAAAAAGGCATCGTGACCATAACGAGACGGAATGTCAACGTAAGTGACAGAGCGACCGGCACGACAAAGTGAACGGACGAGCTCGCGGCAAAGTTCCGGTGGAAAGAGCCAGTCTGAGGAAAAAGAGACGACCAGGCTTTTAGCCGTAATTCGACTGGCGGCTTTGTCCAGATTGCCATCGCCCCACACAGAGGCGTCGTAGTAATCCATGGCGCGTGTGATATAGAGGTAGCTATTGGCGTCATAGCGCTTGACAAAGCTCTCCCCTTGATGCTTGAGGTAGCTTTCCACCTCAAACTCAACCCCGGTGAGAGTGAACTCTGGCATCACTTTATCTTGCAGGCGCCGTCCAAATTTATGGCCCATGCTCTCTTCGGAAAGATAGGTGATGTGGGCCAGCATACGGGCGGCGGCCAAGCCACGCCGGGGCGCTTCACCATCATAGTAATTGCCGCCGTTAAAATTGGAATCGTTAATAATTGCGTTTCGAGCCACGGAATTAAAGCCTAAACCTTGGGCTGTAATTCGGAAACCGGCCGAAAGCACCAGCATCCGCTCTACCCGTTCAGGCCAAGCCAAGCCAAACTCCAAGGCTTGTTGGCCCCCGACAGAGCCGCCAACCACCGCATAGAGTTTTTCAATGCCCAAATGCTCCAAAAGCATTATCTGAACTCGAACCCAATCACCAACCGTCACCACCGGAAAGCTTAAAGCATATGGTCGCCCGGTGGCCGGGTTAATGCTCATTGGCCCGGTGGAACCGTAACAACTGCCCGGAACATTTATGCAAATTACAAAAAAATTGCGGGTGTCAATGGCTTTGCCCGGGCCGATCAATTCGTCCCACCAGCCCGGTTTCCCACAGCGGTAGTCCCTCAAGGGGCCTTCGGGGTTTTCGTCCCACCCGGCGGCGTGGGCGTCTCCGGTCAGGGCATGACAAATTAGAACGACATTGTCTTTGGCCGCAGATAAAGTGCCGTAGGTCTCATATTCCAAAGTGACCGGTGCCAAAGTTCCACCTGCTTCCAGTTTCAGTGGCGGGCCGTCTTGAAAAAAAGTTATGGTTTGGGCTCTTGTCCACCCCACAGATTGGGGGTCTTCAGGGCCACAAGTGATTTTTGAGGAGGGGCCATCAATGCTCATAAAAAAATCCTAAAATAAAATAATGTCCATATTATAGCAATCATCTAAAATTTTGTCCAGAAAGAGCTCTGAATCATCACTAGAATTCTTTTAAAGACTTTTTTGGAAGTAAAAATATCATTTTGAAATGCTTTTTCCCAAATAAACTTTTAAATTGATTTCCTTGGCTTTATCCTTGCACTTAAGGGTTGAAATGTGTATAATATAATAAAATTTGATGTTAAATTATGAAAGGATAAAAGATTGCGAAGCAAACCTTAATATCTTGAAGTTTTTTTGCCTAAGAGCAGTGATCTGAAATAATATGGAAAAAAGTAACACTGATTTGAAATATATTGTGCCTCAAAAAGAGACTACCGGTGAAGAGCAAGAAGCAGAGGTCATGCAAAGCTACTTGCTGGTGAAGCGTTTGTTGCCGTTTTTGGCCAAAAGGGGCATCCCTGCCTCTCCTTTGAATTACCGTCTTTTTTATGATTATTTGGCCAATACCAACCCAAAACTCTGCCTCACTTTAAATGAGCTTTTGGAAAGTAACGCTAAATTCTTTACTCCCCTTTCACAAAGTCTTTATGAGCATTTTTACGCCATTGAGTCTTCTAGCTGCAAAGAAGAAGCCGAGGCCGTCAATAAAGCTACCCTTGATTTTATGGCTATTTCCAAATTTTTAGAAGAAAATTTAGAATCTGCTTCTCAGTCTACCACCAGTTATCAAAATTTCCTTTTGGAAACCTCAAAGCAGCTTTCCAGTGAATCATCGGGAAATGATTTGACTCAATATTTAGATGGGCTTCTCGCTGAAACAGAGCAATCTTTAGCCAATAGCGAAAACCTGACGAATCAGATTGCCGCCGCCCAAAAGCGCATTACTGAGTTGACCAATGAATTGGAAGCTCAAGCACAATTGGCCGTGACTGACGAATTGACAAAATTCTTTAACCGTCGCCATCTGAACCGTGTTTTTCCGCAAATTATCGTTGATGCGCAAAAAAACAATGCTCCACTATCACTTATAATTTTTGATTTAGATCGCTTCAAAAGAATAAACGACACTTGGGGCCACAATTTCGGTGACAAAGTCCTGCAAGTTTTTGCCTCGGTTGTGCGTGATGTGGCGAGTAAAAATCACCTGCCGGTGCGTTTGGGTGGCGAGGAATTTGTGCTTGTTTGCCCGGGGCTACCCTTGGCGAGTGCCAAAGTTTTAGCTGACAGCGCCCGTATTAATTTAATGGAAACAAATATCACCATTCGCGGGGAAGAGCTTAGTGTTACCGTTAGTGGTGGTGTTGCTCAACATAAGCCGGGGGAAGAGCTAAGTGATTTAATCGGGCGGGCCGATGCGGCCCTTTATCGCGCTAAAGATGAAGGTCGGAACCAAATTTATTGTAGCGAAGAGTAATAGTTATCTCCCCTTTTCTTTAAAAGCACAGCTTTGGCTGTGCTTTTAAAGTTTTTAGAAATATCTTCTAATTTTCTTAAAAAATACTTGACACTAAACTTTAATTTGAGTTATGATAAACTAACCTCAATGGAAGAGGTGTATGGCTTTGAGTCTTCGTCCGCTTAAGTTTCTAAAATGATATTGTAAAAGTTTTAGATTGTAAATGCTTAAGATGCTTGAAATTTAAGACGTTAAGAATTTTAGATAGGACAAAAGCCAAAATAAAAGCTATGGATAGCGTCAGCATACTTAAACCCGATTTAAGTATGGGCGCTTTTTTTGCGTCTAAATTCCGGTAAATGCTAACATTTCTAACATTTTGAATGAAGAGAAACTTATGATCCTCATAGATGACAGACAAGTTAGCCCCATTACCGCACCGGATACCTACCGGACTAATTATCTGGGGGGCAATTTACACGATGCCGCAGACAGGCGCCTGACCCATTCGGTTACGGCTCACAATAGCGTGCCCAATGTTTTGGTGCAAGGCCGTTTGGCTCAACCTTACGCCACCAGCGACAATCCTTTGGCTGTGACTGTTGAGAACTATGAAGCTCCGCCGGGGCATCATTTGGGGCAAAGTAACCACCTGGAGTTTCAAAATGAACCCTTGCCCCGAGTGGATCAAGTGGCCGATGCGCTCCAACGTTTTTTCGACATCAGTCCCAGGCGCGAACCCACCGCCGATCCTCTCGATGAGGCTTCGGTGGCTCGCCACCCGCAACAGATTTTGGAATCGAATTCTCGTTGGGAAGATGCGGCTTGGTATCAATACTCAGATAATGGAGTGAAGCTCTACCAGTTCACTCCGGAAGTTCAAAGTCATGGTGGGCGTTTGGAGCTTAAGTTGGAGACTCCGGGCCCGGCAGATATTGCGGCCCCACCTACAAGCGAGGCGCAGCCGGCCCCGGATCCTCTTACCCTTTTGCCCTCACCTTCAATGATGACTACGGGCAACCCAATCACTTTAGAAAGGGAAAGTTTTATGAGAGCTAATTTAGTCAGCCCACTTTCGCCATATTATTTAAACGATGCAAGCATTCAAGCTGAAGCGGCGGCTTCTAATTCAGCACGGCGTTTAAATGAAGTTAATGGTCAACCAACGAGTATTAATTACGCTTCCTACGGGGCACCAAATCATTTTGATGTGCCGAGTAATCAGCCGGCTTATGCCGCAACTGCTGCCATTGAAGAAATGCGTTATAACCTGGACAAGCCGGAACCGGAAATCCTCTCCCCCGGCCCCGTTAATATTGTTAACAATCCCGAATATCAACCCGATCAGGCTTGGAAGGTGGCTGCCACCAAAGCTTCTAAAATCAATGAGCCTCCCTTAGTTGCGGCCAGATATTCCAATAGCTCAGATGCCACTTTAGATCAAGAGGCCTACAGCCGAGCCATTAACATGATGCACAAAATCAATACACCTCAAACCAGCGCCATCGCTCACCACGCTTGATTGCTCCCCTTCCCACTCGGTCGCCCTTGCGGTTTAAAGTCAAGCAACGTTTGTTATGTCATATTAGACCTTACCACGAGAGCTGAGCCGAAGGGGGTGCTTCTCCAAAAAATTCCGCAATTTTAAATCCGCCTAATGAACGGAAGGAAGGCGAAGCGAAGCCGAAGGAATTAAAATAAGGAAGCTTTTGGAGAAGCACCCCCAGAGGCGAGCGGCAGAAAATAACAAATTAGATTAACGTGTATTCACCCCAGAGCCCACTTGACTTTTTCCCACCCATCCAGCATTATATCTATAGTTGTCTTTTTTGCGGCAACCAGTGAGGATCTATTTTGAAATTCATTTTCAGCTTGATTATAGTGCTAACATTGGCAAGTGCCGCCCCGGCCGCCGCCCAAAGAAAATATATTCAACCGGTGACGGTCAGCCCCCAAGCCTTGGCTGAGGCCTACGCCACCGATTTGTCTCAAGCTGATTATCTCTATACCGGAAAGCTCCTTATTGTCACCGGCCGCATCAAAACCATCCACCCTCCCCAACGGCCCTACCGCTATAAATTCGACCGCATTTATGCTTACGTCACCATTGATGCCGGCCCCAATAACCGTCCCTTGGTTGTCTTTTTTTGGAACTGGGAAGCCAGCAATGCCGATAACCTGAAAACCGGAAGCACCCTGACGGTAATGGGATTTTGCCAAGGAGTAACCCCCCAGCTCACTCTTTTGCAATCGTGCGTCTACCCCGCCGGATGTGGCGGGCCGGTGCCCGGTTTTGAAGGCCCTTATTTCAAATTGCCACCCTCGCCTCTACCGGAACGCTGAGAAACTCCTTTAGTTTTAAGGCTTTTAGCAGATAAAATTCTCATGTCAATTAAGTGTATGTTAATCTTAGTTAAATGCTATTATGCATAAGTAAAGGAAGAGGTCAGCATATAAAATTGCTCGTTATGGTTAAAAAGCAACAATATACACTCAATATATTGTGCTGAATTTACTTCAAAATAGAATATGTGCTATTTAGGATAGAAATCAGCCTTGACATTAGTAAGAGCTTCATAGATAATTAATTTTCATTTAGCGAGAATATTTATTTATACATCAAATTGGTCTTTTCAAAATTATTTTCACTTTTTAAGGTCAATATTTTCTAAAAGAAAATTCAAAAATACAATTTAAATTTTTTTGCCTTCAAAGTAAGGCTATGGTTTTTTTTGCGCTAAAAACAGGTTGATTAAATCAAGATATATTAAATAACTCACTGATTTTCAAGGAGAAACAATGAAATTCACCACGATTAAAAAAAGAGATGGCCGCACAGATTCCTTCGACGCCGCTAAAATTACGCGCGCCATTTTCAAAGCTGCCCAAGCAACCGGTGAATTTGATGAATCAGCCGCCCGCCAGTTAACTTTGAAAACTTTGAGCCGCGCCGAGCTTTTGGAATCCGGCCCCGTCATTGAAGTGGAAACCATTCAAGACATTGTGGAATTTGTTCTGTTGGAATCTCCCTATCGTCGCACGGCCAAAGCCTATATTCTCTATCGGGAACAGCGGGCCCAAATCAGAAGCTTGGCCGCCAAAGCCCAAGTCGATTTAATGGATGGCTACCTCTCTCGTTTGGATTGGCGCGTGCGGGAAAACAGTAACATGGGTTTTTCCCTCCAAGGTCTGAACAACTTCATCTCCTCTGACGTTACCTCGGAATATTGGCTCAACCGCATTTATCCCCCCCACATTCGGGAAGCTCACAAAAGTGGTGATTTGCATTTGCACGATTTGAATCAGCTCTCGGTTTATTGCGTGGGTTGGGATCTTGCCGATCTCTTAAAAGAGGGCTTTAAGGGGATTTCCGGCAATGTGGAAAGTGCGCCGCCCAAGCATTTTTGCTCGGCCTTGGGACAATTGGTGAACTTTTTCTATACTCTCCAAGGGGAAGCAGCCGGAGCCCAAGCTGTTTCCAGCTTCGACACTTTGCTGGCCCCCTTTATTCGCCATGATAATTTACAATATCGTGATGTGAAACAGGCCTTGCAGGAATTCGTCTTCAACATCAATATCCCCACCCGAGTGGGCTTCCAGACTCCTTTTACTAATATAACTATGGATTTAGACGTCCCGGAGATGTTTCGCAATCAGCCGGTAGTGATTGGCGGGAAAGAATTGGAGACAACTTACGGCGAATATCAAGCGGAAATGGATATGCTCAATCGGGCCTTTGCCGAGGTGATGATGGAAGGCGACAATAAAGGTCGGGTCTTCACCTTCCCTATTCCTACCTATAACATTGGCAAAGATTTCAATTGGGAAAGCCCCCGCTTCGAGGCCATTTGGCAAATGACCGGGCGTTACGGCATCCCCTATTTTTCCAACTTCGTCAATTCTGATATGTCGCCGGAAGATGCGCGCTCCATGTGTTGCCGTTTGCGCCTTGATAACCGCGAGTTGCGCAAACGGGGCGGCGGCCTTTTTGGGGCCAACCCTTTGACCGGCTCAGTGGGAGTGGTGACAATCAACCTTCCGCGCCTTGGTTATTTAGCCCAAGATGAGACGGATTTCTTTAGTCGTTTGGATAGTTTAATTAACTTGGCCAAAGAGAGCTTGGTTATTAAACGCAAAGAGCTGGAACGCTTCACCGAAGGCGGCTTGTATCCTTATACGAACTTCTACCTCCGGAGCGTCAAAGCCGCCACCAATCACTATTGGACAAACCACTTTTCAACCATCGGTGTGGTGGGCGGCAATGAAGCTTGTCTCAACCTCTTTGGTCAAGGCATTGAAAGTGAAAGCGGCCACAAATTTATGCTCAAAACCCTTACCCACATAAGGGAACGCCTGGCCGAAATTCAAGAGGAAACCGGCCACTTCTTCAACTTGGAAGCCACCCCGGCCGAAGGCACTTCCTTCCGTTTGGCTCGTCTTGATGCGGAACGCTATTCCGACATCATCACCGCCGGAAATGGCGCAAAGGCGGACGCTCCCTTTTACACTAACTCCACCCACCTGCCGGTCAACTACACCGACGATCTCTTTGAGGCTTTAGAGCTTCAAGATGAGTTGCAATGTTGCTATACCGGCGGCACCGTTATTCATAACTTTTTGGGTGAAGAGGTGAAAGATACTAAAATCGTTAAATCTTTAGTGCAAAAAATAACCGGCCAATTTAAATTACCCTATTTCACCCTAACCCCTACTTTTAGCATTTGCACCGACCACGGTTATTTTACAGGTGAGGTACCCAGTTGTCCTCACTGCCAGAAAGAAACGGAAGTTTACTCCCGGGTGGTTGGCTATTTGCGCCCCACAAACCGCTGGAATGATGGTAAGCAAGCCGAATATACTTTACGCCAAACCTATAATGTGCCAGGCGGATTAACGGAAGAAATCCAAAGCATTCGACCGAATTTGGCCATTGTCGCCGAAAGGGAAGTTTTGTTGGAAAACACAAGTGCTCAAGGTGAAGATTCTCTTTGCGCTTAAAAGTTTTGGCAAATGGAAAATTTGAATGTTTTACAAATTGGTGGTTTAATTAAACATTCCACCATAGACTTTCCGCAAAAGCTGGCGGCCGTCATTTTTACTAAAGGATGTAATTTCACTTGCCCCTTTTGCCATAACCCCCATCTATTGGGCTCTGCGGCTTCTAGTAAGGAAGCCGAGGGCCCTTTGGCACAAAATAGCCTCTTGCCCCCCGAGGAAATCCTCGCCTTTTTGACTAAACGACGTAAAGTTTTAGATGGAGTCGTCATCTCCGGCGGGGAGCCTACCTTGCAAAAATCTTTGCCCCATTTTATTTCCGAATTGAAGCATTTAGGTTACGCCATAAAGCTTGACACAAACGGGTCTTCGCCGCAAATGCTGGCCCAATTACTTCAAGGCAAACTAATTGACTATGTGGCCTTAGATCTAAAGAGCGACCCACATAAATATCCGCCGGAATTATCGCCCAAATTTCTGGGAGATTCTATTATACAATCTGTCTTTCTTCTTAAAGAATCAAACCTGCCCCACGAATTCCGCACCACCGTGGCCTTTCCCTTTGTCACCAAAGAAAGCATCTTGGCCATAGCCAAAACTGCCGCCGGAAACAGCCCATTATTTTTACAAAAATATCGGCCCCAATCAGTTTTAAACCCGAGCTTTATGGCCCAATTCAAGCAAGCAACCGAAACCGAACTCCTCAACTATCAGGCCCTTTGTCAACCCTATCTCCCCACGGAAATCAGGTAATAAAGTAATTACTATAAAAGTAAGAAAAGCGGGTAACCCAAGAGGCGAGCGGCGAGAATTAAGACGCATAGACCCTGAATCACGTCAATCTAATTTGATAGAACGTCATGAGTTTTGCGGCGACGGAGGAAAACTTTTCAGAACTTGACTGCTAAATTTAAGCCCTATTGTCTGAGCTTTAGCGAGTTGTAGGGCTTAGACCAGCAGGCAAGAGATGAAAAGTTGGGCCAACGGAGCCCGGAAAATTACAAATTAGATTGACGTGATATAGCCAGTTTTTTAATTGACAATTTGGCCAAAGTTTCTTATATTAAACAGACCGAGAGTGCTTATAACACTCCCGGTCTTGGAGCGAGTCTCCCTGTTTGTTCGAAAACTAAAAGTTAGGCCCTTATGGGAATTGCCGTTCCCATAAGGGCAATTTTCATCTAAGGGCCGACGTTATTTACGCCAACAATCTACAATGACAACTGCTAATATGCTGGCCAGTGTTCCAGCTAGCATATCCATAAGGAACTGCTCCATAAGCAACCTCCCTTCCGGAAGACTGCCCCATCTTTTTATTATATCGTATTTTACCGCTGAGTGGAAGCGGTTTTACGTCAATCTAATTTGACGATGCAAATAACGTTTTAAGGGCGACGTAGGGAAACTTATAAATTAGATTGACGTGAATAGGTAGCAAGAAATTCTTGCAAATTTTGTAAAATTAGAGTATATAATAAGTATTCAACTCGCTACTGGCAATACGCAAGTACGAAAGAGGGCAACGGACACTGGCCCTCAAGGTTGAATTTATCTAAAAACCAAAAGGGCTCAAAGTCAGAGGAGCCCAAATTCAAACAGAATTGTTGAGGTGTTATTATGGGATGGAATGTTAAAGTTGATGCCGGTAAATGTAATGGCGATGGCCTTTGCAAAGACGCTTGCCCCGTTGACGTTTACGAAGTCAAAGACGGCGTGGCCGTTGCGGTCAACCCTGACGAATGCTTGGGTTGCGAAGCTTGCGTTGATGCTTGTGAATTCGGCGCCATCACCATTGAAGAAGAGTAAATAGTTAAAGCAGTAAACTGTTTTTTAGCAGTAAGCTGCTTTTTAAGTGAGGCGGAACCGATTATAAAAACATTAGTAACCGGCTCCGCCTTTTAAATTTGAGTGATTATTGACTCAAACCCTCTTTGAGTTTCAAAGGCAAACCCTGTGAATACAACTCACCCCTTAGCCCGCCTCATTTTGGCTCTAATGGCCATCTGCTTTCTCCCGGTGGGAGTCTGGGTCGTTAAAGGGGCCTTTACCAGCCAAGAGCCTCACCTCTTTGTGATGCTTGTTTTCTCCGGCTCTCTAAGCTTTCTAGTTGGCTTAGTGGGCGTGGTCGGTCTGGTAGCCTCTTTTGTAAAATCTTCCCCTTCTTCTACAGATAATAGAGATTAACCGGTTATTTCTCAATCTGTTGCTATTCAAATTCAGGTGTTTTATGAAAAATCCCCTACCAAAAGTGGCGGCGATCCATGACATTTGTGCTTATGGTCGTTGCTCTTTAACTGTGGTTATTCCTGTGCTTTCCAGCATGGGGTTTGAAGTTTCCCCCTTACCTACGGCTGTTTTGTCAACTCACACGCTTATCCCCAACTTCGTGGTGGTGGATATGACGGCAGAGCTTCCGAAAATCATTGACCATTGGAACGAAATGGGCTTGAAGTTCGATGCCATCTACAGCGGTTACTTAGGCTCTGCCCAACAAGTGGATATGGTTAGCGACGTAATCAAACGCTTTTCCGAGCCCGATGCCCTGGTGGTTGTTGATCCGGTTATGGCTGATAACGGAGAGCTTTATCCCACCATGTCTTTGGAAATGGTCTCTGAGATGAAAAAACTAGCTTGCCACGCCAAAGTCTTAACTCCCAACTTGACGGAAGCGGCCTTCCTTTTGGATCGCCCTACCCCCAATTCTTTCACCGAAAGCGAAGCCAAAGAATGGTTAGTTTCCTTGGCTGATTTGGGGCCGGAGATGGTTGTCATCACCAGCGCCGCTTTTGCTGACCGCCCGGAGGCGGCCACAGTCATAGCCTACGACCGCATCGACAAGCGCTTTTGGCTCACTGAACGGGAATTTGTGCCCTCGCAATACCATGGGACAGGCGACATCTTCTCGAGTGTCCTCACCGGCAGTTTATTGCAAGGCGACAGCCTCCCGGTGGCTATTGACCGCAGTGCTCAATTTGTGGCCACTGCCATCCGCGCCACTTTTGGCTATCGCCAAGAGGAGCTGGGCCACCACGAAATTTTGTTGGAAAAAGCCCTGCCGACTTTAAGCGCACCAATTAAAAATACTTATTACAAATTGATGGCTTAATTTGCTTTCCTAAAAAACTAGCGGAATCCCTTTATTATAAAGCAAAGGGATTCCGCTTTTAATATATGATTCCAATTTTAAAGTTTATCTTTGGGAAAAAATTTTTTTAACAATAGATTCTCTCCTGAGCTCTCATTAAAATAACATTTTCGGCGTGGGGGGGGGGGGGGGGGGGCCACGATTTGTTGGTGTGTATAAATTTCGGGGGCCCCCCCCCCCCCCCCCCCCGCGCCCTTGTGTGGGGGGGGGGGGGGGGGGGGGGGGGTTTGT